>CAZQYU010000226.1:0-5712 GCA_964597585.1 uncultured Thermoanaerobaculia bacterium
CGGACGCGCCGGTCCTGGCGGTCACGGGCACCGTGGTCGACTGCGGCCAGGTCGATCGACCCGGCGGCGGCGCCGCAGCCAGGCTGACCCTCGAGGCCACGGTCCGCGATCCGACGCACCCGCGCTCCCAGCCACCGTTGCTGGTCAAGACCTATACCTGCGAGCGGCCCGCCGAACAGGCGACACCGACCGCGGTTGCGCGAGCCCTGTCGCGTTGCGTCGAGGCCATCGCCGCCGAGCTCGTGAGCGACGCCGCGCCAGCTGTGACCGCGACGGGCCACACTGCCACGTCCGGTTGATCGGCGGCGCTCGGCCGCCAGTGCAGCCTTGTTCGTTGGGCCGTGAGGTACGTAGGTGTCCCTGACGGGTCGCGACCATGTGAGGAACGGGCCCGCTTGGCCGCAACCCAGCATGAGATGCCCGACACGTTTTCCCAACGCCCTTTCGCTTACCTCGCCTCGACATAGACCGCGTCGCCCGAGTCGTTGTCCACGATCGAGAGATAGCCACGGAACGAACCGGAGCCAGTGGTCGACGTGAACACCGCGCTGCCACCATCCAGACTGCTGATCCCTGCCGACGCCACCGAGCTCTGCCGCTGCTCGTAGGGCAGGAGGTGCCACGTGACCGTAGCGCGCTGCGTTCCACCGCCGTCGAGGATGTCGATGCGAACGTCGAGCTGGGCGTTCGAGGTGTTGAGCACGCCGAAGTTGGTGCGTCGCGAGCTGGACTCGAACACGCCCGGCGCACGCACCTCGGTGTCCTCACCCGGGGCGACCCCGGGGATGCCCTGACCAAACGTGCCGTTCCCGAAGGGGTTCGGCGTCCACGTGTGCGAGCTGACCCGGAGGTAGTCGGCCGACGACGTCGCCTCTCGCGCGACGGCCTCCAGGTAGATCCCTCCGACCTTGCCCTGTTTGCCCAGTGCCGACACGATGTCGGTGACCTTCAGGAATCCGTCAGGCTGGATCGTGCCCAGCGCTGTCGGGGCCGCGACCGCGGCGCTGTTGTCGGTCTGCTGCGCGAGGAAGGCGCCCGCGACGTCGATCACCACGTCGGTCCGGTTATGGACCCAGGCGTCGGTCGACCAGTAGGTGCCACTCATTCCCCCGGCAGCGGCCGCGGCAGTGATGAAGAGAGATGACCGCAGGTCCGTGGCCCACTCCACGATCCTGGTCGCGAGGAGGTCGTTCTCGCTGAGATGGAAGTCACCGTTGAATCCTATCCCGGTTCCCACGACGAGCACCTCGCCGCTACCCTGGCGATCGAGGGCGATGACCGGCTCGCCCTCGTCGTCGAACACGAGCCCGGTCGCAGAACCGGTGACGTCGAGGGTCGAGCCCGTCGAGACGACCTGCGTGACGCCGCTGGTGACCCGGCTCGGCCTGACGTCGCTCAGCACGTTGATCTCCTGGTGGTTGGCCGTCACATGGTCCGTCGACGTCAGCAGCTCGCCCGTGAACTGGATGTTCGTCGGCTCCAGCAGGTTGTTGAGGGCGGTGAAGTTGCTCGAGGAGAAGTAGCTCGCCCCCTGGATGAAGTCGGAAAGGACCACAAGCTTGCCGCCGGCGTCCACGTAGCTCTTCAGGTTGTTGATCTCGCGTGGCGAAAGGGGATCGAGGTCCGGAACGATCAGCGCATGGTAGTGCGAGAGGTCGATCGTCATGAACGGCGACTTGCCGACGCCGATGTCCAAGGTGAACGTGGCGCCGTTGTCGGAGTAGAGGTGAATCAGGTAGGTTCCCTGGACCGGCTGGTCGATGTGCAGCGTCCGTTCGCTCACGTCATTCGCCTGGCGATACTCGACGCCGAGAGGGTCCTCGACCTCGAGGCTCAGCCGCACACCCTGGTAGTTCGGGGTCGACCCGCTGAGATGGAACAGCAGCGCGTCATCGACCTGCTCGGTGAGCTCGAAGCTCAGGTCCAACCTCGAGTACTCCCCGAGCGTCCGCTCTGCCTGCGACTCCAGGAGCCTGTCCATCGTGATCGTGTGCTGCACCACGAAGCTGCTCTGGTGGACCTTGAAGGCCGGGTATCTCCACGCCTCATTGCTGTACTGCCACCTCGAGCCGTGAGTGGTCACGACGAGGCACGGGTTCACCGCTGCCGCGCCGACCGTTGCGATGGCCATGGCGATCACCAGTGGAACGAGGACGTGTACGCTTCTCATGGTCTACCTCCCCGCAGGTTCCCGCCCGCACGCGCACGCCATGGCGGCGCGACGCAGCAAGGCGGCCAGGGTCCCCGCGGCCTCACCGGTGTGCTGCGGGAACTGTTGGCTGATTCTCTATCCACAAATCTATTGCATTCAGTCTAATAAGCGCGGTGGCAACAAGAGTCAACTGACCACCGCAGTGCATCGTCTGGTTGACCTGGGCCGACACCGGGGCCGCTGCAGACGCCACCGCAGCCGCGAGCAGGCCGAGTCCGATTCCACGCCACCGTCCGACGCCAGACCACGTTCGTCTCGTGTGCCGTCTCCGATCCGGGTCTCTTTGACCCTGGTTGTGTTGTCGTCAACCAACAAGGTAGGTCCCGCGGGGGCAAAGCACAGGCACGCAGACGACAAACTCATGCACCAACGCGACAGAGAGCCGCCGCTCGGACGGATCGCGCGCCGGCCGTACCGGGCACCTTCGCGTCACGTGGGTCCCGGCGCAGGCTCTCGATCGTCCTCGCGAAGCCGACTCGTACCCCGCGCGGAAATGTGGGATGCCGGACGGATGCTCCACTACCTCGACATCGGCATCGTCGTGGCGTCGTTCGTCCGGGAGTCGATCACCGAGGCCGACGCCAGGACGCCGGTCCCGGAGATTACCGTGACCTCGGCCCAGCCCCAGCCGAGCTCCCTCGCCCCTGCCCGGCGCGCGAAAGGCTCCTGGTCCTGCACGACCTGACCCGGCTCGAGGGCGACGCCGTACTCGGCGAGCTGCACGCCCACCGTGGAAAGAAGGCGCACGTGGAGGGTCGCAGGGGTCCCGCCCGCGTTCGTGAACTGCAGGTTGGTCCGGAAGCTCCCCTCGCTCTGCCGCAGGCCGAGAAGGCGCGCCGACCCGCCCGCCGACAGCCCGTCGGCCTCGGCGTAGCCTCCCAGGAACTGGCCGAAGGAGCCCTCCTCGCTGCGGCTGAAGATGCGTCCAGCCACCTCGAACGGCTGATCCGAGACGATCTCGAGAGCGCCCTTCGACCCGCTCGCTCCCATGAGCGAAACGACGTCCTCGAAGATGCCCTGGGCCGAGGCTTCGACGGTCCCCTGCATGGTCACGTCGCCCGAAGTGGTATGGAGGATGAACCGGACCTCGGCCCGCTCGGCCGTTGCGTTCCTCAGAACGACATCGGTTCTCCACTGGCTTCCCGATGCGCCGTCGGCGTGGGTGGCGATCTGGAGCCAGTAACGGTACGCGAGCTCCTCCCCCGGGGTCAGAGCCAGACGGAAGCCGATGCGGCTCTCGCGGAGATCGACTCCAGCCCACGAGCGGAACGCCGATCGGGCCCCAGCGGCGGTCGCCGTCCATCCACCTCCACGATGAACCCGGTTGGCGCCCGACTCCGGACCCGGGGGATCGACGGAAGGCGAGGCCTGGTAATAGTCCACGTCGTACCAGTCCGCCGTCCACTCGGCGACGTTGCCGTGCACGTCGTGCAGGCCCCAGTTGTTCGGCAGCTTCTGGCCGACCGGATGAGTGGTGAAGTCCGCGTTGCCGCACCACCACATGTAGGCCTCGGCCTCGGGGAAGCCGTAGCAGATCGTCCCCCAGTCCGCCGGCGCGGCGAACGAGAACTCGGTCGAGCTTCCCGCACGAGCGGCGTACTCCCACTCCGCCTCCGTAGGCAGCCGGAAGCCGGTTGCGCCCAGCAGCCGATTGAGCGTGCCGACGAAGCTCGAGGGTGCACAGGACGCACCGGTCGGCCCTCCGCAGACCTCGTTCCACGAGACCATCTCCACCGGGCACTCCAGACCGCACTCCGTGAGGCCCGAGGGGTTCCGCCCCATGACCGCCGCCCATTGCCGCTGCGTCACCTCGTACTTGCCCAGGTAGAAGTCCTGGCTCAGCGTCACCTCGTGCTGTGGTTCCTCTTCGGGTCGATGTCCCCGCTCTTCGGCGGGCGAGCCCATGGCGAAAGTGCCGGCCGGAATCCGCACCAATACCAGCGGCACGCCGCCCGGCAAGTAGATCGTCGTCTCCTCGAGCTCGGCCGCCGCGGTCCGGACCGGCGACTGACGCTCGCCGGGGCCGGGGTCGGCACCTGCCACCGTGGCGACGGCCACCCAGAGAACCAGACACCAGAGACGGAACGGCTTCATGCCAACCCCCGACAAGAAGATCATGAGATTTCGAGATTACCTCGTCGGTACAACGGAGGCAATCGATCGGCGGAATGCCAAGATCCCCTGCGCCGGATCAACCCACGAGGTGCAGCCTTGACGAGGTTGGGAAGCTCATCCGGGCGTTGTAGTGTCCTGAGGTCTAGCCCGCACTATTCACCAGACTTCTGCTGCGGCCGGCGATGCGCTGCACTCAGCGGTGCCTTCTCACCTCGGAGTGCTCGACGTACTGTCGAGTACGCCTGCGCGCTACGGCCGACCAGACGCCGCGTCCGGACCCCCGAACAGGCTGACGAGCACGTCCCGCAGGTGGTTGCGCCAGGTGGTCCCGTTGTGGCCCTCCGGGACCTCGATGAAGTCCACGTGGTGGCCGGCGCCCGAGAGCGCCCGGCGGGCGGCACGCGCGGTGGGGAGGTTAGCCTGGTCGTAGAGCCCGGCGAGGATGGCCACCTCGAGCCGGGGGCCGTTCCCCTGCGCGAACCTCTGGAGGTCGGTCCCGGTGAGCCTGCGGCCCGGGATCAGCAGACCCAGGCGACGGTAGGTTCCGACCGGAGCGAGGGCGGCGTCGAGCGCGTCCTTGGCGCCGTACGAGATGGCGAGCACGGCCCAGTCGTCGGCTCGCGACGAGACGCCGCGGTACTTCGCCCGCAGCCACGCCGGGACCTCCGAGGTGAGGAACGTCCGCATCGGCACGCCCTCGTGGTTGGTCCCCTCGCCCGGCAGGTACGACTCGAGGAAGAGCCCGACGATCGGCGCGATCTCCCCGTGCGCGATCATCCAGTCGAGGATACGCGGCGCCTGGCCCTCGTGGGCGACTCCCCAGCCGGCGTGGAACACGGCGGCCGGGTAGGCGCCGCCATCGCGGTACCCGGGGGGCAGGTAGACGAGCACCCGGCGCGGCCGGCCGAGCGCGCGGCTGTCCATGGTCGCCTCGACCGTTCTGCCGACGGGCGTCACGGGAGGGTCGGTGAGCTCCGGAGGTGGTACGTAGTCGGGTGTCACCAGCTCGGAGACGGCATCGGTGCCGCGGGTCCACGCCCGTCGGGGGTTGTTCGGGTCGATCCGGTAGTCGGTCTGCCCGTGGACGACCAGGTACTCGATACGCGCGCGGGGCGCGACCTGCGCGTCGAGCCGGTACCAGTCGCTCGAGCCGATCCGCGTCATGCTGCCGATGCCGAGGTCGAAGGAGCTGTCGTCCGGGCTCTCACCCCAGCCGGTGACGTCGGAGACGATGCGTGGCGCCTGGCCGTCTGTGCTCCTGACCAGGAAGGTGGCCGTCGCGTCTTCACCCGGCGCCGGCTGGTCGATGAGCGGGGTGGTGCGAGGTCCCGCCTCGATCTCTGCGATCGCGGCGGCGAGCGCCCGGTCGGCTCCGTCCGACGCGT
>CAZQYU010000227.1:0-5678 GCA_964597585.1 uncultured Thermoanaerobaculia bacterium
CAGGTCGTGGTCACGGTAACCGGCGGCTCGGGCAGAGTCGCCGGCGCCTTGTCGATGGTCGACGGGACCTCCCAGGACCCGACCACGATCGCGCTGCAGCCACGCTGACGAGGAGGCGATCACCCTTCGGCAATGAGGGCCAGCAGGCGACGCCCGAACCGGCGCGCCTTGGACGGCCCGATGCCGGGCACCTCAAGCAGCTCGGCCTCGTCCGACGGCCGTGCGCGGGCCAGGGCCTCGAGGTCGCGATCGGTGAGAATCCGGTAGGCCGGAACCCGTTGGCGGCGCGCCTCCTGCAGCCGCCACTCCCTGAGCGTCGCGACCAGGTGCTCGTCCGCCACCGAAAGCACGGTTGGCAGTGGCTGCTCGGCCCGCCCTGGGGGCGAGCGCTTCGAAGCCCGTCGCCGAGGAGCAGCGGCGAGCGGTTCCACGACCCGAACCTCGCCGAGCCCAAGCTCGCCCTTGAGGCGCCCCATGGCCGCCAGACGGACCCGGCGGAATCGGATCTCCTTCCCGTCGCGAACAAAGGACTCCTGCTCGACCTCGACCAGCCTCGCCATCGCGAGCGCGTCGAGTAGCGGTTCGAAGTCGCCGCGCTCGAGGCCGGCGTTCTCCGCAACGTCGCGAAAAAGTTGACCGGAGCTGGCCTGGCCGCGGTCGGCGAGCGCGTGCAGCACCGAGCCCAGCAGCTCCCTCTCGCCCAAACGCAGGGCGCGACGTCGGACGAGAGCGGCAGAGGCGGGTGCACACCGGTCGCAGAGGCCGCAGCCACGGCCGTCGTCGTCCGGGTCGCCGAAGTGGCGCACGAGGGCGGTCATGCGGCACGTGGTCGTCGTCGCCTGGGCGACCATCTGCTCGAGCTGCCACTCACGGTGCGCGCGCTGCTCGAGGTAGGGCTCGCGCCAACCGTCGCCGCCGCGGCCGACCCGCTCGTCCGGCGTCACCCGCGCGCCCCCGTGGATCCAGAGCTTGTCCACTGCGGCCTCGACGTCTTCCCGGGCGAGCCCGACCCGATCTGCGAGCTCGTCGAGTGGGATCAGCTCGGTCCTCAGCGCCCGGAACACCTTCTCCATGCGCTCGAGCGGCGGGTAGTCGCGCTCCAGGAAGTGCTCGTGGGTCCGGCGATCGCCCCACGACCACAGCAGCACCGCCCGCGCCCCGGCCCCATCGCGCCCGGCGCGGCCGATCTCCTGGGAGTAGGCCTCCACCGACGACGGAAGCGCCGCGTGGACTACGGTGCGGATGTCGGGCTTGTCGATGCCCATGCCGAATGCGATCGTGGCGACGACGATCTCCAGCTCACCGGCCAGGAAGGCGGTCTGGACCCGGTCCCGGTCGGCCGCCGGCATTCCGGCGTGGTAGGCCGCACACGGGTGCTCCGCAGCGAGCTCCTGCGCGAGCTCCTCGCTCTCGCGTCGGCTCGGTGCGTAGACCAGCGCCGGTCTGCGGGCCTTGTCCGCCAGCAGCCTCGCGATCGCGCCGCGGCGCGCCGACGGCGGCGCCTCGACGACCTCGAGCGCGAGGTCCTCGCGGCGGAAGCCGCGGATGAAGACCTCTGCCGACGGGATCCCGAGCTGGTCGAGGATGTCGCGCTGGACGCGCGGCGTGGCGGTCGCCGTGAGCGCGATGAGGGGTGCCGGACGCAGGGCCGGCAGACGCTCGCCGAGCTTCCGGTAGTCGGGGCGGAAGTCGTGCCCCCAGTGTGAGATGCAGTGCGCCTCGTCGATCGCCACCAGGGTCGGCTGGCGGACCGTCAGCCGCTCGACGAAGCCCTCGAACCCGAGCCGTTCCGGAGCCACGAAGAGGAAGTCGAGAGCACCCTTGCGCCACCCCGATAGCGCCGCGGCCTGCTGCGCGGCCGAGCGGCCGGAGTGGACCCGGTCGGCGGCGAGGCCGAGCCGGCACAGGGCCTGGGACTGGTCCTCCATCAGGGCGATCAGGGGCGACACGACCACGGTCGGACCGCCGCGCGCGAGGCCCGGGAGCTGGTAGCAGAGGCTCTTACCGGCCCCGGTCGGCATCACCAGCAGCGCATCGCGGCCGGACGCCACCGCCCGGCAGACCTCTTCCTGAAACGGCCGAAAGCTCCGGTGGCCGAAGACGTCCCGGAGGAGAGCACGGAGGCGTTTCTGGTGCCGCCCAGCGATCAGGGTCGGGACGTCGTCGGGTGCCACGAGCTCGGCCTCGCGGGAGCAGCCGGCCGCGGCGAGCTCGGCTCGCAGGCGCGGCGCCGCGTCGTCCCCCCTCACCATCGCCGCTACGCGGGTCACCTTGCGGCTGGTCACGATCCGGCGCAGCAGTTCCCGGCAGGCCTCGGACGGCGGGTCGCCGTCGAGCCAGACCACCACGACATCGGACGAGTGCAAGAAGCCGTCCCCGCGACGGCGCGCGCCGAGGATCTCGGCGACGGCACGCGCGTCCGCTGCAGTCGAGGTGAGAACGGCGAGGGTCATGCCCCGGCATCATAGCCGCACCCTTGCCGAGCCGACGACGCAACGGCCCACGAGGGTATTCAGAGGTCTCGACGGCGCCCAAGGCCAAGTCGATCGATCCTCAGCGACCCGCCTCGGGGATCAACAGCTCCTCGAGGTCGACGTCCGGATGCAGCCGGTCGAGATCGACCATCGGCGCGACGTCAGGCAGATCGGCGTTGCCCTGCCACTGCCACATCTGCCAACGCGTCCAACCTGCGGGCACGGTCGGCTGGTCGACACCGTACTGCGCGATCCACAACGGGTTGTCACCGAACTCGGCGGTCATGTGAGCGTTCCAGAAGGAGGGGCCGGTGTAGATGATCGGCTTCACGCCGACGCCCCTCTCTATCAGGCGAAGGAAGACCCCGAGCCGATCGGGAAGATCGTCGGTCGGCTCTCCGCCCATGGTCTCGACGTCCACCACCGGCGCCAGGTCGCCCGGCTCGAAGAGCACCTGCGAGAGAAAGATCCGCGCCTGCTGCCCGGGATCGTCGGCCGCGACGAAGAAGTGGTACGCCCCGCGCACGAGGCCCGCCTGGCGCATACCTTCCCAGTGGGCGGCGAAGAAGGGATCGCGGAAGTCGTCGCCGGCCGTCGCGAGCGTCAACCCGAACTGGTGACCGCGCGCCACGGCGTTCTGCCAGTCGACGCGACCGCTGTGGTAGGAAACGTCGAGGCCTTGTATCCGTCCCGGCTTCGGGGTTGCCGGTAATGGCGGCAGCTTTGCCCGCATGCCACGCCACGGCACGGGCCGGTCGCGACCCTCAACGGTGCCGTCGCCGAGCTGGCCGAGCTCGTTGGCGCCCCAGCATCTCAGCCCGCCGCCCTCGAGCTCGGCACAGGCGTGGTTGCCGGCGGCAAACAGCGCCGTCACACCGCGGCCGAGCCCGGTGACGGTCGTCGGCGGAGCGGGCGGCTCGTTGCCTGAGGGTGGAGTGGAGAACGTCCCGGTTCCGAGCTCGCCGAGCTCGTTCGACCCCCAGCACTGGACGGCGCCCACTTCGAGCAGCGCGCAACTGAATGACGAGCCTACGGTGACCGCACGAGCCTTCCCAGTGAGCCCCTGAACCAGAACTGAGGAGCTGCGGGAGGTCCGCGTGCCATCGCCGATCTGTCCGAGGCGGTTCTCTCCCCAGCACGCCACATCGCCGTCCTGCAGGAGCGCGCAGGTGTGGTAGGCCCCGGCATCGATGGCGACCGCCGGTTCCGGCAGGCCGGTGACGGCGACCGGCGTGACGGAGTCGCTCGCGCTGCCTTGCCCCAGTTGGCCGCTCGACCCGTCGCCCCAGCACCACACGCCGCCGTCCCGGGCGAGAGCGCAGGTGTGGGCCCCTCCCGCGGCGACCGCCGTCGTCCCGCCGGGCAGGCCCGCGACCGGCGATGGTCCAGATTCGGATCCCGGCCGGCCGAGCTGGCCGAGCGAGTTGTCGCCCCAGCAGACCACGTCCCCGCCCGTCGACACGCCGCAGGTGTGCAGCCACCCGGCATCCAGCGAGCGCATTCTCGGCGCACCGGAGATCCGGCCCGCCACGGTGCGTGACGGATGTCCACGATGGTGCTCGGGCAGCGTCGAAGAAGCGACCGCGAGCTGGCCGTCCGAGTCGTCGCCCCAGCACCACGGTTGGCCGGCCGCGTCGAGCAGGCAACCGTGACGCACGCCGAATGTCACGGCCCGAGCCGCAGCGAGCGGCTCGAGGTCGACTGGAATCTGGAAGACGAGATCGCCCACGCACACCGGCCCCGCTGCAGTCACGCAGCTCACCTCCGGTCCAAGAGCGACCAGGGCTGGCCGCATAGCGGCTTCCCGACGGCACGCGGATGAGCCCAGAGCACAGAAGCTCAGGAGCAGCACCCCCAAGTCTCGAGCAACTGTCACGGTCTCGGTCATTGCACCGCCCCAGACGGCGGGATCAGCCCCGCGCGTGTTCTCCCAGCAGGTCAATCGCTCCCCATCGTAGCAATCGCTGCTCCGTGAACCGTGACGCCGGACGGACGGGCAGTGAGCCACCTCGAATCACTCGGGCCTCCTCTTGACGAGAAGGAATTTAGAGCATATGATCATAACTAGGAGGTTGAATGTCTCGACCCGAGAAGCTCAGGACGATCGGTTGCCTGGCCGGCGGCCGCGGATTCAAGCCGGTCGGACGCCCTGCGGCCGAGCTCGATGTCGAGACTCTCCGGCTTGACGAGCTCGAGGCCCTCCGACTGGCGGACGTCGAGGGGCTCTACCAGGAGGCGGCGGCCGAGCAGATGGGTATTTCGAGGCCGACCTTCGCCCGCATCCTGAGCCGGGCGAGGTCGATCGTGGCCCGTGCTCTGCTGGAAGAGAAGCTGCTGGTCTTTGGCGACGGCCCGGTGGTGAGCGGGCCCAGTGATCCGCTTCCATGCCCGGTGCACGGCGATGCGCGGAGACGAGGCCGCGGCTGCCGCTGCCGCCACGGTCGTCGAGATCGCGGGCGGGAGCCGGGACCACGTTGACACAGGAAGGAGAAAAGGCGATGAAGGTAGCAGTTCCCTTGCGCGAGAACAGGTTCAGCACCCACTTCGGTGGCGCCGAGGCTTTCGCTCTGTACACAGTGGATGAGGTCAAGCGGGAGGTCGGCCCGCGACAGGTGGTCGCGCCGCCGGAGCACGGCCGCGGTGTCTTTCCGGTGTGGCTGCGGCAGCAGGGCGCGACCATGGTCCTGGCTGGCGGCATGGGTCCGCGTGCCGCCAGCATCTTCAACCAGCACGGCATTTCGGTCCTGTTGGGTGTCTCCGGGGACGACCCTGACGACATGATCCGCCAGTTCCTTGCGGGCACGCTGGAGTGCAGCGGTGAGCTGTGCCATGAGCACAGCTTCCATGACTGTGGACACCATGACGCGCGACCGGGGCGCTGTGGTGATCACCACGATGACTGACGGCGGCTCACGAGGCGCTCGCCGATCGAGGAGGAAACAATGAGAAGTTACGGAAGAAGAAACCGTCGCGGACAAGGCTCCGGCAAGGGAGCAGGCGCGGGAGGCGGTCGCGGCAGAGGAGCGGGGGGCGGACGCGGACCAATGGGCGGCGGAGGCATGGGCGCGGGGGGCTTCTGCATCTGTCCCAAGTGTGGCGAGCGCGTTGCCCACAGACCTGGAGTGCCATGCCTGGAGGAGCGATGCCCAGGCTGCGGGGTGGCCCTGGTGCGCGAGGGATCCCAACACCATACACAGATCGAGA
>CAZQYU010000228.1:0-5644 GCA_964597585.1 uncultured Thermoanaerobaculia bacterium
ATGCCGTGCTGATCACCGATCGCACCGGCGTCATCGAGTATGTGAACCCGGCGTTCGAGCGCACCACGGGTTACTCGTCCGAGGAGGTGGTCGGGCTGACGCCACGCGTGCTGCGATCCGGCCGGCAGTCCCCCGCGTACTACGAGCGCCTGTGGAGCACGATTCTCGAGGGCGAGCCGTTTCACGGGCGTCCCACGAACCGTCGCAAGGACGGAACCCTGTACGAAGCCGAACAGACCATCACGCCCATCCGCGGCTCCTCCGGCGAGATCACGCACTTCGTGTCGTTGATCAGAGACATGACTGAGAGAATCCGGATCGAGGAGCAGGAGATCGAGATGCGCCTGGCCGCCTCGATCCAGCGCAGGCTCTTCCCTCAGGAACCGCCTCAACTCGACGGATACGAGATCGCGGGAGTGGTGCGGCCAGCCCTCCAGACCTGCGGCGACTACTACGACTTCATCAGCACGCCTGGCGGCGAGATGGTCTTCACGGTCGCCGACGTGTGCGGCCACGGCCTGGGTCCGGCGTTCATCATGGGTCAGGCACGCGCCGGCCTCCGCTACCTGCTGGGCTCCGGTCTCGAGCTCGACCGGGTCCTGTTCGAGCTGAATCGGATCCTCGTCTCCGATCTTGACGAGAAGCTGTACGTGACCATGAGCGTCGTACGCCTCAACCCGGCCTCCGGGACCCTGGCGTGGGTGAACGGGGGCCACCCGTCCGGATACCTGCTCGACGCTTCGGGGTCGGTCAAGACCGAGGTGAGCAGCACGGGCCTGCCGCTCGGGATGCTTCCCGATCGCCCGTACGCGCTTGGGGATGGTGCAACGATCGACCCGGGTGATGTTCTCCTGCTTCTCACCGACGGCCTTCTCGAGGCCCAGAACCCTGCCGGTGCCGAGTTTGGCATCGAGCGTGTCCTTGCCGTCGCCAGCCAGCACGTCGGTCTTCCGGCACAGGAGATCCTCGATCGGATCCTCGACGCGAGGAGTCAGTTCGTTGGGGGAGCTCCGCAGCAGGATGACGTCACCGTCGTGGTGTGCCGGCGCCTGCCTCTCGTGTGAGCAGCCCGGGGTCGAAGCTCGGCAGGGCCCACAGCTCCTTGAACGGATCGACCAACTCGATGAGGCCGCCAAAGGCCGCCTCGATCAGACTCTTTCAGGGCCCCCGAGCACCCGGGCGCGGGGACGGCTCGGTCGAGTTGGTCGAGACGCTGCAGCCGAGCGCGCGGCCGACGGCTGAACCTCCATGGACGGTGCATCGAGAGGCGGTCGGCGATCGTCGGGAGTCTGGCGGCAGGGACGCGGGTGGGCTACCTTGAGTGAAGACGCATCCGATGACGTTTCGGGCTGGGTGTTTCGCCGGGAGGCGATCGAACAAGGGTACGGAACACCCGATGTGGTCCGCGACAGGCCCGCGAGCCATAGAAGTGATTCCGGTCCCCGTGGTTTCGAGAAGGGACGGTCAATCCGAGTGGCCCAGAAGGCCCGAAGAACCGTCAGTGCACGTCGCGGCGAGCCGTTCGTCGGAGTCGCCACTCCGGTCGATCTGATCGGGCCTCCCGGTCGCCGGCTGCGCGACGAAGCCCAGTGGAACATGTGGGCGAGTGCAAGGCCGCGGCCCGCCTCGAGATGGCAGCCGTGACACACCGCCAGCCTACGAGCTTGTCCACCGCATTCTTGTCGGCCGTAACGGCGATCGCCGGCTCGGCCATCCTGGTGCTGGGTTACCTGTCCATCAGCGAGGAGTACCGCCGCTTCGAGACCGATTCGGCGCGCCTGCGCCAGCAGTTCACCGACCGGCAGAAGGAGTTGATCCGCGGCGAGGTCGAGAAGGTGCTCGACTATGTGGAGTATCGCCACTCCAAGACCGAGGAGGTACTGCGCACGTCGCTGCGGGAGCGCACCAACGAGGCGTACGCGGTGGCGACAGGTCTGGTCGCGGCGGAGCAGGGCCGGCGGTCGCGCACCGAGCTCGAGGACCTGGTCCGTGAGGCGCTGCGTCCGATACGCTTCAACAACGGGCGGGGCTACTTCTTCATGGTCGGTATGGATGGCGTCGAGAAGCTCTACCCGGTCGCCCCCCAGTTCGAGAACACCAACCTCCTCGATCTCCAGGATGAAAAGGGCAACTACGTCATCCGGGACGAGATCAGCCTGCTGCAGAGGGAACAGGAGGGGTTCGTCTTCGACTACTGGCGCAAGCCGGACGCCTCCGACCACATGGTCTACCCGAAGATGACCTTCGTGCGGCGGTTCGAGCCGTTCGACTGGTACCTCGGGACAGGCGAGTACCTGGACGACTTCGAAGGCGACCTCCAGGAGGAGCTGCTGGATCGCATCGTCCGCGTGAGGTTCGGCCGTGAAGGCTACATCTTCGTCAACACCTTCGACGGTGACGCCCTCATCACCGACGGCGAGCTGGTACGGCATAGAGAGACTTCTCGCCTGCACGAGCGACCCGGCGCCTTCTGCAAGCGCCGATGACCAACCATGGTGATCCCTCTCCCAACGCTGTCCCTGTCTGTGCGTCCCCTGGCTCCTCCTGCAGGGCGACGTGAACGACCCCGTCCGGACGATGCAGGAAACGGGATCGGCCGCGCCTCGAGTACGGCGACTGGCCATGCCGGCGTCGCGCTGCAGCGGGAATGATCCCGGCGGCTCTCGCCTTGGCAAGGGAAACGTCCTCACGTCGAACGTCGGAGCTCGCTCTACGAACCGGGAGTCTGCCATGCCGAAGATCGCCGTTGTCCAGCACCCTCCGGTCCTGTTGGACCGTGAGGCAACTCTCGAAAGGGCCGTGTCGTTGACCGAGGAGGCAGCGCGCGCCGGAGCCGAGATGGTCGTCTTTCCGGAGGCCTTTGTCCCGGGGTACCCGACCTGGATATGGCGCCTCCGCCCCGGCGGCGACATGGCGCTGACCGATCAGATTCACGCGCGGCTGGTCGACAGCGCCGTCGATCTCTCGAAGGACGACCTTGCCGTGCTGCGTGCCGCCGCACGGCAGCACGGGGTTCATGTCCTGTGCGGCATTGACGAGCGGGACGACCGGCTGAGCCGCTCGACGTTGTTCAACACCTACGTCACCATCGGGCCGGACGGAGAGGTCCGCAACAGGCATCGGAAGTTGATGCCGACCAACCCTGAGCGGATGGTCTGGGGCTTCGGTGACGCATCAGGGCTGCGCGTTCTGGAAAGCCCGTGCGGCCGGATCGGCGCCCTCATCTGTTGGGAGAACTACATGCCCCTGGTCCGGTACGCCCTGTATGCCCAGGGTATCGAGGTCTACGTCGCGCCGACCTGGGACTGTGGTGACGGGTGGATTGGGACCCTGCGGCACATCGCCAGGGAGGGCAGGTGCTGGGTCGTCGGTTCGGGTACCTCGATGCAGGGATCGGACGTTCCGGCCGACTTCCCCGGGCGCGACCAGCTCTACCCCAGCGAGGACGAGTGGGTCAATCAGGGCGACTCCGTGGTCGTGGAGCCGGGCGGGAAGATCGCCGCGGGACCGCTCCGGAAGAAGCACGGCATCCTGTATGCGGACATCGATCCGGCGCGGGTCGCAGCGGCGCGGCGGAGTCTCGACGTGGCCGGCCACTACTCCCGGCCGGATCTCTTCCGGCTCTCCGTGCGAAGCTCCCCTCAGACCTCCTTCACGCTTGACGACGACGGCTGACCGACGCTGCCCCTGGGAGGGCTGGCCCCCTCAAGGCCAGGCTCACCGGCACTTCTCACCACCTCCCTGCTGCGGGCGCCGATCTGCCAGCCATCGCGGCCCTTTCGCGACTCGGCCCCTCGTCGCTCAATGAGTCAGCGCTGACAGGCATCTCGGCGCCCTCCCAACGTGACGGGGTGAGAAATGCAGGCTCGTGCCTCACGCGTCTCGAAGCCCGTCTTGGGTACCGCCGCTGATCGCGCAGCCGGACGATGCCGCTGGGCGTGACGAGGAGGAGGTCGCCGTCGCCGGTGTGGGCAACCGCTGCGGCGTTGATCGGCAGGTTGCGCTCGAGCAGCTCCGTGCCTCCCTCTGGCGACATGCGGTCGAGCAGGAGGTCCGGGTTGACAGGCCACCGGATATCGTCGTCCTGGTCGACACTGAAGCTGGTCAGGGGACAGCAGCCGATACGGTTGATTTGGGCCACGATGGCCGACGTGCCGGCTCGGAGGTCGAGCGCCGAGAGGTGGCGGTCGACCTCCGGACCGGTCGCGACCCGATCCCGTTCAACCACCTGGAGCCAGGAATAGAAGGGCCTTTCTGGGGTTCTTTGAGTTTACACCGGCCGGAGTGGCCGCAGGGCCGGAGATCCAGGACATCACGGTGCTTCGATTCGATGTTCGCGATCTTCTCTCGGTCGCGTCGTGTGGCACCCTGGAGTAGACGAAGGGTCACACGCGTTCTTGCGAAGCAGAAGTACGAGGGAGGTTCTTTCGGGATATGAGCTCTACTCGCCGCGACGAACATCGGACCGACGACAACGCAGGCGCTGCCGCCACCTCTCCGAGCGAAGAGATCGCAGCATTCGAGGGGAGGGTTCTCGAGGTCCGTGAGTGGATGGGCCGTCCCCGGTTTGAGGGCATCACCCGGCTGTACGACGCGCGCCAGGTGGTTCAGCAGCAGGGGACGATTCCACACGACTTCACCATTGCACGTCGAGCCGCGGAGCAGTTCTACGACCGCCTGCGGGAGCTGTTCTCCAGCCGCAGGTCGATCACGACCTTCGGCCCCTACAGCCCGGGGCAGGCGGTGGCGATCAAGCGGATCGGCATCGAGGGCATCTACCTCGGAGGCTGGGCGACCTCTGCCAAGGGCTCGATCTCGGAGGATCCGGGCTCGGACCTCGCGAGCTACCCCTTGAGCCAGGTTCCGGACGAGGCGGCGCCGATCGTGCGGGCGCTGCTGACGGCGGACAAGAACCAGGAGTACCTGCGGTCGCGGATGACCGAAAAGCAGCGCGCGACGACCCCGCGAATCGACTATCGGCCGTTCATCATCGCCGACGCCGACACCGGGCACGGCGGTGACGCTCACGTCCGCAACCTGATCCGGCGCTTCGTCGAGGTTGGTGTGCCCGGCTATCACATCGAAGACCAGAGGCCGGGCGCCAAGAAGTGCGGGCACCAGGCGGGCAAGGTGCTGGTCCCGGTCGACGAGCAGATCAAGCGGCTCAATGCGGCCCGCTTTCAGCTCGACGTCATGGGCGTGCCGGGCCTCATCGTCGCCCGGACCGACGCCGAGGCCGCCACCCTGCTCGACAGCACCGGCGACGAACGCGACCAGCCCTTCGTCTTGGGCGTGACCAATCTCGCAGTGCCGAGCTGGAAAGTGACCTACATGGCGATCCTGAGGCGGTTCTTCGAGATGGGCCTCCAGGAAATCAACGGCCATCTCCTGTACAGGATCTCCGAAGCTGCCTATGCGAGGGCCGATGCGTGGCTCGAGCACCTCGGCGTCTACAGCTACATGCAGGACCTGCTGGACGCCCACGGGAACAACCGCGTACTCCCGGTCGACAGGATCGTCGATCAGGCCGTCGACCGGTTCGCCGACCTGTGGGAGCGGCAGGCGGGCGTCAAGACCTACGGCCAGGCTGTGGCCGACGCCATGTCCTTCGACATCGAGCAGGGTGAGGAGCTCCCCGTCACCG
>CAZQYU010000229.1:0-5633 GCA_964597585.1 uncultured Thermoanaerobaculia bacterium
CCGATCTCGTGATCGACGCCTGCCAGCTGCGCGGCCTCACACCCGGCCCCGAGCCCGCGGCCGCAGCTGGCGCCGAGGGCTGAGGACCCTCCGAGGAGACCTTCTCATGTCCCACACGAAGCATCGGCTGGTCCAGCTCGCGGCGACCACCGCCCTACTCGCCGTGCTCTCGGTGGGATGCGCCGACGGCTCCGGCTCTCCGGAGCCAGACCCGAACACGCTCGCCGTGGCAACACCCGCCGGGCCGACGCTCTCGGCCAGCGACCACCGGGCGATCAGCCGGATCGCGCTCGTCGTCCGGGTGGCGGTCGCCGACGCGCGGGAGGACGCCCAGACTCATCGGATCGCCGACGCGACGACTCGTCTCGACCACGCCCTGGAGCTGACCAACACCATCGACGACCTGCTCCCCACCGCAGCGCTCCGCAACCGGCTCCGGATCGCCGAGGCGCACCTCGGCGTCGAAACACCACGGGATGTCTTGCCCGACCTGGTGCCGGTCTCTGGAGAGCTCGAGCGACTGGCTGGAGAGGTCGCCGCCACTGAGGCCAGAGAACACCTCGACCGGGCGCGCACCGCGCTCGAGCACGGTGAGACGACGGCCGCCGAGCAAGAGCTCGAAGCCGTCGACGCCTCGGTGGTGTACCCCGAGGTCGAGGTCTCTCTGAATCAGGCCCGCCGCGACCTCAAGGTCGCCGTCGGTCAGCTCCACGACGGGCACGTCGAGGCGGCCGACACCATGCTTCAGGCGGTCGAGGACGGCATCGAGGCCCTCATCGTGGCCCCCTCCGGCCAGTCCCGATCCGCAGAGTTGAAAGGAGGACAGTGATGACACGCTTCACGATGACACTGCTCGGACTCACGCTGGCGCTCGCCCCCGCGGCCAGCCCGGCGCTCGCAGCCACGAAGCTCTCCGACCCCGACATCACGTTCTGGGTCCAGGACGCTGAGGCCAACGATCCGAATCTCGACGCCACCGCGATCCAGGTGGCTTCCGCCGACGGGGTCGTCACCCTCACCGGGACCGTCAGCACCCTCGCCCAGAGGAACCTCGCCGTGCGCGAGGCTGAAAAGATCCGCGGGGTGGTCGGTGTCGTCAACCAGATCGAGGTGGAGCCGTCGGGACTTTCGGACGACGTCATCGCCAAGGACGTCCGCGTCCGCCTGCGCGACGATCCGACCGTCGTCTCCCCCGGAATCCAGGTCGAGTGCACCGCCGGTGAGGTGACATTGACCGGCGAGGTCCAGAGCTGGTCCGAGAAGGACCAGGCCACCTTCGATGCCAGCCGGGTCCGTGGCGTCCGCTCGCTCACCGACCGGCTGTGGGTGCGGACCGGGGCGAAGCGGTCCGACACGGACATCCAGGCCGATGCCGCCGCCGCGCTTCAACGCGACGTGTACCTCGCGGATCTTCCGATCACCGTCACCGTCAAGGACGGCGTCGCGCGCCTGTCCGGCGACGTCGGCAGCTCCTATGAGCGGGCACGGGCCGAGAGGACCGTGCGCTGGATCTGGGGCGTGAGGAAGATCGATGATCAGCTGGCGGTGGACTGGCGCGAGAGCTGGGGCACCAAGTCGCGGCTCTCGCGGCCAACCGACGGCGAGCTCGAGGCCCACGTCTCAGACGAGCTCGCACACGATCCCAGGGTCGATGCGACCCACGTGGTCGTCGACACCGAGGACGGCCACGTCACCCTCGCCGGACAGGTCGCCGACCTCGTCCAGCGCCGGCTTGCCGGCGCGGACACCCGCGACGTCCTGGGTGTCGTCTGGGTGACCAATGACCTCACGGTCGAGCCCCCTCACCGGGAGGACTGGGCGATCCAGGACGGCGTCCGGGCCGCCCTCGACGATGACCCGTTGCTCGCCGACGACCATCTCGACGTGAGGGTCCTCGACGGCTTCGTCTTCATGTCCGGCACGGTCAGCTCGCCGGAGGCCCGCCAGGTCGCATCGGCCGACGCCGCCGGAGTGCGCGGCGTCCGCAAGGTCGTCAACGAGCTGCACGTTGAGCCGCCTCTCGCGGTCGCCGATGCCGACCTCGCAACGTCGATCGCCAACCGCCTGCACTGGAACCAAGTCACGGCTCCGGTCGGTGACGCGATCCAGGTTGGGGTCGACGGCGGAGTCGTCACCCTCAACGGCAACGTCGAGACCTGGGCCGAGCGGCAAGAGGCGGCCCGCGTGGCGCTCCGCACCGCCGGCGTGGTCGCCGTCTCCAACCAGCTCGAGATCAACGGAATCGCCGCGCCCTGGGACTCCTGGCAGACCCGGAGCACAATGCTCGACCTCGACTGAATCGGTCGGCGGGCGAGGCGGGGTAGGAACCCGCTTGCACTCCGGCCGCGGCCCGGTGATCATCGGGACCACCGGCCGCGGTCCGGAGCGCACCGGCCCGTTTTGACTGAGCCATGTCGGGGGTGGAGGCCTGGACCATGTGGCGGCGCGTGCTCGACCGACCCGCACAGACACTGGCGGCCCTGCTCGTGGGCGCGACCGTGCTGAGTCTCTCCCTTCTCGCCCTGCTCACCTGGCATGACATCTCCCGAGTCCAGTCGATCCGCGACCGGGTCCAACACACCACCCGGATCGAGCGGCTCGCGCTGCGCGTCGAGCACTCGCTGCTCACCCATCCGGAGGAGTCGGAGCCGGTCGATCCGCTCCTCATCCGCAACCTTCGCTCCGAGGTCGAGGAGCTGGAGGGCGAGCGCCGTGCGCTCGACCCACGCACCCAGGACCGTCTTGCACGGCTGCGCGAGCTTCTCACCACCGATCGCCCGGTCGCCCGCCCGACGTTGGTCGCCGCGGTTGCCCAGGTCAACCAGATCGTCGACGCGGAGACCACAGCGCAACAGTCCCTGTGGAGCGCCATCGGCAAGGACGCCCGACAAGAGCGCGTGCTCGTTCTCGCCGCACTCACCGTGCTCTTCCTCGCCGGGGCAGTCGGTCTCATCGTCGTGCGGCGCAGGATCGTCCAGCCGTTGGCTGACCTCGACGGGCTCCTGATGCGTCTCGCTGACGGGGATTTCCTCCCTGTGCGGACGGACGGCGTCGATCCCGTCCTACGGCCCCTGTTCGAGAACTACAACCGCTTGGTGACGCGCCTCGAAGAGCTCGAGAGAGCGCACCGCGAGCACGCCCACGACCTCGAAAACGGCATCCGAGCCGCCACCGAGGCTCTGCTCGAGCAGCACAGCTCCCTCGCCCGCGCAGAGCGGCTCGCAGCGGTCGGCGAAACCACCGCGAGCCTCGCCCACGAGCTACGCAACCCACTCGCCGGAATTCTGATGAGCCTCGGCAACCTGCGACGGGAGGCGACCAACGCCGACATTGCCGAGCGCCTCGACCTGGTCGTCGCGGAGCTCGAGCGGCTCACGCGGTTGCTGAACGAAGCCCTCGCGGCCGGCCGCCACACCCCTGAACCCGCCCGGCCGCTCGACCTCGCCCATCTCGTCGACGAGCTGCTCGCACTGCTTCGGTGGCGGACCCCCGACCATGTCAGTCTTGTGAATGCGGTGCCGCGGAGCTTCTCGTGCACGCTCCCCAGGGACCGGATCCGTCAGGCGCTGCTCAACCTGGTGATGAACTCTGTGACAGCTCTCGGCGACCGGCGGGGACGGGTCGAGGTCACCGCTCGGCACGACGACGGGAGGCTCGAGATCCGGGTCAGCGACGACGGGCCCGGCTTCCCCGAGGCGATGCTCGCCACCGGCATCCGCGCGTTTGCCAGCTCGAGCCCGGACGGTACCGGCCTCGGCCTCGCGATGGTCCGCCGCGTCGCGGTCGATCTTGGCGGACAGTTGGTCGCTTCCAACGCCGAGCCCGCGGGCGCGATCGTCCGCCTCGTTGTACCCTGTGGCGATGGCTGACACGCTGCTCATTCTCGAGGACGAGGTCCTGTTCGCCAACGAGGTCGCCCGACACTACCGGCGCCAAGGTTGGGAGGTGACCGTCGCCGGCAACCTCGCCGGTGCCGAACGCACCCTCCTCGAAGAGGGCCTCGAGCCGCTCGTAGTGCTCTCCGACATGAGCCTGCCGGACGGTAACGCCCTCGACCTGCTGGAGCGGGTCCGAGACCGGGGCATCACCGGCGAATGGGTCCTCCTGACCGCCTACGGGTCGGTTCCCGACTCGGTCCGTGCGTTACGTCTCGGCGCCTACGACTTCCTGGAGAAGCCGTGCCCGACCGAGCGCCTCGATCTGGTCGTGCGAGGGGCCGCGCGCAGCGCACGCGCACAGCGAAGACTCCGCGACCTTGCGCGCGACGCCAACCGGCGCTGGAGCTCACAGGCTTTCGTCGGCTCGAGCCCGGCCGCAGCGGCGGTCCGTGAGATGCTCACGACGCTGGCCCAGGTGCCTTTCACCGCACTCGTGCTGACCGGCGAGACCGGAACCGGCAAAGGGCTCGCAGCGCGGATCCTCCACTCCTCGGGTCCCCGCGGGGACGCCCCGCTGGTCGAGGTCAACTGCGCCGCACTTCCGCAGGAGCTGCTCGAGTCGGAGCTCTTCGGGCACGAGGCGGGCGCCTTCACCGGGGCGAAGGGGCGTCACCGCGGCCTTCTCGAGCAGGCCCACGGGGGAACCCTCTTCCTCGACGAGATCGCCGAGCTCGGCCCGCCCCTGCAGGCGAAGCTGCTCAAGGCGATCGAGGACCACCGAGTGCGCCGGGTCGGCGGTGAGCGCGAGCTCGAGATCGACGTCCAGATCATTGCCGCGACCAACCACAACCTTGAGCGGCGCGTCGCGGAAGGCTCTTTTCGTGAGGACCTCTTCCACCGCCTCAGCGTCTTTCGGATCGACCTACCGCCGTTGCGGGAGCGACTCGACGACCTCGACGACCTGGTCCCGTTGTTCATCGGCGAGTTCAACGCCAAGGCCGGACGCCGGGTGCGCGTTGTCCCGCCCGAGGCATGGGAGAGCCTGCGGCGCCACGAATGGCCGGGCAACGTCCGCGAACTGCGCAACGCGATCGAGCGCTGTGTGCTGCTGGCCACCGACGAACGTCTCGCCGTGCGCTGGCTGCAGCTACCCGGCCAGACCCCCGCCGAGCCCGTGACGGAGGGCGATTTCATCCGGCTGCCGCTCGACGGCAGCATGGCCCTCGACGACATGGAGCGCTTCATCCTGATCGAGGCGCTCGAACGCACGCGCTTCAACGTCTCGGCCACCGCGCGCTCTCTCGGGACATCCCGCCAGACCCTGCGCTACCGCATCCGCAAGCACAAGATCCAGGTCCCGGACTGAGCCGCCCGAGAGCAACGTCGCGCCCGGCACCACCAGCTTCCCGCAGGCTCCACAGCGTCGATGACGACGGATTCACGGTCATCCTGCCGCGCTCGAGGCCCACGGTCGAGCTCGGGCCCGCACCGGTTGGAGAGTCTCGACTCCACCCCTCAGTGGACCCTCTTGGGCGAGGAGCGCACCAGCAATCCGCTCGGCGGATACTCCGAGGCACCCTCGAGAGCGACTGAGCCGACCGCGTCACACCACTCCGAAAGCCCCGGCACGTCTCGCTCGAGTGCTCGGGCTCCTTCTTCGTGAGTCCGAGCTGTTGCTCTCCACCCCTCGGAGGATCCGCAACGTCGGGAGCGCGTCAGCGGTCCCAAGTGCGGATTCTCCGAGGGCGGGCGGGT
>CAZQYU010000230.1:0-5633 GCA_964597585.1 uncultured Thermoanaerobaculia bacterium
GAGATGCCGTTGCGGATCACCAGGAAGAGATGGAGCCCGAGCACGGCGAAGATCAGGCCCGGCACCACGAAGACGTGGAGCGCAAAGAACCGGGTCAGCGTCGCGGCGCCCACGGTCTTCCCGGCGAGTACGAGGTGGGCCAGCAGGCGGCCGACGAACGGCGCCCTCCCCGCCTGCTCGGCACCGACCACAACCGACCAGACCGCATTCTGATCCCAGCGCAGCAGCTGGCCGGTGAAGCCCATGGTCACGGTCAGCCCGAGCAGCAGCACCCCGGTCAGCCAGTTGATCTCTCGCGGGTACTTGAACGAACCGAACAGGAACACGCGCAGGGCGTGGAGGCCGACCAGCAGGATCATGGCCGAGGCGCCGAAGTAGTGGACCCCGCGGAGCAGGGCGCCGAAAGGAGCATCGTGGGTGATGAAGCTGAGGCTCTGGTAGGCATTGTCGGCCGACGGCACGTAGACCGTGGCGAGGGCAACCCCGGTGACGACCTGAATGATGAATGCGACCGCGGTCGCGCTGCCGAGCACGTACCACCATCCGGTGTCCGGCGGCACGCGGTGCAACAGCAGCGGCCGCACGGCGGCCGCGATCCCGGTCCGGTCCTCGATCCACTCCAGCATACGTCGCCACCTCGTCATCTGGCCTCCCTCACGCGATCGGGATCGGGCTGGTCTGGATCTCGACCCGGCCCCCTCGGACCCGGACCGGGTATCGCACCAGCCCGCGCGGCGGCGGCCCGGCGGCCACCTCGCCGTCGGCGTAGTAGACGCCGCCGTGGCACGGACACAGGAAGAGGTCGGCGCTGGGCACCCAGCGCACCGGACAACCGAGGTGAGTGCAGTTCATCGAGAATGCGATGAACTCCTGCTCGCCGACCCGTCGCAGCCACGCCGCGGTCTCGGCGGTGGTCCCGGACCACGCCAGCGGTGACGCGTCGCGCAGCACGACCTCGACCGTGGCGCCGACCGAAAACCCGTCCACCGCCCCGACCGGACGCCACTTGCGCGGAGCCCGCTCGAACAGCGGCGCGACCATGAAACCAACGAAGGGCACCCCCAGCAGCGTGGCCCCGGCCGCGCCGAGCGCGATCGAGATCAGGCTCAGCAGCCGCCGGCGGCCGGTTTCGACCGTCTCGAGCGGCTCAGGTGTGGTGCTCATGGTCGATCTCCCGTATCCAACCCCAGAGAGAGGCCGCCACTGCGACGGCTCCGACCAGGGACACGATGGGGCTGGTCACGGCGCCCCAGGCGAGCAGGACGACACCCAGGGAGAGCACGGCCGGCCAGTACGTCGGTCGTGGTACGCGCTCGGGCCGCGGCGGCAGCCAACCAGGGCGGTCGTCGTGGCCGGAGCTCACCTCACTGCGGGACGGGACGTCGGCGGGTGTGATCATGCGTCGACCACCTCCTTCTCGGGCATCCGGTACCAGCGGGCGATCACCGCCATCGCCACCCACAGGAAGGCCAGCATGCCCAGCACCCACATGAGGAGACCCCCGAGCTGCTGGTCGGGGCCAGGTGTGAGACCCCAGGTGCCGCGGATCAGGCGCAGCGCCCCGAGCTCGTCGCCCGGGCTGACATACGCCGGGTAGAGGCCGAGCGGAGCGAAGGTGAGCAGGATGCCGAGCACGCTGTTGGCGACCATGGCCGCGTACAGGTAGAGCAGCGCAGCCATCGGATCGAGGCGGTGCTCCGGGAGAGGCGTCAGCACAGGCCACCAGTAGATCGTCCAGGTGACGAGGAAGCTCAGGTGCTCGAGGATGTGGACCTGCTCGCTGGCGAGGGTCGCGTTGTAGAGCGGGGGGGCGTGCCACAGCCACAGCGTACCGACCGCCAGCGACCAGGCCACCACCGGGCGGCGCAGCACGCGCTCCACGGCCGCCGCCGGTCGCCAGGCGACGATTCGGCGCGCCATCGGCTCCGTCAGACCGAGCAGCAGCATCGGCGCCACCACCAGGACCAGCACCAGGTGCTCCAGCATGTGCGCGCTGAAGAGGTATTCGTCGCCGAGCACGTCGAGAGGCCCAACAAGGTCCAGCAGCAGCACCGCGACGCCGGTCACGAACCAGACCGCCTCGCGACGGAATCGGAGCCCCCCCGCCGAGGCCCACACCGCAAGCAGGAGGACGCAGCCGATCACGATCGAGGGCTCGATCTCCCACGCCTCGGCGAGCAGGCGGCCGGTGGTCACGCCATCCTCCCCCACAGGTAGACCACCGCGAAGATCACAACCCAGACACCGTCTACGAAGTGCCAGTAGACCGACGCCGCCTCGATGCCGGTGTCGACGAAGGCGCCCCGGCGAGCGAGGGCGAGGCCGCAGAGAATGGCGATCACGACGAGTCCCGCCGCCACGTGCAGTCCGTGGAAGCCGGTGAGGGTGAAGAAGGTGGTCCCGAAGAGGTCGCGGCTGATCGTGACGTCGCGATGGACGAGGCCGAGGTACTCGCGCACCTGGCCCACCAGGAAGATCGCCCCCAGGGCGAAGGTCGCCGCCAGCCACGCACCCGCGGGATGGCCGCTGCGGACTCGGCGCTCAGCGCGCCACAGGGTCAGGCTCGAGGCGAGCAGCGCGACAGAAAACGCTCCGGTCCGAAGGGGATCCAGGACCTGCGCGGCCTGGGCGCCGTTGCCGTGGCTGCGGTGGTAGAACACGTACGCCATGATCAGCATCAGGAAGAAGATCGCCTCCGAGACCACGAACAGCACGACCCCCTGACGGTTCTTCTCTGTCGCCACGATCACGCCTCCTTCCTCGCCGAGTCGTTCGGCGGGTGGGCGAGATCCCACAACGGGCGCCGGCCCAGGACCGGCGGCACGAGATCGAAGTTGTGGGCCGGCGGCGGCGAGGAGGTCGCCCACTCCAGACTCCACCCCTGCCACGGGTTGTCCCCCGCCGGCCGCCCACGCCGGCGGCTGATCACGAGGTTCCAGAGGAAGACCAGCACCGACACCGCGAGCACGACCGATCCCAGCGATGAGATCAGGTTGAGGGGCGCCAGCCACGGCCGGTCGGGGTAGGTGTAGACCCGGCGGGACATGCCCGCGAGGCCGGCGAAGTGCTGAACGAAAAAGGTCACGTTGAAGCCGATGATGGTGAGCCAGAAGTGCCACTTCCCGAGCCGCTCGTCGAGCAGGCGGCCGGTCATCTTCGGGTACCAGTAGTAGGTGCCGGCGAGAAGCGCGAGCACCGTACCTCCGAACAGCACGTAGTGGAGGTGGGCGACCACGTAGTAGGTGTCGGTGACCTGCCAGTCGACCGGGATCGCCGCGAAGGAGACCCCGCTCAGCCCGCCGATGGTGAACTCGATCAGGAACGCGAACGCGAACAGCATGGAGGTGGTGAACCGCAGCGACCCGCCCCACATGGTGGCGATCCAGTTGAAGATCTTGCTCCCGGTCGGGACCGCAATCAGCAGGCTCCCGGCCGCGAAGACGAAGTAGACGGGGAAGCCGAGGCCGGTCGCGAACATGTGGTGGACCCACACGCCGAAGCTCAGGAAGCCGATCGCGACCGTCGAGCCGGCGAGAAACTCGTAGCCGAAGATCGGCTTGCGTGAGAACACCGGGATGACCTCGGAGATGATCCCGAACGCCGGCAGGATCATGATGTAGACCTCGGGGTGGCCGAAGATCCAGAAGTAGTGCTGCCACATCAGGGCCGAGCCGCCGGTGGCCGGGTTGAAGAAGTGGGCCTGGAGAAGCCGGTCGAGCAGCAGCATGACCAGCGCGGCGTTGAGCGCCGGCATCGCGAGCACGATGAGGAACGAATTGACCAGGACCATCCACACGAACAGCGGCAGTCGACGGATCGACATCCCCGGCACGCGAAGCCGCAGGATGGTGACGATCAGGTTGATGCCCGCCGCGACCGTTCCGGTCCCGACCGCCAGCAGGCCGAGCGCCCAGTAGTCGACACCGCTGCCGAAGGAGTAGGCCTTCTCGGACAGCGGGGCGTAGCTGAACCAGCCCGCGGCCGGCGCCCCGCCGGCCACGAAGCTGAAGTAGAGGAGCAGCCCGCCAAAGAGGAAAACCCAGTAGCTGAAAGCGTTGAGGCGGGGGAAGGCCATGTCACGCGCACCGATCATCAGCGGCACCATGTAGGTGGCGAAGCCAAGCAGGAGCGGCACCAGGACCAGGAAGATCATGGTCGTGCCGTGCATGGTGAAGATCTGGTTGTAGGTGTCGGGAGAGACCAGGTGCTCGCCAGGCCGCGCCAGCTGGGCGCGGATCACGAGCGCCTCGAGGCCACCGACCAGGAAGAAGACCAGCGATGTCACTAGGTAGAGGATGCCGATCTCCTTGTGATCCACGGAAGAGACCCACGCGAGGGGTCCCTTTCGTGTGATGTCCTGCCCACCGCCGGGCACGGATGCCTGGACCAGCTCGGCGTCATTCATCGCGTGCCTCCAGGTACGCCACCAGTGCCCGGACCTCGTCCGCGGACAGCTGGAGGTTCGGCATGTTGCTGCCGGGCTTGATGGCGTCCGGGTCCTCGAGCCAGGCCGCGAGCTCGTCTGGCGTGTTCGCGACCGCGCCCGCGGCAAGTGTCTTGCGGTCGCCGAGATGGGTGAGGTCGGGCCCGATGTCGCCGTCGGCGTCGGTCCCCGCGATCCGGTGGCAGGTCGCGCAGGTGCGCTCGTCGAAGACCCGCGCACCCCGCGCCTGGAGCTGGGAGGTCGGCTGTGGGTGGGGGCGGGACTGCTCGGCCTGCCACGACGCGAACGCATCGGCCGGCTCCGCAACCACCCGGATCCCCATCAAGGCGTGGCCGACGCCGCAGTACTCTGCGCACGTCCCGTGATACGTCCCCGGAGTGTCGACCTGGATCCAGACGTAGTTCGAGCGGTTCGGGATGGCGTCGATCTTGCGGCCCAGCCGGGGGACCCAGAAGTCGTGCACGACATCCGCCGACTCGATCCGGAACAAGAGATTGCGGCCCACCGGCACGTGGATCTCGTTGGCGGTGGTGACGCCGGAGGCCGGGTACCGCACCTCCCACCACCACTGGTGCGCGACCACCACCACGTCCGCAGGTCGACCTCGCGGCGCGGGGTCGACCGAGTGCATGGTGGCCACGGTGGCGACGAAGATGACACCGACGAGAGCCAGGGGCACCGCCGTCCACACCACCTCGAGCAGGGTGTTGCCCTCGCTCGACGACGGCGCCCGCCCGGGCCGCTCGCGGTAACGCAGCACGATGAAGACCACCAGGCCGGCGACCACCGCCAGGATCACGGCACAGATCACCAGCACCAGAACGAACAGGTTCTGGATCGCGAGCGCCTGCGGAGAGGCGGGGTTGAACGGAGAGTCGGCCGGTCCCACGAGCGCCCCTCGTCACACCAGCGCGTGGACCGCGTCGGCGATCGCGTCGCGGTCGATGTCCTCGAAGGCGAGCAGCTCGGCCGGCTTGCCGCTCTTCGGCCGGGTGGTGGCCGCCAACGAGCGGAACCGCACCGGGGTTCCCACCAGCACCGAGGCGACCGCCTCACCGAGACCTCCCTCGGCCCAGTGGTCCTCGACCACCACCACCGCGCCCGTTTCCCGGGCCGCCGCCAGCACCGTGGCGCGGTCGAGCGGCTTCACGCTGTAGAGGTCGACGACCCGGATCGCCAGACCCTCGGC
>CAZQYU010000231.1:0-5624 GCA_964597585.1 uncultured Thermoanaerobaculia bacterium
CGGTCCGCCGCTTCGTCGAAGGGTGCGCCGGGCGCCGCCACGGCACCGAGGTCACGCTCGAGGATCGACCGCACCTGGCCGCGCAGCGCATCACGGAGCTGATCGCCGAGGACGCCCATCTGCTTGGTGAGCGGCTCGATCGAGCGCTGGATCTTCTCCATGTGCTCCTGCATGGGCTCGAGGGAGGCGTGCAGCTGGTCAAGCCCGGCGAGGTCGGGCTCCATCTCGGCCTGAATCCGCTCCACGTCCGCGAGCACTGGCTCCATCTCCTTTTGAACCTGCTCCATGCGCTCGTGGAAGGGCTCGAGCCGCTGGTGCATCGTCTCGAGCTGCTCGAGCTGTGGCCGCATCTCGCGCATGCTGGCGGCGATCCGCTCGTGGACCGACTCCATGACCTCCTGGATGCGGTCCATCACCTCGTCCGCAGGAACCCGTTCGCCGCGAGCGGTGAGCTCCCGGCTGAGCTTCTCGAGCTCCTCGGCGAGCGGCCCGGTGTCGACCTCGGCATCGACGCGAACGTGCTCGAGCGAACCCTGCAGATCCGCGATCTCGGCGTGGATCGGCTCCATCTCCGCCTCGATCGCCTGGATGCGCTCGAGGTAGGGCTCGAGCCGCGCCTCGACCTCGGCGGCACGCTGCTCACCGAGCTTCGTGGCTCTGGCCTCGATCTCCTCGAGGTGCGGACGCATGGCCTCCTCCACCTCGTGGATCCCGGTCGTTTCGGCCTCGATCTGCCGTTCCAGCTCGCGCATCTCGCCGACGATACGGCGGATCTCCGGGTCGGTCGTCACCACGCTGCTCGTCGTTGTACGGGTCGTCGTGCCGGTTGCGCCGTCTGTAGCCGCGCTGATCGACGCCCTTGCCGAAGTACTCGTCCCGACGCTGGTCACCGTGTCGATCCGGGCGCCGATCGCGTTGCTTTCTGTGGCTCGCGCCGGGCTGCTCGTGGTGACGCTCGTGGGCGCGGCAACGGCCGGTCGCACGGCGGCGATGACCGGCACCAGGGCCACCGTGACGACGAGCGCGGGTGCGAGCACCGTCCACGGGACGTGGCGGCGGATGCGGGGGTCGAGAATGGCCATGATGCGATCCTCCAGATGTGTCTTGCGCGCCATTTCCAGCGCAGCGCCGGCGAGCGCCGGGGCCGGTCTCGAGGCGCGGGCGATGCCGAGCAGGTGGCCGGCATAGGTGCTCGCCCTGGCGCCGAGAGCGACGACCTCCTGATCGCACGCCAGCTCCTGCTCGACGTTGAGGCGGCGCCACGCCCACCAGGCGAGTGGATTGAACCAGTACACCGCACAGGCGAGTCTGGCGACCGTCCGTACCGCCCAGTCGGCGCGGGCGATGTGAACCAACTCGTGGCGGACCACGACTTCACGCCGCTCCTCGATCCAGCAGCGCGCGATGTCCGGCAGCAGGACCACCGGAGACCGCACGCCCCACGTCGCGGGGGAACCGAGCTCGCCGGTGAGGAGCAACCGAGGCGGCGCGTCGAGCCCGACCGCCGACGCCTCACGTGCCATCAGGCGTTGCCAGTCGGGTGTCTCGAGCACCTCGGCGCGGGCGATCAGCTTGCGCACTCGCAGCGCACCCGCGGCCTGCCAGGCGAATGCGAGTGCGAACCCGAGGGCCCAGGCGAGGACGATCGCAGCCGACCAGGGGAGGGGCTCAGGGCCGGCCGTTTCAACATCTGCGGCGGGAGCGCTCGACACGACGATGGCAGCCTTCCCAGAGATGGAGGCACGGCTCTCCGGCAGCGGCTCGGACGGGCTGGTCGGAAGCGCGTTGACATGCGCGCCAGGGAAAAGCGACGCGACGGCGGACGGCAGCGGAAGCTCGAGCCCCGGTGCCCACCGGGCGCCGACAGGGACCACCAGCGACCCCATCAGTGCGATGCCCCAGACGGCACCCCGGACCCTGGCCGGAGCTTTCCGCAGGGCGACCGCAAGCACCGCCGCGGCGGCGAGAAGCGCGCTCGGGCGCAGCACCGTTTCGAGCAGCGTAGCTGAGCTCGGAAGTTCCATTTCAGTGGCCCTCCGCCCGTGCCTTCTCGATCAGCCGTGCGAGCCGATCGAGGGCCCGTTCGTCGAGATCTTCTGGTTCGAGATCGAGCAGGGCTGCGACCGCACCCTCGGCGGAGCCGTCGAAGAAGGTCCGCACGAGGCGTTTGAGCGCGGTCGCTCGCGCGGCCTCGCGAGGCACGGTCGGCCGGAACAGGTAGCGCGGTCCGTCCTGCTCGTGCTCGAGGTGGCCCTTCTCCTCGAGCACCCGCAGCAGTGCCCGCACCGCCGAGTAGCTCGGGGGGTCCGGCAGCCGCTCGAGAACCTCGGCGACCGTCGCGCACCCGAGCTCGTAGACGATCTCCATGATCTGGCTCTCTCGCCGACTGAGGTGGGCCGGGACTGCTTCGGGCTCCATCGCATGCCTCCTGTGGGTCGCCGCGGAACGGCAGGATGCTAAATTTTTCGCATCCTGCTGGAAATTTAGCATCTCAGAACGAGATCGTCAAGGGGGACATACTCGGGAGGGCACCCGCAGGTTGCATCGAGAGTCCACCGGGGGCAGACCGCGGTATCCTGTGATGGCTCCCGAAACTGGACCGAGGAGGTGCGCTCCGACCGCACACGTCGGCAACTGGCGAACAACGATGCTGCCCATGTCCTTCGACCCGCGCGCACTCGACAGCCTCCCGCTGGTGGACGGGGCACGCGTCAGCGTCGTCCAGTGCGTGCTGGTGGCGATCGCGCTGACGGCCGGGATCGGCCGCTGCGGCGAGCCGCTGCGTCTGCTCGCCCTCGGCGACTCCTACACCATTGGCGAGAGCGTCGCCGCGGGTCAGCGTTGGCCGGTCCAGCTTGCGGCGGCGCTCGAGACGCGAGGACTGGTGGTCGCGGCGCCGGAGATCATCGCTACCACCGGCTGGACCACCGACGAGCTCGCCGCGGGCATCGACGCCGTCGACCCGCGCGGACCCTACGACCTGGTGACACTGTTGATCGGCGTCAACAACCAGTATCGCGGGCGTCCGGTGGAGGCCTTCCGCGTCGAGTTCCGGGTCCTCCTCCAGCGTGCCGTGGGCTTCGCCGGAGGACGCCCTGGGCGGGTCATCGTGATGTCGATCCCGGATTGGGGAGTGATGCCGTTCGCCGAAGGCCGCGACCAAACCCGGATCGCGGCCGAGATTGACGCCTACAACGCGGCCTGCCTCGAGGAGGCGGTGCGGGCCGGGGTCCGCTACGTGAACGTGACCGGCATCTCCCGGAACGCGGCCGCCGATCCTTCGCTGGTGGCCGACGACGGCCTTCATCCTTCCGGCGCGCAGTACGCCCGCTGGGTCGATCGAGCCCTGCCGGAATGCCTTGCCGCCTTGGGCAGGGTCGACGCGCGCCGCCCGAGGCGCGATATTGGAAACGGGCGCCGGGAGGCACCATGACCGAACTCGAGCCGCACGGCCACGCCGCGCACGCCGGACCGCTGGCCGGGCGTCGGATCCTCGTCGTCGACGACGAGGAGGACATCCGCACGTTTCTGCTCGCCGTCTTCGCCGACGCCGGTGCCGAGATCGCCGAGGCCGCCGACGGCACCGAGGCCCTCGCCGTCGCGACCGCCCTCCATCCCGAGCTCGTCACGCTCGACCTGTCGATGCCCGGCCACGACGGAATTGACGTCTTTTGCGAGCTTCGCCGCACGCCGGCGACCGCCGACATCGCGATCTGCATCGTCACCGGCCATCCGGAGTTCCGCCGCGTGATCTACGACCGGGCCGAGGCACCACCCGACGGCTTCATGACCAAGCCGGTCGAGCCCGCCGAGCTGGTCCGCACCGCACGGCGGATCCTCGGCCTTGCGGACCGCAGGGCCGCTCGCACGGTCGACACCCACCGCGCCTGAGCGGCGTAAGCTATCATCGAAGAAGGACACTCGAAAGGACCTCACGACGCGACCGGATCGTCCGGAAGCGTTTCGAGCTCGCGGCGGCGGGGGGTGGACGGCTCTTGGCGTTCCCGACCCCGCGAGGAGGCATGATGTATCTGCGAATCGTCAGGCTTCAGTCGGCGGAGGACAAGCTACCTCTCATGAGAGAGTTCTATGGCAGAAGCGTGCTCCCGGTGCTGCGCATGGCTGGAGGATGCCGGTTCGCCGGACTGCTGCAATCGACGGTTACAGCTCACGACATGGTCTCGCTGACCCTGTGGGAGAGCCGTGAGTGCGCGGAGACCTACGAGCGGGAGGGACTCTACGACCGACTACTCGACGAGACCGAGGCGGTCCTCGAGGCGAGCGAGGACGCGGCCCTGCCTGAAGGATCCGGCGCTCACCGCACTGTGCCGCTGACGATCCCGGACCCTCCGGTCGAGACCTACAACGTCGAGCTCGCGAGGGGCGCCTCCGCGTTCTCGCCCGAAAGCGGTCCGCCGTCCTTCGTGCGCATGGTCTCGATACAGATCGCCGACGGGCGGATCGAGGATTTTCGGCACCGTTTCCACGATGAGATCGTCCCTGCGCTCGAGGCGACGCCAGGATGTCGGGGAATGTTCCTGGTCGAGTCGGTTCGCAACCGGCTCCGGGCGCTCTCGGTGACGGTGTGGGACAGCGAGGCGGACTCGATACGCTACGAGGCGAGCGGCGCCTTCGAGTCCCTCGCGCGGCGCTTGGAGGGAACCTACTCGCCCCTGTACAGGCGGGCTTCCGGGCCGGCGACCGACGAATCCGGGCCGCACCCGCTGCACCGAGAGCTCGACGTCTCGACCTACCAGTTGATGGTCGGCGAGATCATGGCGGGGTGAGTCGCGATCACCGGACCTGGTCGCCCGATTCCGCCCCTTTCCGGGTCCTGAGAAAGGCGACGACGTCCTCGAGCTCGTCCTTGGTCAGGATCCCGGCAAACGCCGGCATGTTGGTCCCTCCGTTCGCGATCCGGATCGTCATCTGGTCGCGGGTCAAACGGTCGGCCACGTCGGACAGGTCCGGCCCGCGGCGGCCGCCGTGGCCTGCAATGCGGTGGCAGTCGACGCAGGCCTTGGCCGCGAACAGCTTCGCACCACGGGCGACCGGTCCGGAGCTCGCACCCACGATCTCGGCCGGCAGCGGTCCGGCACTGAAGTCGGGCGACCACCTGGCTTGAAGCCCTGCGATCCACAAGGTACCCACACCGAGGACGACGAGCACGACCGCAGCCACCGCCCACGGCCGGCGGCGCGGGCTGCGCTCTCCTCGTCCGAACAGGAACGGAAGCGCCATCAGCGCCAGCCCTGCCGCGAGCGGACCGAACACCATTACGTAACGCTCGGAGCCATGGGGAAGCAGGGCGAGAACCGCGAAGTACCACAGGAAGTACCAGTCGGGTCTCGGGTTGGCGTTGACGATCGTGGGATCCGGCGGCTTCCCGATCGCCGGCGGCCCGAACACCGCCGCCAGGGTCACCACTGCCGCCACCACGAGCACCCCGAAGGCCACGTCGCGCCACGCGACGTCGGGCCAGAACGGGCGTCCGCGCCGCTCCAGCTGCCGATGGTAGCGCTCGCGGTAGGTCGACGGGTCGACCGGCTGGCCGGCCACAGGCGGCTCCGAGATGCCGTTGCGGATCACCAGGAAGAGATGGAGCCCGAGCACGGCGAAGATCA
>CAZQYU010000232.1:0-5615 GCA_964597585.1 uncultured Thermoanaerobaculia bacterium
TGGGTTATGAGCCCAACGAGCTACCGGACTGCTCCACCCCGCGTCAGTCAGGGAGTGAAAGTATAGGCGTGGGCTCCTCGGCTGTCAAGGCGGGCGGGGTCGCCACCGGCGTCGGAGTGGCGAGCAGGAGCACCTTCTCGCCCGGTCGCACCCACCCCAGATCCCGCCGGGCGATGGCTTCCAGAGCGGCCGGGTCGTGACGGACCGCGGTCAGGGTCTCCTCGAGCTCGCCAATGTGCCGCTCGAGCCGAATCTGCTCCGCGAGGAGACGGTCACGCTCCTGCTCGGCCTCGGCGACGTCCCGGAAACCCTGGGTGACCAGGCTCGACAGCAGGCCCAGGGCGATCAGTGCGGCCACCGCCGCCAGGATCAGCGGCAGGCGCCTCACCGGATCCCGCGCGCGAGCGCCTTCAGGCCCGAGTACCGTGCCGCGTCCTCGAGCTCCTCCTCGATTCGGAGCAGCCGGTTGTACTTGGCGATCCTCTCCGACCGGCACGCCGAGCCGGTCTTGATCAGGCCGGTGTTGGCGGCCACCGCGAGGTCGGCGATGGTGGTGTCCTCGGTCTCGCCCGAGCGGTGCGAGATGACCGCGGTGTAGCCGGCCTTGTGCGACATCTGGATGGCGTCCAGGGTTTCGGACAGCGATCCGATCTGGTTGAGCTTGATCAGCACCGAGTTGGCGATACCCTCCTCGATCCCGCGGGTGATGATCTCCGGGTTGGTGACGAAGATGTCGTCGCCGACCAACTGGATGCGCGAGCCGAGCGCCGCCGTGAGCTTCTTCCAGCCGTCCCAGTCCCCCTCGGCGAGGCCGTCCTCGATCGAGATGATCGGGAACTCGCCGACGAGGTCCGTGTAGATCGCGATCAGGTCGTCCGAGCTGAGTCCGCTGCGGCCCTCTCCGGGGAGGTCGTAGCGGCCGTCGTTGAAGAGCTCGGAGGCGGCGATGTCGAGGGCGAGGGCGACCTGCTCGCCGGGGGCGTAACCGGCCGTGTCGATTGCCTCCAGAATGAGCTCCAGGACGGCGCGGTTGGACGGCAGATTGGGCGCGAAGCCACCCTCGTCGCCGACGGCGGTCGACAGGCCGCGGGCCTTGAGCACCCTCTTTAGGGTGTGGAAGACCTCGACCCCGGCCCGAAGCGCGTCCGAGAAGACGGGGAAGCCCACCGGCACCACCATGAACTCCTGAAAGTCGACCGAGTTGTCGGCGTGGACGCCGCCGTTGACGATGTTCATCATCGGGACCGGCAGCTCGCGGGCGCCGCAGCCGCCGAGGTACTGGTAGAGGGGCAGGCCGCTGGCGTCGGCGGCGGCGTGGGCGACGGCGAGCGACACGCCAAGGATCGCGTTGGCGCCCATTTCGGCCTTGTTCTCGGTGCCGTCAGCCTCGATCAGGGCCTGGTCGATGCCGAGCTGGTCGCGGGCATCGAGCCCTTCGACTGCATCGGCGAGGGGGCCGTTGACATGCTCGACGGCGGCGAGGACGCCCTTGCCCATGTAGCGTCTCTCGTCCCCGTCGCGCAGCTCGAGCGCCTCGCGCGACCCGGTCGAGGCGCCGGAGGGCACGATGGCCCGGCCGACCGCGCCCCCGGAGAGCACGACCTCGGCCTCGACGGTGGGGTTACCGCGGGAGTCGAGGACCTCCCGACCGCTGATGAACTCGATGTCGAACATCACAACCTCCCGTTCGCGATCAGTTGTCGCGCCAGGTGCATGAGGTGGCGCATCTCTTCGGACGAATGTCCCTCGGCGTAGAGCCTCACCTTGGGCTCGGTTCCGGAGACGCGGATCAGGATCCAGCCGCCACCTTCGAAGGTGAGGCGGAGACCGTCGGTCCGGCTGACCTCGACGACCCGACGCCCTTCGAGGGTGTCCCAGGACTCCTGCGCCAGGCGCCGTTCCAGGATCTGACGAGTGTGCTCGGTCAGCGCCACCTGGGTGCGCCGGAAGGCGAACGTGCCGACGCGGTCGGTGAGCTGTTGCTTCAGCTCGAGCAGACCCTTGCCCTCGACCGCCACCATCTCTGCGGTCAGCAGGCAGGCGAGAATGCCGTCGCGCTCGGGCAGGTGCGGCGCCCACGCGAGGCCGGCCGACTCCTCGCCGGCGAACTCGAGGGTGCCGTCGAGCAGCATCGGACCGAAGTTCTTGAACCCGACAGGGGTCTCGACAACGCCGAGGCCGTGCAGTGCTGCGACCGCATCGAGCAGCCTGGATGTCGCGACGGTCCGGCCGACGCCGCCGGAGAGCCCTCGCCGGCGGGCGAGATAGTCGAGCAGCAGCGCCAGTACCGACGAGGCGTCCTTCATCCGTGCGCCCTGGTCGACGATGCCGAAGCGATCGGCGTCGCCGTCGGTGGCGAGGCCGAGGGAGGCGTTCGTCCCCCGCATCACGTCGCGCAGCCGGGACAGGTTCTCCGAGGTGCATTCCGGTGCATAGCCGCCGAAGTAGGGGTCGCGCGTACTGTGGATGACGGTCACCGGGACGTCGTTCTCGAGCAGAATGTGGTCGAGGTACTCGCGCGAGGTGCCGTAGAGCGGGTCGACCACGACCTCGAGGCCGCTTTTCCGGATGGCGTCCCAGTCGATGAGGTTCTGCAGTCGCGCGAGGTAGGCGGGTTTCGGGTCGTGCTGACCGATCAGCTCGGAGTTGGGCAGGAAGACGTCGTCCCAGGTTTCGATCAGGTCGCGATAGCGGGCTTCGACCCGCGCGGTCAGCTCCTCCGGGGCGAGGATGCCCCTGCCCGTGTAGAGCTTGAGCCCGTTGTACTCGGGCGGGTTGTGGCTCGCGGTGAAGATGATCCCGGCATCGGCGCCGCACTCGATAATGGCCGATGCCAGCACCGGGGAGGGCACGTCGCGCGGCGTCAGCTGGACCGGGATGCGGCTCGCGGAGATGAGCTGCGCGGCGCTCCGGGCGAACTTCTCGGACAGCATCCGGGTGTCGTACCCGATCAGGATCAGCCGGGGCGCACCGAGGTCATCGCGCAGCGTCTCGACAATTGCCTGCACCACCACCCGCGCCGTGCGGAAGGTGAACTCGCGGCCGATGATGCCGCGCCAGCCGGAGGTCCCGAACTGCACCATCGCGCGTCGAGGGTAGCACGCGGGCAGGGCCGGCGGGCAGGGGACGCTCGGAGGGAGGGACGGCGCACGATGCACGGGGTAGAATGCTCCGTGTTTCTCTTTGACGACCGTCCCGCTGGCAGCGCGATTCTGATTCCCCAGACCTCCCACGCCTGGCTCGCGTGGCAGCTCGCGGAGCACTGGGGCAACCGTCGCTTTCCGGCTCCCTCGCCTCGAGCCGAGGTCCTCGCTGCCGTGCTGCTGCACGACAGTGGGTGGGCCGACTTCGATGCCGACCCGGGCGTCGACGGCAGCGGCCGGCCGCGGACATTCGACCGCATGCCTGCGGTCGAGCACCTCGCGATCTGGCGCGCCAGCGTCCGCCAGGCGGCGGCCCATGCCCGCTACGCCGGACTCATGGTGTCCTCCCACTTCGACCGGCTCGCCGCGCGCAAGACCCGCGACCTACTCGCCTCCGGAGACACGGTCACCGCTCGGGCCGCGGAGTCGTTCCGTGCCGAGATGCAGCGCGAGCAGGCCGCGTGGCGCGAGGAGATGGCGGTCGACGCCCGCTACCGGCCGTTCCTCGACGGCCGCGGCTGGGCGATCAACCAGGGTCTCCTGGCGGCGTGCGACCTGGTCGCGGTGCACCTGTGCGCGGTGCTTCCGGTGCCCTTCGAGGCACCCGCGGTCGATGCCACCGGTCAGACCGAGGTCGTGGTTTTCGAACCCGCCGGAGACCGCACGCTGGCAGTGCGGCCATGGCCGCTGAAGGGCGATCGGGTGCGTCTCCAGGCCGAGGGGCGTCGCGTCCCGACGACCCACTTCGGTTCCGGCGTCGAGCTGCGGGAGGTGCTCCAGCGCGCTCCGGTCGAGCGCCTGACCTTCACCCTCGTGCGGCCGTCCGCCCAAGGTTGACAAGCCCCGACCCAGGGCTACAATACTCCTTCGTCGCCCGTGCTCCGCAGTAGCTCAATGGTAGAGCGGGTGGCTGTTAACCACTAGGTTGGGGGTTCAAATCCCTCCTGCGGAGCCAAAGCCCGACCCCACCCACGCCCCGATCCCGGGGCGTTTCGGTTTTCACCACAGAGACACGGACACACAGAGAGGCACAGAGGCCCTGACCCCCGCCCGACGGTGAAGCTCTCCGCCTCGTGCTCGGGCCCGAGGCGGAGAGCTTCAGCCTGGGTGGGTGGGGGCTCTGTGCCTCTGTGTCGCTGTGGCTCAACTCCGCTCGGCGAGGACTTTGCGGTAGAGGGCCTCGAGGCGGTCGAGGCGGTGCCCGGTGGAGAAGTGCGCGACCACCCGGTGGCGGGCCGCTTCGCCGAGCCGCCGGCGCAGCCCGGGGTCGGCGAGCAGGCGGTCGAGCGCATCCGCCAGCGCGCCGACGTCGCGCGGGGGGACGAGCACGCCGACCTCGCCGTCCAGCACCAGCTCGCGGTTGCCGGCGAAGTCCGTGGCGAGCACCGCCCGTTCGAGGGCCATTCCCTCGCGGACGGTTCCGGTGATCCCGGTGCCCGCCCACGACGCGTCCACGACCACGTCACACGCGGCGAGGACATCGGGGATGTCGCGCCGCTCGCCGGTGATCACGGTCACGTCGGCGATACCGGCCGCTCGGGCGGCGGCCTGAACCCGGTCGCGGGCCTCCTCGGGGCATGCGGCGAGCAGCAGCCTGGCCCTGGGATGGTCAGTGGCGACGGTCGCGAATGCCCAGACGAGCTCGCGCCAGCCTTTCCAGTCCCGGACCGACACCAGCCCGACCACCGCGGCGTCGGGCGGAAGCGCCAGCTCGTGGCGCACCCAGGTGCCGTCGGCCCGGCCCGGGTCGAAGTGGACGACATCGGTGCCGGCGTGGATGACGTGGACGCGCTCCGGCCGCAGGCGGCCGGTCGCCACCACCACCTCGCGGACGGCCTCGGCGACGCAGACCACCGCCGCCACGCGCGGGTGGCGGTACTTCCATCGGTTGAAGCGGTCGAGAGGAAACGACACGCCGCGGTTGACCACCACCAGCGGACGCGGGCCGAGACCGGCGGCCGCGAGCAGGGCGGCGGCGTGGGCGCGACCCTTGTGGACGTGGATGATGTCGGCCGGCGAACGGCGCAGCGCCCTTCGCAGAGCGTGCACCGAGGCGAGGTCGACGCTCGACCGCAGCGGCAAGGCAAGGAAGACGCAGCCGGCCTCGCGGCAGGCCGCCTCGAGGTCGCCGCCGGGGCGGGAGGCGACCGTGATTCGGTGTCCGCGTCGGGTGAGCCCCGCCGCCGCCTCCATGAGCTGGACCACCGAGCCGGTGACGAGCCGGTTCTTGTCCACCGCGTGGACCACGGCGAGGCTCTCGGGAGGCACCGCGGCAGTATAGCCGCCGAGCGTTCACGAGCTCGGTAAGTAATTGCAGAGATTCCTCGTGACGAATTGCACAATCTGGCTTGCGAATGGTTGACGTGCGCGGTGGCCGGGCGTATAAAGCCGGGTCACGGGGCCCGTCCGGCGCCCCCCGACAGGTGAAGGAGGTCGACATGGGCAAGGAGTTCAACGCGTTCGCGATGGCGC
>CAZQYU010000233.1:0-5590 GCA_964597585.1 uncultured Thermoanaerobaculia bacterium
TCGCGCGCCTCGAAGCGGTTGCGGCCGGAGAGAATGGCGGCGAAGGGCAGCACCGAGGTCTCGCGCTGAAAGCGCCGCATCGCCTCTCCGCGCTCGACGGCCAGGCGACGATCCTGGTGGACGGCGCCGCCGAGGCCAACGATCACGAACGCCGCGAAGAAGCAGGCGTCGCCGAGGGTGCCGTTGCCGACCATATGGGCGAGGCCGAAGCACGCGAAACCGACGTTCATCGGGTGGCGGGTGATGCGCAGCATGCCGCGTGCCTCGTAGGAGGCCGGGACCATGCTCGCCGGGCTCGGGGCGGCGAAGGCGAACACGAGCAGCACGAGTGCGGCGAGCATCAGTGGCACGGCGAGGGTGAGCACCAACCACCCTGGTAGTCGCCACAGCTCGGGGCCGATTCCGCGGTGGGTCCACAGCACCGCGCCGGCCCCGACCAGGGTGGCGATCGAAACGATCGAGTAGAAGCCTCGAAAGGGCCACTGGCCGAGCGCGTCGACCAGGGAGCGACGGATCCCGCCGTGGGAAAGCAGGAAGTGCGTGAGCACGAACAGTGCGCTCAGCGAGACGACCAGGATCAGCGCCATGGCGGGACCCCTCTCCTCAGGTGCGTTTGATGGCCACCAGGGTGACGTCATCCTCGGGGGAACGCAACCCGATCAGCTCCGCGTGGGCGGCGTCGACGATCTCCCGGGCAGACCCGGCGGCGACCCTTTGCATGACCGGCTCGAGTACCGCCGCCAGGCGACCGTCGGCAAGGTCCTCGGCCCCGTCGGTGTAGAGCAGCAGCACGTCCCCGCGGCCCATCAGGCTGACCTCGTTGACGGTCGGTCCGGGCGTCACCGCGACCGGGGCCTCGGCGATCGCCCGGTCGATGTCGCCCTTGGTCGGGAACATGCCGATCGGGTGCACCGAGACCATCCGCGACGGGTCGATGTCGATGAACCGTCGGTACAGCGCTGAGTAGATCAGCGGCCTGGGGTGGCCGGCGGAGATGAAGCGGAAGGTCCCGGTCTCGGCGATCTCGCCGTAGATCATGGTGATGTACTTGCTGAAGCTGGAGGAGTTGTAGAAACGGGTGTTGAGGATCTCGAACAGCTGGGTGGTCACGTGGCCGTGGTGCTCGAGCTCGTACAGCACCCCGACCAGAAACCCCTGGTGCAGCATCGCGGCGACCACCGCGTCGGTCATGTCGTGACCGGAGACGTCGGCCACGAGGACACCGATCCGCCGGCGGTTGGTCTCGAGCCGCGCCGCAACCTCCGGCAGGTCGTCGGCGAGCGCCTTGGCGATGCGCCGGTCGAGGTCGTAGCGGTGCGCGAAGTCGACCACGATCAGGTGGTCGCCACCGACGACTCCGGTGAGCGGGTACGACCGACCGAAGAGGTCGATGCCGGCGAGGCTGCAGTTTTCCGGGTGGGCGTAGACTGCAGCGAAGATTGAGCGCAGGTTTTCCATCTCGCTGTCGAAGGTGGCGAGCGAGGTTTCTGCAGGGGTGGGGGGGGACGTGGTCATCTGTGGCGTCTCAGTCGGGGGCGGTTGGGTCTGTTGTTCCGGCACCGGAGGACTATTGCCCGGCGGACTTCCTCCCGAAAGCTGGCGAAGCTGGTCGCCGGGTACTATGATACGCGGCCGTCGCACGGTCCCCGGGGGGAATGCCTCCCGAGGTCGACCGCCGGGGGCGCGGAAGTTGTTTTCAGACTTTTACTTCTCACGGTTGACCACGGTCACTGATCGTGCTAATGAAATATTTCACAAGCGGGAGGGCTCATGAGCATCGAACGCAAGCTGCTCGACCTCGCCAACCGCCGGGAGCAGGCCTACCGCGCCGGCGGCGAGAAGCGCATCGCCAAGCAGCATGCCCAGGGCAAGCTCTCCGCCCGTGAGCGGCTGGAGAGGCTGCTCGACGAGGGGAGCTTCGAGGAGTTCGACCTCTTCGTCACGCACCGCTGCACCGACTTCGGGATGGAGGCGGAGCAGCCCTTGACGGACGGTGTGATCACCGGCCACGGCACCATCGACGGCCGGCTGGTGTTCGTGTTCTCGCAGGACTTCACGATCTTCGGCGGCTCGCTGTCGAAGGCCTACGCCGAGAAGATCTGCAAGATCATGGACCTTGCCGCCAAGGTCGGCGCCCCGGTGATCGGGCTCAACGACTCCGGTGGTGCGCGCATCCAGGAGGGTGTCGATGCGCTCGCGGGCTACGCCGACATCTTCCTCAAGAACGTGCTCTACTCAGGGGTCGTCCCGCAGATCTCAATGGTGCTCGGGCCCTGTGCGGGCGGGGCGGTGTACTCGCCGGCGATCACCGACTTCGTGCTCATGACCAGGTCCAGCTCGTACATGTTTCTCACCGGGCCCAAGGTGGTGAAGCAGGTCACGCGCGAGGAGGTGACCACCGAGCAGCTCGGCGGCGCCGACGTCCACGCCTCCAAGAGCGGCGTCGCCCACCTCGTCACCGACACCGAGGACGAGGGCTTCGAGACTGTGCGGCGCCTGCTCGGCTTCCTGCCCCAGAGCGCCAACGAGCAGCCGCCGATTGTTGACTGTGCCGACCCGGCCGACCGTGCCGACGCCTCCCTCAACTATGTGCTTCCCGAAAGCTCGAACAAGCCGTACGACATGAAGGTGCTGATCCGTACCGTTGTCGACCACGGCGACTTCCTCGAAATCCACCCGGACTGGGCGGCGAACCTGGTCGTCGGGTTCGCCCGTTTCAACGGCCGACCGGTGGGGATCGTCGCCAATCAGCCCCAGGTCATGGCCGGGGTGCTCGACAACGCCGCCTCGATCAAGGGGGCGCGCTTCGTGCGCTTCTGCGACGCATTCAACATCCCGCTGGTCACCTTCGAGGACGTGCCGGGGTTCATGCCCGGCACCGCCCAGGAGTACGGCGGCATCATCCGCAACGGAGCCAAGCTGCTGTTCGCGTTCGCCGAGGCGACCGTGCCGAAGATCACGATCGTGGTCCGCAAGGCCTACGGTGGTGCTTACTGTGTGATGAGCTCCAAGCACATCCGCTCCGACGTCAACCTGGCGTGGCCCACGGCGGAGATCGCGGTCATGGGACCCGATGGGGCGATCGAGATCATCTACCGCAAGGAGCTCGACGCGGCGGCCGAGCCGGCGTCTCGCGCCGAGGAGCTCAAGCAGCAGTACCGCGACCTCTTCGCCAACCCGTATGCGGCGGCGCGCAAGGGCTACGTGGACGACGTCATCGAACCGGCGGCGACCCGCTTCCGGATCGTCAAAGCGTTGGAGATGCTGGCGGGCAAGCGGGAGGCCAACCCGCACTCGAAGCACTCCAACATCCCACTGTAGGCGGAGGCGGCCGTGGAGCTTACCGAAGCCCTCACCGTCACTCTGCTCGGTATGGGTGTCGTGTTCTCCGGGCTGATCCTGACCAGTCTGGTGATCGTCGCCTTCTCCGTGGTGCCACGCCTGCTGACGAGGCGCAACCCGAGTTCCGCGACGCCAGGGCCGGTCGTGGAGGTCGTCGAGCAAGGTCAACCCGTGCCGCCCGAGGTGGTCACGGTCATCACCACCGTGCTCGAGGTCGAACGCCGTCTCTCCCTTCTCAACCCGCGCGCACGACTGACCATCGCGCGTGGCGCCGATCGTCCGGCGTGAGGAGCGTCCGTTCATGAGCGAGTACGTCCTGAACATCGCTGGCCGCGAGTACCGTGCCGAGGTCGCCGAGCTGACCTCAGAGCGGGCGCGGATCCTCGTCAACGGAGAAGAGTACAGCGTGGACCTGGTCGAGATCGGTCGCTCCGGAAGTGCCGCAACGGCCGCGCCTCGCGCTCCCGCCGCGTCGCCGCCTCGCTCGGCCGGTGCCCCGTCTCCTGCGCCTGGACCGCGGCCCGCCGCGCCCCCGAGTGGCGCCGGCGGCGTTCCGGCGCCGCTGCCCGGGCTGGTGCTCGAGGTCAAGGTCAAGGAGGGCGACGTCGTGTCGGCCGGCCAGCCGGTGGTCGTGATGGAGGCCATGAAGATGGAGAACGTCGTGCCGGCGCCGCACAACGGCACCGTGCGGAAGGTCTTCGTGGCCAACGGCGACTCGGTCGGCGAAGGCGACCTTCTGGTGGAGATCACCCGCCCCGAGATGACGACGCTGTAGGGGAGGCGCCATGCGACAGCCCCGCCTCGCAGTCACCCTGATCGTCATCGGTTTCGTCGCTGGTGTCGCCAGCGCGGCCGGCCTCGACTTCAACGTGCGCTTCGACGACACCCGGTACATCACCCTGTACCGGGGCACGGCGGACGGCCTGCACCACGCAACCCGGGACGCGCCCGACGCGGCCACCGCGGGAGAGCTCGTGGACCGCCACGGTGAGGTCATCGGCACCTTCACCGTGGTCTACGCCGACGAGTACGATGCCACGGCGCGGGTCGACCGGCTCGATCCGAGGGTGACCCTCGACTTCGTCGACTCGGTGGTCATTCCCGACCTCGGCCTCGAGTACCTGAAGTTCCGACCCGCCGACTCGAGCCGCTTCTTCCGCCTTGACGCCGGCTGGGAGACGGCCTCCGCCGACGGCCTCAAACACGGTTCCAAAGGTCGGCTGTACGCGGCCGACGGGCGGGCTGCCGGTCTGTTCAGCGTGCTCGCCGTCGGACCGCGGGAGAGCGTCGGGACGGTCACCGAGTTCAGCCACGGCGAGTTCGCCCGCGACATCGTGCGCGGTGAGGTCGAAGGCTATCTGGCCCAGGTCGTGTCCTCGACCGGCTTCGCGAACCTGTCCTGGCTCAACGTGGTGATGCTCATTGTCGGCGGCTTCTTCATCTATCTCGGGGTCGCCAAGGACTACGAGCCGTTGCTGCTGGTGCCGATCGGCTTCGGCATTCTGGTCGGCAACATCCCGCTGCCGCTGCAGATCTTCAACGCCGTCTCGGTGTACATGATCGACCCGGTCACCCACGAGTACGTCTTCAACACCACCACCAACTCGGTCATGGGGATGATCTACTTCGGGGTCCGAAGCGGCCTGTTCCCGCCCTTGATCTTCCTCGGGATCGGTGCCCTCACCGACTTCTCGGCGCTGCTGTCCAACCCGAAGAGCGTGCTGCTCGGTGCGGCGGCGCAGGTCGGCATCTTCGTCACTTTCCTCGGCGCGCTCAAGCTCGGATTCTCACCCGCCAACGCTGCAGCGATCGGGATCATCGGCGGTGCGGACGGACCGACCGCGATCTTCCTGTCCTCGCGCCTGGCGCCTTCCCTGATCGGGCCGATCGCGATCGCGGCCTACTCGTACATGGCGATGGTGCCGATCATCCAGCCACCGATCATGAAGCTGCTCACCACCAAGGCCGAGCGGAAGATCCGGATGAAGCCGGGCCGCAAGGTGGGCAAGGTCGAGAAGGTGTTGTTTCCGATCGTGGGCATGGTCGTCACGACCCTGGTCGCGCCCGGCGGCCTTCCCCTGCTCGGAATGCTCTTCTTCGGCAACCTGCTCAAGGAGTCGGGGGTCACGAGCCGGCTCGCCAAGACCGCCTCGTCGGCGGTGCTCGACACTGCGACCATTCTTCTCGGGCTCGCGGTCGGCGCATCCACCTCGGCGCAGGTCTTCCTCACCCGGCAGTCGATCCTGAT
>CAZQYU010000234.1:0-5570 GCA_964597585.1 uncultured Thermoanaerobaculia bacterium
GCGGCCCGCAGGGTCGCGGAGTCGAAGGGTCTCCTCCGGCACCACAACCACGCTCCTCTCCACTCGGCGGATCCCGGAGCGAACTGCGGGACCGGACCGGCAACGCTGCCCGATCCCGCCGCCTGCTGCCCGCCGCCCGACACCCGGACGTGGGCGACCGCTGCCCGTCGGCGTCAGCAGTAGGTGTCGACCCTCAGGCCTCCCCTGGAGCGCTCGTGGGTTGCGGGCAAAGCCTGCGCTGAGTCTCGGTGGTAGAAAAACGGGGGCCGCGAGGCCCCCGTCGTGGGTTGCAGTCTGTCGATCCCGGTCAGCGCCCGATCAGGGCCGGAATGAAGATCGGGTCGCCCGTGCGGTTGTCGATCGACGAGACGTAGGCCGCCACCGGACCGCCCGAGAGCACCTTGAGCTCGATGGACGCGTCCATGTCGAACGCGCCGAGCTGGACGCCCTTGAAGACGTCGAACTGGACGTACTGCCCGGGCTCCAGCGGGTAACCGGGGATCTTCCCGACGACCTCGCCGCCCTCGTCGTAGATGGTCACGTCGACCTGAGCGGGCTCGGTCTCGCTGGTGTTGAGCAAGCCGAGGTTGGTCCGGAAGCCGTCCGTCGACACCGCGGAGTTGGAGACGCCCGGCAGCAGGCCCATACCGCCCTCGGGGATCAGCTGATCGGCCGAGAAGACCGGCACGTTCTGGCCGTAGGTGCCATCCTCGGCTTGGTTGTAGGTGCGTGCCGTGACTTGCGGCTCGACGTTGTCACCGGTGACATCGAGCACGAGATAGCCCTTGGTGTCCTGGTCGCTGACCATGCTCGTGAGGATGTCGCCGAAGGACTGCGCGGAGTGGGCCGGGAGCGGGACGGTCAGGTGCGAGCGGAACACGGACGCCTCGTCCGGGAAGTACTCCAGCCGGACCTCGTTTGTCGAGGTTTCTCTGTTGAGCAAGGTGACGTCCGAGCGCCACTGTGAGCCGTTGAGGCCCTTGAGGTGGGCGACACCGAGCAGGTAGATCCTATTGCCCTTGGGTACCGCCGGAGTGTAGAGCACAGGGTCGCCGGTCCGGTTGTCGATCACGGAGGCGTAGGCGGTCACGTCGGCACCGTTGGTATCGAGGCGCACCGAGAACAGGTCGAGGTTGCCCGCAGTCACGCCGGCTGCCCTGGCGATGTTGACGACCTGGATCGTGGAGTACGCCGGCACCCCGATCCCGTAGGAGCCGAGCTCGTTTCCGGCCGCATCGAGCACTGTCGCCGTCAAGCCTCCGATGTCACGCCCGCTGAGATTGGCGACACCCAGGTTCGAGCGGTACTGGTCGTTGTCGGCCATGCCGGTCAGGTAGAGCGCGCCGCCCTCTCCGGGCAGCACGGGAACCGCCGGAACGTACTGTCCGTAGGTGCCGTTCGGTGTGTCGTTGTAGGTGCGCGACATGATCACCGGCACGTTGCCGCCGCCGCCCTCGAAGGCAAAGCGCAGCGCCCCCTTGCTCGAGCCGACTGGGATGCCGGGAATCACCGTGAGCACGTCGTCAATCACCATCGTGCCCTTGGGCGGCAGGTCGAACGTCACACCCGGGATCACGCCCAGGTTCTGCCGCGCCTCCTCCAGGAAGTCCAGCGTCACCGTGATCTTGACCGTCGCCGGGTTGAACAGCCGCAGGTCGGTCTTCCAGGTGGTGTCGTTCTGACCGCCGGCATGGGCCACCGCCGGGACGACGTAGTCGTTGATCTGGGTGATGATGAAGTTCACCGTCTTGGTGCTCGAGCCCTTGCAGTTGGAGACCTTGAGGGTTGCGGTGTAGTCGCCCGGCTCGTCGAACGCAAGGGTGAAGACCGGCGAGTCGCTGGTCTCGACAACGGTTGAACCGCGTTTGATGGTCCACTCCCAGGCGTCAGCACCGTCGGTGCTCTGGGAGCTGTCCGCCGCCTGGTTCACGTTGAAGAACCTGCTGGCGATCTTGAGTGTGCCGTCTCGGGCGGCGCCGCTGTTCACACCCACCGAGTAGGCGACCTGCCCGCTGCCCGACCCGGTCGCGCCTGCAGTCACGGAGATCCACGACGGGTCGTTGGACACGGCTGTCCAGGTACAGCCCTCCTGGCTGGTCACGGTGACCGAGCCGCTGCCGCCTTCTGGCCCGAACGAAGCGTTCGAGGGGCTGATCGAGTAGGAGCACGTCGTGCCGCCATCGCAGGTGCCGGTGTTCTGGACGGTGATGGTCTGAGACGCGCTCGCGCTGCCTCCACTGGAGTAGTGCACCGTCACGCTGACTGTCTTGTCCCCGGCCGAGGAGAACTTGTAGGGCTGCGCCGTGCAATCCCCTCCGATAACTCCTGGGACTGCTGTGCACGTGCCCTGCTGCGTGTAGTCGCCACAGCCCGGGCCGCCGAAGTTCCACGTCGCGCTGGAGATCCCGCCGGAGAGCCCGGTCAGGCGGAACGTCACGACCTGGCCGATTCGCGGACTCAACGGTACCGCGGAGAAGTCGAGAGCCAGGGTCTGCGCCTTGGCATCTCCGATCGGTACACCGTCAAGTGCCGATGCTGCGACCGGTCCGGTGTAGGCGAAGGTGATGCCCTCTCCCACCAGTGCCGAGTTGGTCGACAGGCTGAAGGTCGACGGGGGTGCCGCGGTGGCGTCACAAACGGCCGGGCAGCTCCCCGTGCTCTTGACAGTGATCGTCTTGCTCACCTCGTTGTTGGTGTCGTCGGTGTAGGTGATCGTCTTGGCACCGGCGGTCTGGTAGCGCCAGGTGAGCTGCCTGCAGAGGTTCGGGTTGTAGAAGCAGCTGATCGTCGGCGCCACGCCGTCACAGTTGACGCTACCGAAGTTCCAGCTCTCGGGCGTTGACGAGCCCACCACGGTGACGGTGACCAACTCGCCGATCTCGGGGTTGGTGTTGGAGATGGAGAAGTCCGCGCTGCCGCCGACCCCGCCCTGGGTGATCGTGACCGAGTCTCCACCGGCCGCGATCTGCCCGCTGCGAGCCGACCCGGAGTTGGCGGCAACACTGAACGGAATACTGCCGCTGCCCGAGCCCGAGGTGTTCCCGGTGAATGAGATCCAGCTACCGGTCTTGCTGGCCGACCACGTGCAACCCGCGGTGGTGTTGACGTTGATCGTGCCGGTGCCTCCGCTGGCGTCGAATGCGCTCTTCGTGGACGTGAGGCGGTACGAGCAGCTGGTGCCTCCACAGGTGCCGGTGTTCTGGACGGTGATGGTCTTCGGCGTCGCCTGGTAGGTCTGACCATCGACCTTGACCGAGAGGCTCACCGTCTTGGTCCCGCCCGACGCGTACTTGTGAGGCTGGCGCAGGCAGCTCACGTAGTCGGCGACGCAGGTGACCTGCTGGGGGAATCCCGAACATCCGGACCCGCCGAAGTTCCAGGTCGCGGACTCGAGGTTGCCGCTGATTCCGGAGATGTCGAAGTAGACGAACGACCCGATCTCGGGGCTCGGCGGGTTCCAGGTGAAGTCGGGGTTGTTGTTGCCGTCTGCGACGTTGATGTTCTGGACCGCCACCGACTGGTCAGTTCCGTTGTCGAGGTTGGTCAACGTGAGCGTGATCTGGTACTGACCCGGGTTGAGGGCGTCGCCGGGGATCACACACACCTTGGCGGCGGGGCATCCGGTGTAGCTCGTGGCGCCGGCCACGTTCCAGTCGTAGCCCAGCGTCACCCCCGTCGGCGGCAGTGAAGGGCTCGCGTCGAGGGTGATCGGCTGTGTGTTGAGCGGCGTGGCGGGGGTGACCGTGAAGTCCGCCGCCACCGAGGTGACGAAGAACGACTTCTCGGTCGAGTACTGGTAGAGGCCGCCGGTCGCCGCCAGGTGTGGGTAGTGGACCGTGAGGTCGAAGGTCCAGGTCCCGCTCTGGCTCAGGGTGACCTCGGTGCTCTGGCCGGTGAGGTCGAAGGGGTTGCCCGCCGGCGGTGAGATGTGCCAGTTCCATGAGGTGGGGTGACCCTGGGCGTCCGCGGCGAGAATGACCGCGTCGCCGGTGAGCACCGCCTCCGGCGAGATGCCGATCGTGGCGGTGGGGGCGCGGTCGATCCCGATCGTGACGTTCTTGAGCTGGTCGCCCGGCGCGCCTGGGTTGTACGGGTGGTCGTCATTCTCGACCGCGACGTGGGCGGTGTAGCTCTGGTCGAGGCCCAGCTCGGCCGCAAGCGAATATGGGAGCTGCGCCGGAGTCTCGGCACTCAAGACCGGCGAGCCCGCCACGATCTCACCCTGCGGATCGGCGCCGAGGGTGATCCAGATCGCCGAGCGGGTCCAGCCGCCGGCGGAGGTGTTGGTCACGGTCACCGTGTCGCCCGGGAAGGCCGGCTGCGGACTGATGCTCAGGTTGGCGACCGGCGTGATGTCGCCGCACGCCGAGAACGAGATCATCTCGAGGACCGAGTAGCGGCCGTCGTAGAGGGTCGACGCGTCGGGCGAGAACACTGAGTCGGTGTCGTAGAGGGAACCGTAGTCGTTCCAGTCGTTGGCGGGGTCCCAGAAGCCCTGGTCGAGGGAGATCGGGGCGGTGGGGTTGCTGATGTCGTAGGTGCGGGACACCTTGAATCCGGTCCGACCCATCCACAGGAAGGGATACCCGATCGCGACGCTGGCCATGGCGTTGTCCGGGTCCGGGGTCCACTGCTTCAGCACTGCCGGCTGGTCGGGGATCGAGATGTCGTAGATCGCGGCGTTGGTCCCAAACACCGCTGCGGCGTAGCTGCCGGACGCGTCGACCCGGAAGCCGATTGACCGAATGTAGCCGGCGATGAAGGGGGAGCCCATGTACTGCAGGCTCAGGTTGGCCCCGGTGCCGACGAGCTTGAAGATGTGCCCGTGGAAGGCCTTGTCGAAGACGTAGACAAAGGCGCCGCTGCCGCTGTTGACGTACACGCCGCCGAGGACGGTGATCACCGTGCCGCCGGCGTCGACCCGCCCGATGCGGGTGATCTGCGAGGTGTCGAGGCCGTTGAAGAGAAAGAGGTTCGCGGGGGCCGGAGTGCCCTTGTCGCCGTTCGGCATGCCGTTGATGAGCAGGTACTGCTGCCCGTTGTGCTTGAAGGTGAAGGCGCCAAAGCTCTGCGCAGACGGGTACTGCACGGGGTTCGCCTGGAAGCCCGGCGTCTGCCCGGTCCCGAAGCTGAACAGCACGGCGCCGAGCTGCTCGAACGAGGCGACCCCGAACTGGCAGTCGTCACAGACCGAGAAGTTGAAGAGGTTGTAGTCGCGGTCGCCCAGGTAGCCGGCCCGGAAGTACGACTCGCTCTTGGGGCCCGGGTTCTGGGGATCGCTGATCCGCCACATGTCGAGGTTGTTGCCCTGATTGGCGAGCAGGTAGGGCGTGCCGTTCCAGGACATGACGTCGGTGCCGAAGATGCGAGGGTTCGATGGCACCGCATCCGGGTTGCCTGAGCTGTCGTGCAGCAACGGTGGTACCCACTGCAGGCAGTCCTGGGCCATCAGCGGCGTGACCGAGGTGGCGAGGAGAGCAGCCGCTGCCATCGTGAGCAGAGACACACGCCGCGCAGTTGATGTCTTCATTCCGACCTCCACGCTCCGGCCTTCGGGCGCCTCGGCGTCG
>CAZQYU010000235.1:0-4242 GCA_964597585.1 uncultured Thermoanaerobaculia bacterium
CCGTGGTCGCTGACCTCGGGCGGACCGGGCAGCGGGCTGTATGTCTCCCTCGACGGTGGTGACACGTGGAAACGGCTGCGGGGCAACGGTCTTCCCGACGGCATCTGGGGCAAGGTCGGCGTCCGCGTTGCTCCGAGCAACCCGAGGCGGATCTACGCCCTGATCGAGGCCGAGGATGGAGGCCTGTTCCGATCCGACGACGGCGGCGGCTCCTTTACCCGCATCAACGCCTCCCGCGGGCTCCGCCAGAGAGCCTGGTACTACTCCACCCTGACGATCGACCCGACCGACGCGGACACGGTGTGGTTCCCCGAGGTGTCGATGCTCAAGTCGATCGACGCCGGTGCCAGCATCCGCTCGGTGAAGGGCGGGGGCTGGGACTACCACGACGTGTGGATCGACCCCAGCGATCCGCGGCGCATGATCGTCGGCAGCGACGCGGGCATCTCGCTGTCGCGCGACGGGGGCAGGACCTGGACCCGCCCGCCCGTACCGATTGCGCAGTTCTATCACCTGTCCGTCGACACCCACACGCCGTACCGTGTGCTCGGCAGCCTGCAGGACTGGGGCACGGTCTCCGGCCCGAGCAACAGCCTCCACGCCGGCGGCATCTTCCGCACCGACTGGATCCCGGTCGGGGGCGGCGAGGCCGGATGGGTGGTTGCGGACCCGGCGGACCCCGACATCGTCTGGGCTGGAGAGTACGGCGGCTACATCTCCCGCTGGAACGCGCGAACCCGTACCGCGGCCAACGTCAGCGTCCTTCCAGACGACTCCTCGGGCCGTCCCGCAGCCGACCTGAAGTACCGCTTCCAGTGGACCGCGCCGATCGTGGTCTCGCCCCACGACCCCAAGGTCATCTACCACGCGGCCAACGTGCTGTTCAGGTCTCGGGACGGCGGTCAGCACTGGGCGGCGATCAGCCCGGATCTGACCCGGAACGACCCCGAAAAGCAGGCATGGTCCGGCGGTCCCATCACCGGCGACAACACCGGCGTCGAGACCTACGATACGATCTTCGCCGTGGCCGAGTCTCCGGTCGAAGCCGGCGTGATCTGGGCCGGCAGCGACGACGGCCTGGTCCACCTCACTCGCGACGGGGGCACGACTTGGGCCAACGTGACCCCACCGGGGATGCCCGAGTGGGGCACGGTCGTCTGCGTCGAAGCGTCCCGTTGGGAGGCAGGCACCGCGTACGTCGTGGTCGATGCCCATCGCCTCGACGACGAGCGACCGTACCTGTGGAAGACCGCCGACTTCGGCCGTAGCTGGAGTGCCCGTACGACGGGCCTGGACGCCGAGGTGCCGCTCCACGTGGTGCGCGAGGATGCCCGTCGGCGCGGCATGTTGTACCTCGGTACCGAACGCGGTGTCCTGGTGACCAGGGACGACGGCGCCAGTTGGCAGTCGCTGCGCCTCAACATGCCGACGGTGGCGGTGGTCGACCTCGCGGTCGCCGGGAACGACCTCGTGGTCGGCACGCTCGGGCGTTCGGCATGGATCCTCGACGATGTGACGCCGATCCGAGAGCAGTCCACAGCGACTGCGACCGAGCCCGTTCACCTGTTCCCGCCGACGCCCGCCGTCCGCTGGCACGTGGCGCCCGCTCCCAGTGACCAGAGCGCAGGGGCCGGCGACAACCCGCCCCGAGGCGCCCTCCTCACCTACTCCCTCGCCGCGAAGCCGGAGGGTGAGATCACCCTCGAGGTTCTCGACGCGGCGGGGACGCTCGTTCGCCGACTTTCAAGTGTCCTGGAGCCTGCCTACACCGCACCCGACCACCCCAACTGGAATCCCGACAGCTCTCCGCCGAAACCTGAGCTCTCCATCGAGGCCGGACTCAACCGGGTTTCCTGGGACCTCGCCTATCAGGGTCCACGCTGGGTGGTCGGAACACGGGTGGAGGGCAGCGCGCCCCCGCGCGGGCCGATGGCCCCTCCCGGCGACTACTCGCTGCGACTCACGGTCGACGGTCACACGGTCGTTCAACCCCTGCGGGTCGCGCCCGATCCCCGGATCCAGGTTCCAGCGCAGGACCTCGAGGCGCAGGTCCGCTTCACCCTCGGCATCGGTGATCGGATGAGCTCCATCGCCGACATGGTGGCGACCGTCCGCAACCTCCGATCTCAGCTCACCGCCATTGACGCACGGCTGGCGCACTCTCCGGAGCACGCCGACCTGATCGCGCTCGGAAAGAGCCTCATCGCGAGGCTCGACGCGATCGAGGACGCGCTCCACAACCCCCACGCCGAGGTGGAGTACGACATCCTGGCCGGCCGACACGGCGGGGCGCGCCTGTACTCACGGCTCAACTGGCTGTTCGATGCCGCCAAGGGACACGACGGACCGCCGACCCAGGGCATGCTCGACGTCGACGCGGACCTTGCCAGCCTGCTCGCCGTTCAGCAGGGAGCGCTTGACGAGCTCGTCTCGGGAGATCTTGCCCGCTTCAATCGACTGGCCCAGGAGCAGAGCGTGCCGTACGTCGCTGCTGGAGCAGCGCCGGCCACGGCACCTGCTCAGCCCGACACCCCCCGCGGGTAGGCCGCGCAAAGGCCGCCTGGGTCGCTCGTCGGTCCCGCGCGTGCGGGTCCCGAAAATGTCAGGCTTTCGCGCCCGGACGCTGTGACACGTGCGTGTGCCAGAGGGAGGTTCATTGACTTTATGCCTCATGTACACTACATTGAAGTGGTGGTCAGCAGGATCCCCATGAAAGGACGGACGACATGGCCTCAGTCGACACGCATGGATCTTCCGCGCCGGGGAATGTGCGCTGCGGCCGTCTGCCACGCTCCCGCAACTCGTGGCCGGCCGAGGCCCTAGACGCCCACCGGGATCTCCTTCGCCGGCTCGACACCGCGTGCCGCAACCGGGGACTTCCGCCGGCCGGCAACGAGTGGATCGCCGATGAAGCCGTCCGTCAGGTCTGGGAGAAGGACGCTGCCCCGTTTTCTCCTCCGCACGCGCCGTCGATGGAGGCTCGCGGGTCCCTGCCGCTCGAGCTGCGCCGATGGCCGGCCACGTGGAGATACCGAGTGGCAGACCTCGAGAAATCCGGCCGTTCACGGGAGTCCGCGGTTCGCGTTGCACGCGCAGAGCACGAGCGGCACCTGGCGGCGCAAAGAACCGGAGCCCAGCAGGCCGCCTGACGGTTACGCCGAAGATCCCCCCTCGATGTCGCCGGTCACACGAAACCTCGTCAAGACGAGATGTGAGCATGGCGGGCCTGCACGGATGGCGGATCCTGGTGCCAGGGACCCGGGTCGATGGAAGCGTCCCGGCGCGGCTGTTGAGAAAACCTCTGTCGCCGTGCCGGTCCGGTCGAACCTGGGGGCGCGTTCTGCGTACAATCTCTGGGTCCGTTTCGGAGCGGCGTGTCGCCGTTCCTTGGAAGAAGGAGAGTCCATGCGAGTCATCGAGAGGATCATCACTGTCATCGGTGCAGCGTCTTTGCTTGCGGTCTCGACATTTGCGAGCGCCGGCGAAACCGCGCTCTGGCTGCGCTACCCGGCGATCTCACCGGACGGCCAGGTCATCGTGTTCGAGTACCGCGGCGACATCTGGAAGGTCTCGTCGTCTGGCGGCGTCGCGACGCCCCTCACCGTCAACGAGGCATACGACTTCATGCCGGTATGGTCCCCCGACGGCAGCCATATCGCCTTCGCTTCGGACCGCGCAGGCAACTTCGATATCTACGTCATGCCCGCAGAGGGCGGCACTGCGACCCGTCTCACCTTTCACTCTGCCGCTGATTATCCGACCAGCTTTACACCCGACGGTAAGGCTGTGCTGTTCAGCTCGGGACGGCTCGACGCGGTGACCAACGTCCAGTTCCCCCACCGACGCGCCCAACCAGAGCTCTACCGGGTGAGCCTCGGCGGTGGTATGCCGACGCAGGTACTCACCACCCCCGCGCTGTACGCGGTGTGGGACCGCGCGGGCCAACGGCTAGCGTACTCCGACAACAAGGGTCTCGAGATGGAGTGGCGCAAGCACGACAACTCGTCATTCGCCCGCGACGTATGGATCTACGACGCCGAGTCCGGGCGCCACACCCGCCTGACGCAGCCTGGCGCCGACGACCGGCAGCCGGTTTGGAGCGCGGACGAGGGCTCCCTGTACTACCTCTCGGAACGCAGCGGGAGCTTCAACGTGTGGCGGCTCGACCTCGATAACAGTTCGCAGCCGGAGCAGCTCACGAACCACACCACCCATCCGGTGCGCTTCCTCTCCGCGTCCCGA
>CAZQYU010000235.1:4342-5515 GCA_964597585.1 uncultured Thermoanaerobaculia bacterium
TCACCAACACGCCCGAGCAGGAGCGGTCGGTGAGCTTCAGTCCCGATGGACGCAGCCTGGTCTACGCGTCTGAGCGCGGCGGCAGCTGGAACCTCTACCGCAGCGACCTGACCGATCCCGACGAGTCGGCCTTCTTCAACGCGACGGCCGTCTCCGAGCGCCCCGTGCTCGTCACCGCAGCCGAGGACTTCCAGCCGCGTTTTTCTCCGGACGGCAAGGAGGTCGCTTACCTCGAGAATCGCACCACCCTCAAGGTCATCAACGTCGCCAGCGGCGCGAGCCGCACGGTGCTTCCCGGGGACCTCAACTACTCCTACGCGGACGGCGATCAGTGGTACGACTGGTCTCCGGACGGTCGCTGGTTCCTGGTTCAGTATCTGAGCCCCGAACGGTGGTCCTCAGAGGCGGGCCTGGTGCCCGCCTCGGGCGAGGGTGAGGTGACCAACCTCACCAAGAGCGGCTACGAGGACAGCTTCCCCCACTGGAGCTCAGACGGCACCATGATGTACTGGGCGACCGATCGCAACGGGATGCGGCGCCAGTCAGGATGGGGCTCCGAGGACGACATCTACGCCGCGTTCTTCACCCGAGACGCATGGGATCGATTCCGCCTCACCGAGGTCGAGCTCGGCCAGCGCAAGGAGCGTGAGGACAAGGCCAAGAAGGCGGAGAAGAAAGGGGCGAAGGACAACGGCGAGAAGGAGGAAACGGAGGCCCCGGAGCTCGCCAAACCGGTCGACATCGTCCTCGAAGGGCTCGAGGATCGCACCGCACGACTGACGCGCGCCTCGGCCAACCTCGCCGACGGCCGGCTCACACCGGACGGAGAAACCCTCCTGTACCTCGCGCGCTTCGACAAGGGCTTCGACCTGTGGAGCGCAACCCCACGGAAAGACGAGGTCAAGCTCCTCGCCAAGCTCGACGCGGAGCGCGTTGGCGGTCTCACCATCGACCGCGAAGGCAAGAAGGCGTTTGTCCTCGCCGACGGCCGGCTCACAACGATCGAGATCGACTCGGGCAAGGTCAAGCCGGTCACGATCGAAGCCAAGATGGAGCTCGACGCGGACGCCGAGCGGGCCTACATCTTCGAGCACGCTTGGCGCCAGACCAAGGAGAAGTTCCTGTTCGAGAACATGAACGGCGTCGACTGGGACCTGTACAAGCAAGCCTACG
>CAZQYU010000236.1:0-5501 GCA_964597585.1 uncultured Thermoanaerobaculia bacterium
GGGTGCGTTCGCCCTGGATCTATGCGCTCGCCCTGGTGCCGCTGGTGGCGCTGTCGGCCGCGTCTGGCGCCGCCTACCACGTGCTGCGGTGGGGGCAGGCCTCGCTCGTGCTGCTGTTCGGCGCCGCGGGAGCAGGACTTGCCACGCTGCTGGCCCGCCGTCCGCCGCTCCGGCTGCCGGCGGCGGCTGTCCTGGCGGCGGCGATGCTCCTCGCGGGACGCTTCACCTGCTCCACTGTCGGCGGCTGCTCCCAGCTACTGCTGACCCCCGAGAAGGTCGTGGCCAGCCACATCCCCTCGCTTCCAGCGCGGGAGCTGCTGATCCGGGACCGGAACGCCAGGGTGCTCTACCTCGGTGAGCTCGACGGCTACTACGGGCTCGAGAACGGCATCCTGCCGTCGCCACACGACGCAGGCCCGCTGCTCGCCTCGCTGGTGGCGCCGGACCCCGACGCCACGCTGCGGCGGCTCGCCGCCGCTCGCATCGATGTCCTCGCCGTCGACCGGGCGTTCGACGAGATCCTCGGCCCCCGGGCGCCGTGGGCCGCACTGAGCGGCGACCAGAGGATCGTGCTCGGACGCCTGCTGCGCATGCTCGAGCCGATCGACGTCCCGCCGCCCGTTCGGGCGTTCCGTGTCGAGGCGCCGCACGCGACAGCTGATACCGGACATCGGCAAGGACCTGCTGAGGTCGGAACACTTCCTCACTCGGGTATACTCGCTGCATCCGAGACAACGAGCCAGCACAGGTTCGAAGGGGGAGATCTGAATGTCCATGATGAAGGAGTTCCGTGAGTTCGCGGTCAAGGGGAACGTGCTCGACATGGCGGTCGGCATCATCATCGGCGGCGCCTTCGGGACCATTGTCAAGAGCCTGGTCAACGACGTCGTCATGCCGCCCATCGGTATGCTGCTCGGCGGCGTCGATTTCTCGGACCTCTTCGCGGTGCTCAGACAGGGCGCCACCGCCGGGCCGTATGCCACTCTCGCCGCCGCCCAGGAGGCGGGTGCAGTCACCATCAACTGGGGCCTGTTCATCAACTCGGTGATCAGCTTCCTGATCGTGGCGTGGGCGGTGTTCATGGTTGTGAAGTCGTTCAACTCCCTCAAACGCAAGGAGGAGACCGCCCCCGCCGCGCCGCCAGCCCCGCCGCGCCAGGAGGTCCTGCTCGAGGAGATCCGCGACCTGCTCAAGAAGAGCTGACTCGCTTCACCACTGAGGATTGCATTTTGGACCGGTGTCCCCTGGGCGCCGGTCCGTTCTTCCTCAAGCGAAGCTTGTTGAGGTGGGCTCCAGCGCTGTCAGTCCAACGTGACGCTCGACTCGAGCAACGGGCGGAGACAAGTTCCGCGCCTACTCTTCACTCTTCACTCTTCACTTCCTGCTTCCGTCCAGGCTGTCGAAGAGCCCGAGGTACTCGCCGGTGAGCTTGTGGCTCGGCATCAGGTGCACCAGTGGCTTCGAGGCCTCGTGCGACTCGCGGACCTTGACCGAGCTCGACAGGTAGGGCTCCAGGACCGGAAGTCCCTCCTGCTTCAGCTCCTCCACCACGCGCCGGGGAAGGCGGGCACGGGCCTGGAACTGGTTCACCACCACGCCGGCGACCCTGAGCTTGGCGTTGTGGTCCGCCTGGACCTCACGCACACTGTCCAGCAGACCGTACAGTGCACGTCGCGAGAAGTCATCGCAGTCGAACGGAATCAGGCAGCGCTCGGCGGCGATCAACGCCGAAAGGGTGAAAAAGTTGAGCGCGGGCGGCGTGTCCATCCACACCGAGTCGAAGCCCTTGAGGTCGTTGAGGGCGTCGCGCAGCTTGTACATCTTGTAGCGCTGCTCGAGCTTGGACTGCAGGCCCTCCAGCTCGGTCGAGGCCGGCAGCACCCACAACCCGTCGAAGCGGGTCGGATGCAGGTACTCGCGGGGCCCGTCCTTGAACAGCTTGAATCCCAGGGTCTGCTCGAAGAAGTCGGCCGCGTTCGGGCTCACCGAGGCGGCCTCCGCGCCGAGCAGGTAGTGGCTTGCGTTCGCCTGCGGATCGAGATCGACCACCAGCGTCTTCGCCCCGCGCTGGGCGGCAATCGCCGCCAAGTTGCACACGATCGTCGACTTGCCGACGCCGCCCTTCTGGTTGAAGACCACCCAGCGCATGGCGCCTCCCTGGTGGACCCGCCCTCTCGTTCATGCGGCAGCAGGTCCGATGTCACACACTATAGACGTCTTGCCGCAGTGCGTCAAGATTGAGTGCCGGCTGGCCCTTTCCACGCCGCTGTGCGGCGGCGGATAATGGTGGTGATGCTCCCAGCGGAGATTCTTCAGGGTCAGCTTTCCCCATCGACGCGACACGCGCATCGAATCGGGAGCCGTACTCCGCAGCGGAGCGGTCGCTGATGCCCACCGATCGTCGGCCGCGGCCGGTCGAGTCGGGCCGACGCCGGCCGATCGCCTACCCTTCCGCCGCGGGCCCTGCAGTGCTCGCGACCGTCGGGATCGTGGTGATGGTCATCGTCGTCGGTCAGCTCACCCGCCGGCCCACGCCCCCTCCACCGGCGCCCGCCGCCCCGACGGCCGCCCGGCCGATCTCTCCCGTTCCCACGGCCACGGTCACCGCGACGGCGACGGCCCCCGTGCGCGAGGAGCTGGCCTCGCCCTGGATCGAGGTCGCCCCGGCGCCCACCCGTACGTCTCCGCCCGTGCCGACACCCGTCCCGCGAGCCACTCGCACGCCTCGCCCGACGCCCTCCCTCGCCGGCTGCGTCGCGTTCGGCTGGTCGACCCTGCAGACCTACGGCCCGCCGTCGGCACACGTCAACGTCACCATCCAGGTCGACAATCACTGCGGACGGGAGCTCGCACCCCTCGAGCTGTGGTTCGAGGTCCGCGGCTATCGGCAGGGCGAGCTCGTCCAGGTCGCCCGCGGCCACCCTTTCGACCCGGTCGGTACGATCTTTCCGGCCGAGCTGACGATCGGCCTGCCGGGCTCCGAGACCTGGTACGACCGGATCACGGTCGAGATTCTCGAATCCCGCTGAACCCCAGGAGGCGACTTTGGAGACCGAAGCCCGGACCCTGGAGCCCCGCACCCTCACCCGGATCCTCGAGGAGTTCATACCCTTCAACCGCTTTCTCGGTGTCCGCACGCTCGAGCTCGACGACGGCGTGGCCCGGCTCGAGCTGCCGTTCCGTCCCGAGCTGGTCGGCAACCCGCTGCGCCAAGCGCTGCACGGCGGGGTGATCTCGATGCTGCTCGACTCGACCGGCGGCGCCGCAGTGTGGACCCAGATCCGTCGCGACGACCTCCCGTCCACTATCGACCTGCGCGTCGACTACCTCCGGCCCGCTCGAGCGGAGACGCTCATCGGCCAAGGCCGGGTCGTCCGGCTCGGGAACCGAGTCGGCGTCGTCGAGCTCCGCGCCTACCACCCTGGAGATGCGGAACGCCCGGTGGCAGCCGGCATGGGGGTGTACTCGATCCGGCGCGCGACCGGCAGGGACGATGCCGGCCCGTGGCAGCGGACGCTCGCCGAGCTCGAAACGTCGACGTGAAACCCACCTGCCGCCGCGCGGTAGACTGAGAAAATGCAGCGCGTAGACGCCGGCCGCCCGACCCTCGGCGAGGAGATCGCCAACAGCATCACCCACGGCATCGGTGCGGTGTTCGGTGTGACCGCACTCACGATCATGGTCGCGGTCGCCGCGACCTCCGGGAACGTCTGGGGCGTGGTCGGCGCCAGCATCTTCGGCGCCACCCTGGTGCTCCTGTACACAGCCTCGACCCTCTACCACGCCATCACTGCACCTCGAGCCAAGAACGTGCTGCGCATCCTCGATCACTCGGCGATCTTTCTACTGATCGCGGGGACCTACACGCCAATCACCCTGGTCAGCCTGCGCGGACCGTGGGGCTGGTCGCTGCTCGGATCCGTCTGGGGCCTCGCCGTCGCCGGCGTCCTGATCGAGGCGACACCGCTGCGCAGACTGCGCGCAATCTCACTCGTGCTCTACCTCACGATGGGCTGGGCGATCGTCGTCGCCGCCCGCCCGATCATCACGGCGATGGCCTCGGGCGGCCTCACCCTGCTCATCGCAGGCGGTCTCTCGTACACCCTCGGGTTGACGTTCTACGGCTGGAAGCGGCTGCCCTACTCGCACGCCATCTGGCACCTGTTCGTGCTCGGAGGCAGCACCTGCCACGTCCTCGCCGTGGTGCTCTACGTCCTCCCGGTCTCGGGGTAGAGCGCCCTTCACCACCAAGACACAAAGACACAAAGAGGGCCAAAGAGGGCTCCAGACCGGCGGCACTTCGTGGACTGGGGGGTCTTGTTCAGCAGCCAACTCCCGGAACGAGGTACCGGCGTCGACCGTGCGGAGTTTCGCCGCGCTTTCGACGCGGGGTCCTGTAAGAAGGAGCGGCCGGGCGAGAGAGCCGCTCTCTCGGCCCCACGCTTCTCCTGCTGGGGCGGCTGCTGGAGGCAGCCGCCAGGGGGTCTGCGAGACCGCTTTGGAGCCTCTGCGATGTCTTTGTGTCTTCGTGTCTTTGTGGTTCAGACCTTCTCGCGCGCTCCCCGGCAGGCGGGGCACGGGCACATGGCGCGCAGGGTCTCGAAGGCGTAGATCCCGGTCCCATGCCCGTCGGAGAAGCGCAGCGAGAGCGCGTAGCGCCCGACCGGCCGGAGCTCGGTGAGATTCACACTTCGCTGCCAGAGCGGCAGCGCCGGCCGTTGCCGTTCCGCGCGGCAGGCCGCGCACGGGCACTCCCGCCGCAACAACGCCGCCGGGTACGCCGAGCGGTGTCCGTCGGGCCAGCGCAGCTCGAGGGATTCGGCAGTGGCCGCCTCGACCACACAGGCGCCGAGGTCGAGGGGGTAGCCGCTCACCGCGTCATCCCTTGACCGCGATGCTCACCAGCCGGCCCGGCACCACAACCACTTTGGCGACCTGCTTTCCCTCCAAGTGGCTGCGGACCTTGGCGTCGGCGAGGGCGAGCCTCTCCAGCTCCTCGAGCGGCAGGTCGGGGGCGACGTGCAGCCTGCTGCGCACCTTGCCGTTGACCTGCACCGGGATCTCGAGCAGCTCCTCGGCTGCGGCCTCTGCGTCAACCTCCGGCCATCCGCTCGCGAAGATGCTCTCGCCCTTGCCGAGGCGCTGCCACAGCTCCTCGGCAAGGTGGGGCACGATCGGACTCAGGATGCGCAGCACGGTCTCGAAGGTCTCGCGCAGCACCGCCGGGTGAGTCGACTCGACGCTGGCCCGGGTGAGGTTGAGCAGCTCGTTGCAGCGCGCGATGGCCGTGTTGAACTGGAAGCCGCCCTCGATCGCGTCGGTGACCTTCGCGACCGCCTGGTGGGTGCGGCGGCGCAGCTCGCGGTCGGCGTCGCCGAGCTCGGCCGGGATCGGTGTTCCGGGCGGCGCGACGCGGTTGAGGTTGCCGACCACCAGGCTCCACAGCCGGTTGACCGAGCGCCAGGCGCCGTTGATCCCGCTCTCGGTCCAGATCTGCATCT
>CAZQYU010000237.1:0-5458 GCA_964597585.1 uncultured Thermoanaerobaculia bacterium
ACGAGCTTCGCGAGCAGGCTGTCGTAGTAGGGTGGGACCGTGTAGCCGGCGTACAGGTGGGTGTCCACGCGCACGCCGGGCCCCCCCGGCAGGACGAGGTGGCGGATGGTGCCAGGTGACGGGGCGAAGGTCTCCGGGTCCTCTGCGTTGATCCGCAGCTCGATCGCGTGGCCGTTGGACGCCAGGGACTTGCGTTTCGGTACCGTCATGCGCTCGCCGGCGGCGATCACCAACTGCTCGCGGACCAGGTCGACGTTGGTCACCATTTCGGTCACCGGGTGTTCGACCTGGATGCGCGTGTTCATCTCCATGAAGTAGAAGCCGCCCTCGGCACTGAGGAGAAACTCCACGGTGCCGGCGTTGACGTAGGCAGCCGCACGAGCGGCCGCGATCGCGGCCGCACCCATGGTGGAGCGAAGCTCGGCGGTCAGCGCCGGCGAGGGCGCCTCCTCCATCAGCTTCTGATGCCTGCGCTGGATTGAGCACTCCCGCTCGCCGAGATGGATCACGCGCCCGTGGCCGTCGGCGAGCACCTGGAACTCGATGTGTCGAGGACGGACGAGGTACTTCTCGAGGTAGACCGTCGGATCGCCGAAGGCCTTCTCCGCCTCCATACGCGCGGCGTCGAACGCTCCCCGCAGCTCTCGGGAGTCCGCCGCCAGACGCATCCCGCGGCCCCCACCCCCGGATGAGGCCTTCAGGATCACCGGGTACCCGATCACTTCGGCGAGCTCGAGCGCCTCGTTGCGCCCGGTCACAGGTCCGTCCGAGCCGGGCAGCACCGGGACGCCGCTCGCCTGGACGGCCCTGCGCGCCTCCGACTTGTTGCCCATCAGACGGATCGCCGCGGCCGAGGGTCCGATGAACGTGAGACCGCATTCGGCCACGATCTCGGCAAAACGGGCGTTCTCCGCAAGGAAGCCGTAGCCCGGGTGGATCGCGTCGGCGCCGGTGATCTCGGCAGCAGCGATCACCGAGGTGATGTTGAGGTAGCTCGAGCTGGGATACGGCCCGCCGACGCAGACGGCCCGATCGGCAAGCTCGACGTGCAGGCAACTCCGGTCGGCCTCCGAGTGAATGGCCACGGTCTCGATGCCGAGCTCCCGACAGGCCGCAATGATGCGGACTGCGATCTCCCCTCGGTTCGCGATCAGGACTCTGCGGAACATGGCGTCAGGCGGGGCGGATGGCAAACAGCCTCTGACCGAACTCGACCGGTTGCGCGTTGTCGGAAAGGACCTTGACGATGGTACCCGACATGTCGCTCTCGATCTCGTTCATCAGCTTCATGGCCTCGACGATGCACAGCACCTGCCCCTTGGTCACCGAGTCACCGACCTTGACGTAGGGATCGGCATCCGGGCTGGGCGCCCGGTAGAAGGTCCCGACGATCGGCGAGGTGACGAAGTGGAGGCCGGCTTCGTCCTCCGTCTCAGGCGCTTCGGCCGAGACACCCGGGCTCGGCGACGCAGACGTTGTCCCGCTGACCACGACGGAGGCCGGACGGGTCACGGGCACCGCCGGACCGACGCCGGCGACGGCTGGGGCCTCCATGATCACCGTTCGCGGCGGACCCTCGATGCGCAGGCGACTGCCGGCGTGCTCGACCTCGACGGCCGCAATGCCGGATTCGCCGACAAGTCGGATGAGCTCACAGATCTCCTGGAACTTGAACATCACGAAGCGATCCCTCAGATGAACTCGGAGTAGAGCCGCTCGCCGGTGAGCCTGGACAGGAATCGGGCCTTTCCGGCGACGCCGTCGGGCGAGAGAACGAGGATGATGAAGTAGCCGCCGCCGGTGGTCGTCACGACCACGGTTGCGCTTTCGGCGTTGACGCTGAGCTGGCGCAGTGGACCGTGCTCGAGCTCACGTCCTGCCTGCTCGATATCGCGCAGGATCGAGCTCAGCTCGGCACCGAGGATCTCAAGCGCGGGATCCTCTTCCGGTGCAAACGCCAGCGGGATACCGTCGGGATCCACGATCGCCGCGCCCCGCGCTCCAGGACAGGCGACCACGAGGTCGGACAGGGTGTGCTCGAAGTTCACGGTTGCCGCTGCTCCGCTGCCAGTCTAATCGCGTCCGCCCAACCGCGCAACGCGGCGATCTTCGCGATGGCGGGGCCTGCCGGTGCGGACGTCTCGACAGTGTCAGCTTCATCGGGCAAGGGAGCAACCACTGGTACAGGCTCACGTTCGCGGCGGACTCGTTCGAGCAGGGCGAGAGCTTCGGCGGACTGTGGTTGGCGTTCGATCACCCCCTCCAGGGTCCGCTCGGCAAGACGGAGGTCGCCCTGCTCGTAGGCCAGACGGGCGAGGGTGAGCGTGGGCAGCGGGATCTCCTCGACATCGGGCCACTCGTCCTCGTCGATCTCCGGCTCGTGCTCGGTTGCGAGCTCGTCCACGGGCTCGGCCTCGAGGGTCTGCCACTCGTGCTCGGGCTCGACGTCCTCGACGGTGCCTGCCGGCTCGGCCTCGAGCGGCTCGGGCTCGCCGGGGAGCTCTCCGCTGTCAGCCGGCTCGGACTCCATTTCATCGACGGGCTCGAGGCTGCCGACGACGGGCTCCTGGGAAGGTACCCCTTCGCCCGCCACAGTCGCCCACGAGACGGGCGTGGCCACTTCCCAGCCGCCGGCGTCGTCGGGTGGGGGCAGCCCCGCGCCGTCGAGATCCTCGACCTCCCAGTCGGGAGACGTCGGCTCCGCGACGGGTTGCGGCTCAGTCGGCTCGGCGGCGACGCTCGCCTCCCCGAGCTCCCAGTCCGGAGATTCGGCGACCTCCGGCCCGACCGGCTCGTCCCACGGCTGGAGCGCCTCGATCTCGGGCTCCGCCTCTTCGCCCGGCAAGGTGTCGAGTGCACCCTCCAGCTCGGGCTCCACCTCGGGCTCGGGCGCCTCGAAGACGTCGTCGCCGAGCAGCCAGACACCGGTGTCGCCGGCGCGCCCGAGCAGAAACGGATCACCCTCCTCCACCTGCGCGATCTCCAGCTGCGGAAGCACCAGGCGGCGGGAGGGGATCGTGGTCAGGCCCCCGGGCTGCGGCCCAAGGTCCGCGCCGGTCCGGGGCAGGGGTCCGGAGTCGCCGCGACGACGGACGGGAGCCTCCAGGAGGCCCTGGTCGGCCAGCCCTGCCTCGACCTCGGCAATGCGGTCCTCGAGGTCCTGGTCGCGCGGCGAGAGCACGCGGGCGAGCTTGAGCCCCTTGACCGCACGCACGAGGTCACCGCGGGCGGCCGCACTCTCGCCGATCATCCGCGCCGCGACCGCGTTCTCGGGGTCGAGCTCGAGGGCCTTCGCGCCGGCCTTCTCGGCCTCGTCGTGGCGCTCGAGGGTGGCCAGGGAGCGACCCAGGGCCACCCAGGCAGCGACGTAGCGCGGGTGGTGCTCGAGGCCGCCGCGCAGCACACGCACCGCCTCCTCGTGCGCCTCCTCGCGGCGCAGCAGCTCGCCGAGCTGATAGAACAGGCGGGAGGTCGGATCCTCCCGCAGCTCGGCACGAAGCTCAGTGATGCGTTCGTCCATCAGAGATGAAAGCGCCCCGGCCCTCCCGGGTGGAGGGCCGAGGCGGGATTCTCGACCATCAAGGCGCTTCCTGGCCCTGGAGGTTGATGTTGAACGGGGTCATGATCGGGTCGTTCGGAACGAAGTCGTTGGAATCAACTCGGAAGACGCCGGTCTGGATGTTGTTGTCGTCGACCGACGGGCAGAAGTAGACCGTTATCGTTGCGGAGTCCCCGATACCAACCGTGCCTGACGTGTTCTTGCTTGTGCCCGGGGAGTCGAGGAAGAACGGGCCCGTCAGGGTCACCGAGTAGGAGAGCACGAGGGTTGCGGCTGGAGCAGTGTTTGCGATGAACACCTCTTCGACTCCAGCAGAGCAGGAACCCGCGGCAACGGTCGGGAAGACGAACGGATCCGGGCTCCCGCCAGTCCACGAGACATCCATATCCGGGAAGGTCGGCTTACCCGTGAGGTTGACGGTCGCGTTCTGGTGGTTCGGGTCATCGCTGGTGAGGTTCATCATCCCAGTGAGTTCTTCGCTGGCCCCGACCTGCGGGCAGAAGAAGACCTCGAGCTGGGTGTCGCTGTTGCCCGGGATCGTACCCTGGAGCGGGCCCTGGCCGCTGCCGGTCGAGGAGAAGAAGAAGCGCCCGGTCAGCGCCGACGTGTAGTTGAGCTCGTCGAGCCCGTTGTTGGTCAGGGTGACGGTTCGGCCCGCGGAGCACTCGCCGCCGGCGGTGCCCTCGTCGAAGTCCAAATCGCCCGACACCGCGAGCACCCCGGTCGCCTCCTGGCCCTGCAGGTAGAGGAACACCGGGTTGTCGTTCGGGTCGTTGGACAGGAACTGGATCTGGCCGAACTGGTTGGCGTTGTCGTCGACGGTCGGGCAGAAGTAGACCTCGACGGTCGTCGACGTGCCGGGGGTCACCGTCCCGCTGCGGTTGAGGTCGCCGCCAGTGCCGGAATACGAGAACGGTCCGCTGATCGTGCCGGACCACTCGAGGTCGATGCCGCCGGTGTTGCGGACGGTGAACTGCTCGAAGGTCGAGCACGAGCCGGCCGGCGTGGCGGGCAGGGTCAGAGTCGAGCCCGCACCCGGTTGGAGCACGATGTTGGCGTCGACCACGCACTCCGTGTTCTGCGGCTCATAGGTGAGGCCGTTGGTCAGCGTGTCGCTGCAGTTGGCGTTGGTGTTGGTCACCATGATGTCGATCGGTGTGGGCACCTGACGGCGACCGGCCACTCCCGAACCGTTGACGCAGGCGACGGTGTCGAACGCGAGGCCGAGGTCGTTGGGCGACGGCAGCTGGGTGACGTCGATCTCGGTGTCGCTCGCCACGTCGAACGCCGAGCTGAGCAGCGGAACGTCGTCGAAGGTGACCCGCATGGAGCTCGCGAAGTTCTTGCCCATGATCACGGCCGAGGAGGGATCGACCCCGACGCCGTCGGCGATCTCGCTCACCGTCGAGGGAACGATCGAGGAGATGGTCGGCGTGTTGCCGAAGTAGCTGAACGAGCCGCCCTCGACCGGGTTGTTGGGGCTCTCGAGCAGGCGCACGCGGAAAGCTCCGGTGACGGCCGTACACCTCGGGTCCGTCGGCGCCGGCATCCGGACCACCATCTGCGATCCGGAGATCGACGTGGGGTCGACACGCAGGGGCGAACTGAAGCCGAGATAGTCCACCTGGATCGGGCTGACGAAGCCGGAGCCGAAGATGGTCACCTCGGTGCCCTCGCCGCCCTCCGCCGGATCGTTGCCGCTGACGAAGAGGCGGTCACCGTAGGTGAACAGCCCGTTCTTGATTCCCTCGCGGCCGGTCTCGACGTTGAGCACCCGGATGTCGGCGGTGAACGGTGTCGTCAGAACGCTGTCCGAGAAGTCCGGCGTCACGCACACGATCTCGTCGTTGTCGGCCGGCGAGGTGTCGTCGTTGACGCTGATGACCGAGGCCTCCTTGG
>CAZQYU010000238.1:0-5442 GCA_964597585.1 uncultured Thermoanaerobaculia bacterium
GACATCCACGCGACCTTCGTCACCGATCACCACAATGGGGTGTTCGAGTTCACCCCGCCTGCGGTGTCGTCGGGCACTTTCGGCGAGCTGGTCGGAAAGCTGGTGGCGAGCGACCCCACCCTCAGCCAGATTCCTGGTTTGGATGCTCTGGTGGCCCAGCTCGCTGGGCTTCTCCAGCTGTCGACGATCGACAACCCGCACGTGCCGTCGGACATCCTCTACGGCAGGACCGACCAGCACGGGTTCGGCCTGGTCGAAGTGACGCCGAGTGCCCTCTACCTGACCCTCGAGGAGATGCCGGCAACCGAGACGCTCCACAGCCTGTACGGCAACCTGGAAGGGGCCCTCGGACTGTTCCGGACGACCGAGTTCACCATCCGCGACGGCCAGCTCCTGCCCGGCCGACAGTGATTCCCCGGGTGGGGTCCGGGAGGATGACCGGACCCTGCCCGTCTTGACGGCGTTTCCCGGCCCCCTGAAGATGGCCTTGTGGCAACAGTTCGAGAGCCCCGCCCCGCCCCCCGAGGGCCGGTCGCGATCACCTTCTACCTGGTGCTGGCCGTGGCTCTCGGCATCACGCTGCGGATTCTCGCGCCGTTCTTCGCGGTGATTCTGCTGTCTCTGGCGGCTGCGGGGCTCGTCCACCCCGGCTACCGGAGGCTCACGCTCGTGCTTGGTGGACGGCAGCGGATGGCCGCGCTGCTGGTCTGTGCTCTGCTGGTGGCCGCGGTGTTGGTGCCGATGTTCCTTACTGGACAAGCAGTGTCCCGTGAGGCGCTGGGCTTCTACGACATGACCACGCAGCAGCTCGCCGACCGCAGCTTGCTCGACCTGCTACAGGAGAGGCGGGACGTGCTCGACCGCCTGAACCGACTCACCGAGGCGTTCGGGCTGGTACTGACTCCGCAGAGGGTCTACGACTCCCTCGCCAGCACCGGCGTGCGACTGGGCGCGTTCTTCTACCGCCAGGGGGTGTCGATCGCCAAAGGTCTCATCAGGCTCTTCTTCGGCGTCTTCTTTTGGCTGCTGGTGCTGTACTACCTGCTGGTCGACGGTGACCGCGTGTTGGAGTGGTTCCTCGACGTCGTGCCGCTCCCGGCCGAGCAGCAGGCGGTTGTGAGACGCCGGTTCACCGAAATGGCCGGGTCGCTGGTGATCGGCAACGGCCTCGCGGGCGTAGTCCAGGGCGTCGTCGGCGGGATGATGTTCGCAATGCTCGGGCTGCCGGGCCCCGTGCTTTGGGGTGTCGTGATGGGGATCCTCGCCTTCATTCCTGTCGTCGGCATCTCACTCATCTACCTTCCAGCGGCAGCGATCCTGTTGATTGCGGGCGAAACCTCGAAGGCGATGGTGTTGTTGGTGGTTCTGGCCGCGGTTGCGACGATGGTGGAGTACATCGCCAAGCCAGCGCTGGTCGGCCGGAGGGCCCACCTTCATCCGCTGCTGGTTTTTCTCTCCCTGCTCGGCGGTATCGACGCCTTTGGTGCGGTCGGGTTGGTCGTGGGTCCCCTGATGATGACGGGCTTCGTGACTCTGGTGGGAATCTACCGTGAAAGCTACCGGGTCCGCCCGCCGATCACCCTCTCCTAGCAGCACGTGCCGCAGAGGTCCTTGTTGGGTGTCCGTGTCGGGTGAGCGGATGCAGGGGCTCCGCGGCACCCGCTGCTTTGGATTCGCTGCGCGAATCCTGTCGGTCGAGCTGCAATCACGGATGGATCGGGGTCGGGGGCGGCCGGTGTGAAGGCGCGGAAGCTCCTGTGTCCAGAGGAGCTCGTAGCCTCTCGACTCCCGTCAAGGGCGTACGCCCTGCGATGACCTATCCGGTCGGCTTGCCGTTCTTGGCGGGCTTGGGCGAGTCGCCCGAGGGTGGCGGGGTGGCATCTTGCGCTTTGCCCGCACCCTTCCGGGACGGGTTCTTCATGAACACCTGCCCCTCGAAGGTGGCGCCTTCCTGAATCATGATCCGGGGCGCGGTGATGTTCCCGCGGAGATTGGCCGAGGGCTTGAGCTCGATCTTCTCGTCGGCCGAGACGTCACCCTGAACCGACCCCGAGATCACCACGGTGCGCGCGTGAAGGTCGGCCCGAACCGCACCGTTTTCCGCGACCACCAGCGCACCGGTGCTCGCGACCTCTCCCGACAGCTCACCCTGCACGTGAATGTCGCCCGGCCCGCTAACGGTCCCGTCGAAGCGGCATCCCTGGGCGATGATCGTGAGGCTCGAGCCGGCAGGCTGAGGCGTTGCGGCCGGCACCCGCGCAGGGGCGGGAGAAGGGGCGGCGGGCTGCGCCTGGGAGGAGCGGTCGTCGCGTCCGAACAGGCCCATCGTCGGTCCTTCCTGGCGGGAGAAGCTGGAGCGGGCAACGGGATTCGAACCCGCGACTTTCAGCTTGGGAAGCTGACACTCTACCAGCTGAGTTATGCCCGCCCGGGCGCCCGGACTCTAGCACAGGGCCCAGAGCGCCGCAACATAACGTCGAAAGGCTCGCCCGGGAACGCCCGGCGAAGCCAGTGTCGCGACGAGCTCTCCGGCGGGATCTCTAGCCGAGAAGGTCTTCCAGGAACGCCGTCGTCAGGACGACGCCGAAGCCGGCGGCACCCGGCGGCAGCCCGTTGTGCTCGCGCTCGTGATAGGCGACTCCGGCGACGTCGAGGTGCGCCCACACCGCCTTCTCGGGGACGAACTGCTTCAGGAAGGTCCCCGCCGTCACGGCGCCGCCCCACCGGCTGCCGGCGTTCTTGAGGTCCGCCCACTCGCTCTTCAGATAGCTCAGGTACTCGTCGTACAGCGGCAGGTGCCAGACGCGCTCGCCGACCCGTTCGCCGATCGCGACCAACGTCTTCGCGAGCTCGTTGTCGTTGGCCATGACGCCGGCCGCCTCGTGCCCCAGCGCCACCACGCACGCCCCCGTGAGAGTCGCGAAGTCGAGCACGACGTCGGGGTTGTAGCGTTCGCTGTAATGGAGCGCATCGGCGAGCAGGAGCCTGCCCTCGGCATCGGTGTTGTCAACCTCGACCGTCTTGCCGCTTGCCATCGTCAGGATGTCACCCGGCCGCAGTGCGGTCCCGGAGGGCAGGTTCTCGGCAGTCGGGATGAGCCCGATGACCTTGAGCGGTAGGTCGAGCTCGGCCACAGCCCGCATCACGCCCAGGACCGTCGCCGCGCCGCTCATGTCGTACTTCATCATTTCCATGCCGCGGGCCGGCTTGATCGAGATGCCGCCGGCGTCGAAGGTGACGCCCTTGCCGATCAGGACGACGGACTTCTTCGGCTTCTTGGGCCGGTGCTCGACGACGATCATTCGGGGCTCCTGGGCGGACCCCTGGCTGACGCCGAGGATCCCGCCCATCTTCTCTTTCAGGAGCTCCTTCATGCCGAGGATGGTGACCCGCAGGCCTGAGACCTCCTCGGCCATCTCGCGGGCGGCCGCGGCGAGGGCCTCTGGGGTGAGATCGTTGGCCGGGCGGTTGGCGAGGTCGCGGGTGAGCCGGATTGCGGTGCGCAGCAGGCGCACGCGCTGGAGTCGGGCCTCGAGCTCCTCCACGGTCTCGCCGGCGAGCGGCATGATGTGCAAGCCGTCGATCTTGTCAAACTCGTTCTTCTTCGACTTGAAGTGGTCGAAGGTGTAGTCCGCGAGCGCCGCCTCCTGAATCACGAAGATCCGCGACTCCGCGTCGCCGAGACCGTGCAGCCGGACCGCCGCGGCGAGCCCGATCTGGTACTCGCGGTTGCGTGTCGCCTGGGCGGTCACCCGCCTCAGGGCGGCGCGCAGCCGGCCGTGTGTGAGACGGCGATCCTCGCCGAGACCGAAGAAGGTCACCCGGCGGGCGATCGGGAGCGGGCACTCGCCGGAGATCATCTCGTTCTCCTCACCACGGGGTGCAAGGGCCTCGGCCTTCTGGCTCAGCGCCTTGCCGTCCTTCGCGGAGAGCTCGAGGCCGGCGACGGGATCGGTGCCGGAGCAGTGGAGAATGTAGAGGCAATCGAGAGGTTCGGGGAGCTTCTCACGCAGCTGGTAGAGGTCAGCCATGGGGCGGGTTGTCCCTCCGTCATCGTCTATTCAGCCGCTAATTGTAACATGTCCGTCGAGAACAGTCTCATTCGGCCGCTTTCGCGATTGCACGCAGTGCAGTGGCGAAGAGGTCCGCAGTCAATTGGTCGAAGGCGACGAGGCGAATGTGGTCAATGATGCCCGGGTGCACGGAGAGCCAGCTTTCGAGCTCGTGCACGATCGTCAACGTACCTTCGTTCTTCGGATACCCAAAGATCCCGGTGGAGATCGCGGGGAGGGAAACCGACCGCGCGCCAATCTCGAGCGCACGGTCGAGAGCAGAACGGACGGCGCTGCGGAGCTTGGCCTCCTCGCTGCCTTCACCCCACCGCGGCCCGACCGCGTGGATCACCCACCGCGCCGGCAGGGAACCTGCGGCTGTCACGACAGCACCGCCGACCGCAACCGGAGCAAGGCGGTCGGACTCCTTCTGGATGACCGCGCCGCCGGCACGGACGATCGCGCCGGCGAGACCTCCGCCGTGGGCGAGGTGCCGGTTGGCGGCATTGACCACCGCGTCGACCGATTCCCGCGTCAGATCTCCGAGCACCGCCTCGACGGTGCAGCCTGAGAGCGTTCCGTGCTCGAGTATCGTGGCGTCCATTGCAACCTCCTCGGCCGTGTGACTTGCTCCATTCTCGCAGTGTGTGGCTCCGGGCTCGAGCGGACGCGATGCAGCACCACCCCTCCAGGATTCGTTTTCTCTTGGTGTCTTGGTGGTGAGATTCCGCTTCGACCAGATGCCAACGATCCGGGGCTGCGAGAGCACCGCCCTTGGGTTGCGGGCGACGCCTGCGACGGGCAGGCTAGACTATGGATCCAATGATCACGCGGGACTGGCAGCCTGACGGAGATGCCGGGCGTCAGCTCGAGGAGCTGGTCGCGCTGACGGACCGACCGGGCGTGCTGGTGGTCCGGTTCTCCGGGGACTGTCGCGGCGCGCCGCCCTCGTGGTCCCGGCTGGAACCGTGGACGAGGTCCCGGGCCGTGACCGTGGCGGTCGTCGCGACGCCGCTGGGCTCCCCTGGCCTCGACGTCGCACTTGCGGCGGACCTGGTCCTGCTGCGACCTGCAGCGATGCTGCGTGTCCCCCCGGGGGAGGCAGCACTCTCCGCGGGCGTGCTGTGGGCGCTGGGCCGGGCTGGAGCCCGTGCGCTGCGAATCGGCCTGCTCGAACCGCACGTTCTCACGGCCGACGAGGCTGTCGACCTGGGGCTCGCCCACCAGGTCGTTCCGGACGACGAGGAGCTCCCCGTCGGCGGCGGGCGCTCGCTGGCGGCGCTGGTCGCGGCACGCGACCTGCTGCGTGCCCGCTCCGGGTCCGCCTCCGGCTCACTCGCGCTCGAGCTGGCGACCTTTCGCCTGTTGTTCGCGATCGGTCACCCGGAGG
>CAZQYU010000239.1:0-5428 GCA_964597585.1 uncultured Thermoanaerobaculia bacterium
ACGTCGTCCACGTCAACTGCCTGCCGCACCTCGGAGGGGCCGCCGCGGCGCGGGTAGCAGGGCTGCCGGTGGTCTGGCACGTGCGCGAGATCCTGCCCCCCGGCGCGCGGCGAAGGGCGTTCGCCCGGCGCCTTGAGCGTGACGCGGACGGCATCGTGGCGGTCAGCCGCGCGGTAGCCTCGTGGCTCGAGATGGAGGGCCTCGGCGACCGCACCGAAATCGTGCTCAACGGCGTCGAGGCCCCGGCCGAGACGCTCTCCCGCGAGGCGGCCCGGGCCGAGCTCGGTCTCGTCTCGGACGCGACGGTGGTCGCCTGGCTCGGGCAGCTCCTGCCCCACAAGGGGGCAGCCGACGCCGTCGCAGCGGTCGAGCGGGCCCGCGGGGCCGGAGCGCCGCTCGAGCTGATCCTCGCCGGCCCGGGTTCGCAGCGCCAGCGGACGCGGCTTCACGAGGTGATCGCCGGGCGGTCCTGGGCGCGCCTGGTGCCGCCCCGGCCCGACCCGTGGCTGCTGCTCGCCGCCGCCGACCTGGTGGCGGTGACGCCGACTGCGCCCGATCCCCTGCCGAGGGTGGTCATGGAGGCGATGGCCGCCGGCCGACCGGTGGTCGGATACGCGATCGGCGGCATACCCGAGATGGTGGATGACGGTCTGACCGGGCTGCTCGCTCCGGCCGGAGACATCGCCGGCCTCGCCGCGGCCATGGCCTCGCTGGCTGCCGACGCGGGGCGCCGACGCGAACTGGGCGAGCGGGCGGGCCGCCTCGCACGGGAGGAGTTCTCCGTCGCCCGTCACATCGGGAGGATGGCGGAGGTCCTCCGGCGCCATGCGCGCCCGCCCGGAACGCGAAGCCGCGTCGCGAGCGCTCAGCGACCCAGTCAGGGGGATCGGTCGTGACCGCGATCGCGCCGAAGGGCGCCGCCGCGTGCCTCGTCGCCGTCTCGAGCGCCGGGTTCGGGCTCGCGGCTGCGGCCTCGATCACGGCAGCGCTCCCGATCCGCTTCCCGCACGGGCCGGGCGCGGCGGGCTTCCCGGCCTTCTACTACTATCGCGAAGGGCTCGAGCTGGCGGGTTTCCTCCTGGTCGCGCTCCTCGCGCCGGTCGCGATCGTCGTCGGCGTCCAGCTGTGGGCGCGACTCGCCGCTCGACTCGGTGACCGCCTGCCGGGGCTGCCGCCGGGAGAGGTAGCCTCCCGGGCGGCCGTGCCCTTCCTGGGTCTGTTCGCCGTGCTGCCCTCGCTGCCCCTGCTCGCAACCGAGCGATCCCTCGACCCGGGCTCTGCCGCCGCGGTGGCCCTTCTTCTGTTTGGCGGCGGGTGGTGGTTCGTCACCCGGCGCCTCGCGCCCGCGATCGCGGTCGCGATCGCAGTCGGAGGGGCGGCCGGTGCATCGTTGAGCTCGCTGACTGCTGAGCCGTCGCTGCTTGTGACAGCGTCCGCCGCGTTGGCCGGTGCGGCGATGGCGGGGTGGGTCGCGGGCCGTCAGCGGGCGCCGGGGGTATGGCTCCTGCCGATCGCGCTCATCCCTCTGGCGTGCGGTCTGGGTGTGTTCCTGGTCGACGGCGGGATCATCGTCGCTCGCCAAGGGCTCGGCCGCTGGGTGCTGTGTGGTCTCGCGATCTCGTTGGTTGCGACGGCGGGTGCGCTCCTGAGGCGGCCGACTCCCGCTCTCCTGCGAGGACGGGTCGCGAGCGTTGCCGGCGCGGTGGTGCTCGCCGGGGTGTGCCTCAATCCCGCCGTCGACCGCGCCGATCTCGATACCTTCCACGAGGGCGAGTGGCTGGTCCCGGCCCAGATGGCCATGACCGGCGATGTACCTTTCCACGACATCGACTTCCTGCACGGCTTCGGGTACGAGCTGATACGGCCGCTGCTGGCGTTCAAGCTCTTCGGAGTCCATGTCAAGGCGGTCCGTCTGCTCGACAGGGGCCTCACCTCCCTCGCTGCCCTGGCGACGTGCGTTGTGGCCGCTTTGTGTGTGGGTACCGGCGGGCTTGCGGTGTCGACTGTCCTCGTGGTCGTCCTCGGGTCTGCGGTCTTCGGTCTTGGGCCGCGTACAGTCATCGCCTGGTGGGCAATGGTGCCGTTCCTGCTGGTCCTTGAGCGTCCGCGTCGCTGGCTTGCGGCCTGCGCCGGGTTGGCAGCTGTCGCAGCGACGGTCTGGGCGTTCGATACCGGCGGCGCTCTGCTGCTCGGAGAGACTGCGGTCGTCATCATCGCGCTCGCCACCTCCCCAGGAGTCCGGAGTCGACTCGCGCCGGGGTTCCTCGCAGGCACCGCGATCGGCCTCACTGCTGCGGTGGTCTGGCTCGCCTTGTCCGGGACTCTCGGCGCCTTCCTCGTCTCGGAGGCTGATCTCCTCGCCAGCTTTGACCGCGCCTTTGGTCGACCGTTCCTGTTCGCGCTCGAAACCGCCCCCGATCCTTGGCTTGCATTCCTCGTACCAGTTGTCGTTGTGGCGGCTCTTGCCCTCCTGCTGCTGCGGGCGCTCACAGGTCCCTTCGGGGCGTGGGAGCTCAAGCTTGCACTGCTGGTGGCGGTCAGTGGCGCCATGTACCGACGGGCTCTGGACCGCAGCGACTTTTCTCATATCGTCCTCGCCTCTGCATTCGCGTGGATTCCGGCCCTGATGCTGGTGGGTCTGCTGCTGGTCGGTCATGCGCGCCGCGTGGCGGCAGGCATGATCCTGGCGATGCTCCTGCTTCTGCCGACCCCTCGGCTCCTGCCGACACAACGGACCCTGGGCGTCGTCGTCTCCCGGCTGGGAAGCCGGGGCGTCGAAGATGTCACGGGTCGGATGCTCATGAGAGGTGTTCCGAGGTTGGGTCTTCGGATCTCGCCCGAGCAGGCGGATGAGCTGAGGCCCCTCATTGAAGCGCTGATGACCGGGCTCGACCGTCGTTCGAAGGTCCTGGATTTCACGAACAACAGTGCAGTCCTCTTCCTCGCCGATCGTGTCAACGCGACGCGGTTTCCCCAGATCTTCTGGGCATCGAGCCCCGGCTTCCAGGACGAGGTGGTCCGTGACGTCGAACGGGAGCGGCCCTGGGTCGTGTGGCGCAGTGGTACCGGCATGGACCGGCTGGACCGCATCGACAACCTCGTCCGGCACCACCGGATCGCAGCAGCCATCAACCGGTCGGCGAACGCGGTCGAACGCATCGGCGGGTTCCTGCTGGTTGAGACCGGGGGCCACGGCGCACCGACGGCGGCCGACTCGCCGGTCGACGGGCTCGCGCTCGGCCACCTCCCCCTGGTGTGGGGAGACGCGATCGGCGGCTTGGAGGGCCTCGGAGCCTGGCGCTGGGATCCGAGCAAGGTCCGAGCCATCGACCCAGCATCCGGGCGTTTCGAGGTCGCCGCCGCCGGCCCGGTCCTTGCCACGTCGCTGCGGCCAGGAGCGGAGCGCCCGGTCGCGGTCGCGCTGGACATGACCCTCGAAGCGTCGACTCCGGTGGCCCTCTCCTGGTTCGACGAGGAGCTTCCCGACCGCCAGTTCTCGGTCTCCTTCGACACGGTGGGCGATGGTCGCCGCCACACCTACTGGGTCCCGCTCGAGAATCACCCCGGCTGGGCCTGGGCTCGCCAGGTCCGGCGGCTGTTTCTGAGCTTCGAGCACCCGCAGGGAGCGGTCGAGATCGGGCCGCTCCGTGCCGCGGGGCTGCCATAATCACGCGCAGATGCTGTCACAGGCGACGCATTCGACGACTCACGCGGCGGCGGCCACCGGCCGGGGGCTGTGAGCTGTGGCCGGGCGCGCTCTCGACCTGAGCGACCCGTCGACCTCGAGAGTCGTTCACCTCGCAGTCGCGGCGGTCGTCGTTGCGTGCTTCAGCCCGGGTCTGGGCAACTACTTCGCGGGCGACGACTTCAACTTCATCTTTCTGGCGGTGAAGGTGATCCACCTGCCGGGCGAGCTCCTGGTGCCGGTCGCGGGCTTCCTGCGTCCCACCGAGACGCTCTACTTCATCGCCAACCTGCTGCTGGCTGGCGTGTCGCCGGTCGTGTATCAGGCGTCGTCCCTGCTCATCCACGTGCTCAACTTCCTCCTCGTCAGCGCGTTCATCGCCCGCCTCAGCGGCAGCCGCGCCTCGGGCCTGATCGGCGCCACCTTCTGGGCGCTTCACTTTCGCCTCGCCGAGGCGGTGCTGCGGCCCTCTGCGATTCCTGACCCGCTGGCACTTCTCTTCGGTCTCTCCGCCGTCCTGCTGCTGCTGGGCGGTCGCCGCGGGTGGGCGGCAGCGGCCTTCGCTGCGGCCCTCCTCTCGAAGGAGAACGCCGTTATCCTGCTCCCGTTGGCCTGTCTCCTGCTGGCGATGCGCGGCCGCAGATGGCTCCGGGAGACCCTCCCGCTGTGGCTGCTTGCCGCGGTGTACGTCGGTTGCGAGGTCGCGGTCCGGTCCAGAGGGCACCTTTACTTCCAACTCGACTGGAGAGCTGCGTCGAGATTCTGGGACGTCGTGCTCGGCTTCATCGGGCCCGACATGACGAACGTGGGGCAGGTCCTCCTCGGCGGACGGCTGCCCGTGGTGCCGCTGTGGCTGGCCGTGGTGCTGTTCGCCGCGCTCGCGATCGCGATCTGGAGGGCCCGTGAGCCGTACCGCTTCGCCCTGATCTGGATCGTCGTCACCACGCTGCCGACGGTGTTCCTGGGGCATCAGGGGTCGCGCTACACCTACGTGCCCCTGGTCGGCGTCGGGATGATCGTCGGCGAGGCCGGCCGCAGCCTGTGGGCGACAACCACGCGACGATACCAGCGGGGGGCGATTCTCGCCGTCGCCACGGCGGTGGCGCTGGTCTTCGTGGTCGGGATCAACCTCGCCGCGAGCGGATACGCATACCTCGGTGAGCTCCACCGCCAGGCCGTCGGGTCCTTCCGGCGCGAGGTCCTCCCGGCGATGCTCATCGACCGCGCCCAGGTCGTGGTCTTCGTCCAGGGCGACACCCGGGTGTGGCGGGAGCGGGTCTATGCCCGGCTGCTCTCGGTGCCGTGGTACTTTCCCGTCACCTACACTTGGCTCTACCCGAGACCCCTCGGCGTGCTCGGCATGACCGACACCGCCGCGTTCGCCACCGCGTGCGCCCTCGGCCGCACACCGACGCCGCTGTTCGCCGCAGTCTCGCCCGACGAGCTGCGGCGCGCCCTGGCGAGCGGGCGGTTCCTGGTTGCCGTACACCACGAGGACTCGAACACGTTCTCACTCGGCTCCGATCGCCTTCGGTCCGCGGTGTCCGTCGCCGCCGCCCGCGAAGACCTCTCCCTCCGGTTGCAGCCGGGCCGCTTCGACCCGACCTTTCGGGGCGACCTCCATCCATGAACGCGCAACCCGGAGGTCGTGGGTGAGCCGCGGGCCGCTCCGGCATGCCGGCGGGTTCCTCGTCCGCGCCGCCCTCTGTCTCGTGCTGGCGGCGCTGGTCGCGGAGGTCGCCC
>CAZQYU010000240.1:0-5411 GCA_964597585.1 uncultured Thermoanaerobaculia bacterium
GATCGATGCCGCGCTGTCGAAGAAGTCCTCGAAGGCTGCATGACAGAGATGGAAGTACTTCGGGTAGTACACGATGCCGGCGCCATCGACGTCGTCGAAACGGATCTTGTGAATCGAGGTGAATGCCATGTGCCCATTGTAGGAGGAAAGGAACCCGCTCTCGCCGACACATCCGGCGCCGGACGAGTGTTGCGATGAACAAAGGTGTCGGAACATCACCTACCGCACGGCCATCGCCGCCTGGCTCCGTCGCACACGGTCCTTCTCCCGCGAGAGAGCCCGTGTCGCCGCACTCTGACCACCCGCCCGGACTGAGCTCGCGGTGGCGAGCGATCGGGCCGGGGATCTGGACCGTCGAGGGTGATCAGATCCGTTTCCTGGGCTTCCCGTTCGCCCTGCGTTCGACGGTGATCGCGCTCCCGGGTGGCGCGCTGTTGGTGCACTCGCCGGTGCAGCTCGCGGCGGCACAGGGGATCGACACCCTGGGGAGCGTGGGCCACATCGTCACCCCCAATGCGTTCCACCACCGTTTCCTCGGGGAGTGGGCTGCCGGGTATCCCCACGCGCACCTCTACGCCCCGCCCGGGTTGCGCCGGAAGCGGCCCGATCTGTCGTTCGCGGCCGATCTCGAGGCCGAGGCCCCCGCCGCATGGGCGGAGGTCGTGGACCAACGCATCGTGCCCGGCGCCGTCCTCAGCGAGGTCATCTTCTTCCACCGTCCTTCCCGCACCCTCATCCTCGGCGACCTGATCGAGAACCACGATCCGCACTCGCTCAACTCACTGCATCGCTGGTTCGCCGCCGCCAACCGGGTGCTCGCCCCCCGAGGCTCCACCGCGCGTTTCCTCCGCCCCACCTTCTGGAGGCGCAGGCGCGTGCGCGAGGTCCTGCGAGAGGTCCTCGCCTGGGAGCCGCAGATGGTGATCCTGGTGCACGGGCCGTGCATCGAAGACCACGCGGTGGAGTTCCTGCGCGACTCCCTGGGGTGGGCGCTCGGGGATTGAGCCAACCACTGCACAGCTCACGCCGAGCCGGTGCCAGGGTCGGCACTCTTGACACTCTGCAATCGCCCCGACAGAAGGCAGGCCCTCCCTTCTGATACCTGCGAGGGACCTCGCAGGTATCAGACGATTCCGACGATCTCCGCGAAATCGTCAGAATCGTCTGACCTGGGCCGGCGATACGCGGGCTACAATCGCGCCACGCGCATGTTCGAGATGGGGCACGAGGACAAGGACAGCATTGGCGGGCCCGCGGACGGCGCCACGCCGCGGGAAGTGCTCGTCAGGAATAAGATGGACGAAACGCCCACGCGGTCAGCTGAATGAGACGGAGCGCGGGTGCCGCAGGAACACAGGCGGGCGAAGGATCATGACACCATTCTTGAGCGATCAGGAACGCACGAAGCTGGACCAACGCGTCGCCGATGCGGAGGAGCGTACCGGAGCCCAGATCGTGCTCGCGGTCATCGGACGCAGCGACAACTTCGCCGAGCTTCCCTGGAAGGCTTTCGCCCTGGGTGCCGCGCTCGCGAGCCCGGCGGCAGCCGTGATCGCCGTGCTCCGCTCGGCCTGGACCGTGGGCCCCGCCGTGCTGCTGGTCGTGGTGGCGACCCTCGGAGCAGGCGCCTTCTGCGCGCTCGCGTGCATCGCCCTGCCGTCGTTCGCCCGGCTCTTTCTCAGCCCGCACCGCGCCGAGGTGGAGGTGCGCCAGTACGCGCAGTCCCTCTTCCTCGAGCGCGAGCTCTTCGCCACCCGCGGCCGGACAGGGGTGCTGCTGGTGGTCAGCACGTTCGAGCGGCGGGTCATCCTGCTGCCGGACACTGGCCTGGAGCCGCGTCTGAGCGGGGAGGCGTCGCAGGAGATCGTCAGGCAAATGACGTCGGCTCTCGCCAAGGGCCGGGTGGGCCGCGCCCTGGAGGACGGTCTGGCCGGACTCGAGAATGCCCTGGCCGCCTCGGCGACAGGCGTGAGCCGGGAGAACGAGCTCCCCGACACCATCGTCGAGGAGGAGGGCGCATGAGAACGGTGCTTCGCTCTCTTGCCTCGACAGGCGTGCTCTTGACCACGCTCACAGCTGCGGGCGCGAGCATTCCCTACCTCACGGGGCGCGTGAACGACAACGCGGGGATCCTGAGCGAGGGTGCGCGCCGCGCGTTGACAGAGCGCCTCAAGGCCCACGAGGAAAAGACAACGAACCAGGTCGTCGTGCTCACCGTGTCGTCGCTCGAGGGCGAGAACATCGAGGACTACGCGGAGGCCGTTTTCGCGGCATGGAAGCTCGGCCAGAAAGGCAAGGACAACGGCATTCTTGTGGTCGTCGCGCCGAACGACCGGCGGATGCGGATTGAGGTGGGGTACGGGCTCGAAGGAAGGCTCCCTGACGGCGCGGCGGGCAGCATCATCCGCAACGTGATGGCGCCGCGGTTCAACTCCGGCGACTTCGACGGCGGCGTCGAGGCGGGCGTGGACGCCATCCTCTCAGTGCTGGCGACCGGCAAGGGGCCCGAGCTCGCGGAGCCCGCGGGTGCGGGGGAAAAAGGCTCCGCGGTGTCCCACATGAACGTGCCCGACCTGCCGCTCACGGAGAGGATACTTCTCGGAGCGTTCATCTTCGGCATCATCGGCCTGTTCACCGTGCTTGGCGTGATGACGCCCGGCATGGGATGGTTCCTCTACGTCTTCCTCATTCCTTTCTGGGCCATGTTCCCGATCATCATCGTCGGGACCACGGGTGCGTTCTATCTGCTCATCACGTATCTGGTTGCGTTTCCCGCGGCCAAGCTGACCCTCAGGAAATCCGACTGGTACAAGAAGGCGGCGCACGACCTTCGCACCAAGGGCAGGGCCTCGATCGGCGGGTTCTCGATCTCGTCGGGCGGTTCCGGCACGTCGTGGAGCTCCGGAGGTTCAAGCTCGAGTTTCTCCGGCGGAGGCGGATCCTCGGGCGGCGGGGGGGCGTCGGGGAGCTGGTAGCACTCATCGGTGGGCTGATGCCACGCTGGACGGCCATTCCCACGTTCGGCCGATGCTCCACCTGCTGATGCGGCGGTCAATCGCGAGCAAGCTTGGAGCGCATCTCCGCCACCCAGTTGCGGACGAGGATGACGCGGCCGCCACTGCTCGCCATCTTGTACTCGACCACGATGAGGCCGTCATCGCCTGCGGTCATGCCGCCGAGGGGGTACCAGCCGCCGCTGTTGACGCTGGCGGTCGTCGCGACCCGTGTGACGTCGCCGCGTCGGCCGCGCTCCAGATCCACCTCGGCACGCAGGATCTGCGCAGCGCCCGGGTAGGACGGCGACCGCCAGTAGAGGACGTCGCCTGACGGCGACAGGGTCCCAAAACGGCCGCCCTCCGTGGTCAGCTGGATCGGCATCGACCCGGGTGTTCCGAGGTCGAGGGCGCAGACTTCGAAACGGCCGCTGCGGTCCGTGTCGAAGATCAGCCACCGCCCGTCCGAGCTGATATCGGTTGCAAATGCGCCGGAGTCGCCTTCGAGCAGCAGTGCGGACTTGCCCGTCGGCAAAACCATCTGCGCCCGCGCGCGGCCGTCCTCATCATCCCCGGAGAAGACCAATCGGCCGTCGGAGGCGGCGCCGATCGGCACGATCCAACCCTGGTCTTTCGTGAACAGCAGCTTCGGGCTGACACCCGGCGTGAGGCTGTAGCGCACCAGCTGACGGCGATTCTGCGGCGTGCGCTCCACGACCACCAGCGAGGCCCCGTCGGCGTCCCACGCCGGATAGCCTACCCACCTGTCGGCCGGACCGATCGCACGCCGCGAGCCGTCGCGGAGGCCGTAGACCCAGACCCGGCACTGGTGCCCCCCGAGCGGTTGCAGTCGACACACGTTGACCGCGAGCCGATCACCCCGGGGCGACAGTCGAGGCCACGCCACGCTGCCCGGAGAGCGAACGATCTCGGTGTTCCCGCCCGCCGAGTAGCGGACGATCGCGGAGGTCTCGTCGGCGACCGCGCCGCCCCCGACATAGACCATCGAGCCGTCGGCGCCGACCTGGTACTCCCCGACCTCGGCGGGTGCGCCGGGATGCTGACTCACGCCGTCGGTCACCGGCAGCTCCGTGCCCGTAGTCGCGAGCCGGTCGAGATCGAGCCGAACGGCCCACACCCGGCCGTCGCGCCAGAACACGAGGTGGCCGTCGTGGTAGGACGCCTGGCCGGCACCGCGGAAGACGCGCGTCCACTGACCGCTCGCGAGATCGAGGATCGCGGTGTCCCAGCCGTCACTGAGGAACCCCTGGCCGACCGAGAACAGCAGGCGGCGGTCACCGAGATACTGCGGAGCGGTGTGCTGGAGGCGGACGCCGGCCTTGTCGACCTCGAGACCGAGGGTCACCTGCTCGGCCTCGCCGCCGTCCGGACGGATGCGGGCCAGCCCGCACGACTCGGGAGTGGTGGCCCCCGGCCCGCGGCGGGCCGGAAAGTAGATGTAGCCGTCGGCGGCCCAGTCGCACGGGATGTAACCGGGGTTGGCGATCGGGGTCGGCCGTCCGCCATGGACGGAGACCTTCATGAGCGTGCGGTCGCTTACGTCGAAGTACGCGATCCACTCCCCGTCCGGAGAGAAGGTCAGCCAGCCGGGATTGACCGGGCCTTCGAGCGGCCGCGCCTCAAGGGCGTCGAGCTCCCGGACCCAGATTCCGCTGCCTGTGCTGGTGTGTCCGATGAAGGCCACCCGGCGACCATCCGGCGACAGCGCCGGGTTGGAGAGGTCGTCGAAATCGCCGAGCTCGGGTGCTGAGAGCACGGAGACCACCACCGGCTGCGGCGCGGGCACGACGGCGGGGGCCGTGCTGCGTCCCATGATCCAGGCGGCGGCGATGGCGAGCGGCATGACCAGCAAGGCCAACACTGCGAACCGGCTGAGGCGAGCCGGCCGTGCCGGCGGCTCGACTGCCTCTTCGGCGGCGGTCGGGACGAGGCGACCGGCCGCGACGTCCTCGAGCAGTGCCCGAACGTCGCCCATCGACTGCCAGCGGTCTCCCGGCGACTTCGCGAGGCACCTTTCCACCACCCGGTCGAGCCCCGGTGGTGCGGCGGCGCGCAGCGACTCAAGGCGCGATTCCAGCCGCGGCGCAGACCGCTCCATGATGGCGGCGATGACGCTCGCTTGGCTGTCGCTCCCGAACGGCCGTGAGCCGGTCAGCATCTCGAACAGCACCGAACCGAAGGCGAAGACGTCGCTGCGCTCGTCGGCCGGCTTGCCCTCGAGCTGCTCGGGCGCCATGTACTGCAAGGTGCCGACGATCATCCCCTCGCTGGTCATCAGCGAGGTCGGGGTCGCCGAGTCCGTACTCGGGGCACGGCCTGCGACGATGTCCTTGGCGAGGCCGAAGTCGAGCACCTTGGGCCCGTCGGGCGTCAGCATCACGTTGCCGGGCTTGAGGT
>CAZQYU010000241.1:0-5400 GCA_964597585.1 uncultured Thermoanaerobaculia bacterium
CACACGGAGTCATGGGCGATCCGCCCGCCCCGTGACGGCTAGGGTGTTCCCGGCCCACCTCCGGAGTGGCCCGGCGGCAGGACGTAGCCCACGATCACGCTGTTGATGGCCTCGTCTCCGCTCTCGTTAGTGTCGCCGCCTGCGACGTGGGTGAAGATCATGACCGTGTACTGGAAGTGCTGGTTGTCGACCCTGAGTCTGTCGGACCTCAGGTCCGCCGACATCGCGGCTTGACCGACCTCATTGGCCAGGCCGGAGCACAGGCCGGTGGAGCCATCGCAGTCGGTCGTGGCCTGGTCCGGGAAGACATAGAACGGGGCGCCGTCGCCGTAGTGATCCGCGGCGTACTCGTAGAGCTTGGCGAGCGTGTAGCCCGTGTCCGACGTGTCGCGGTAGTTGACCGTCAGCGAGACGATCCGAGCTCCGTCGGGAAGCTCGACCGGCGCCGTCAGATTCGGGTTCGCGCTCAACGCCCAACGCCACCCCGCCCACGGATCGGCCGTGATGTAGCCGGCGTTCGAGTAGTTCGAGGCCGAGGTGGGGAAAAACGCCACTCCCGGGATCGACAGGTAGTGGACGTCCTTCGCCTTGACCGGCGGTGCCGCAGCTGCATTCCGGGGACCGCCCCCGATCGCACCAGCGAGCACGATGGTGGCAACTGCCATGAACTTCGACACTACGGAACGACGCGTGCTCATAGAGCCCCCTTTCGGCTTCGTGGCTCGGCGAGCCAGAGCTGAATCCGTAGGGGCGGCGGTGAGCCTCGCGACCAGGCCGGGGAATTACCCCAGCCGGCTTCCGCGGGGGGTGTCGCTGTGCGGGTTCGGCGCGGACCGACGAACCACTGTTCACCTGCCTCGGAACCTCAGATTGGGAATCATTATTCCGTCCTGCCCTGATCGGCGTCGGCCCGCACCGAGGCTGGGTGCAGATGAAGCGCTCCTTCGCATTCGCAGTGCGTCCCGGCTGGGCTGGGACACCCTGACATGCTCCCTCGGCCCGATCTCTCATGACCCCAGGCAGTCTTCGGGGAGCACACCAGGGTCGTTCGGCCAGTCCAGGAACGTCCTCCCATTGCGTGCCAGGCTCCAAGAGGTTGAAAAAACCCCCGCGCGGCCGGATTGCGGAGGAGACTCGGGAACAGACCGCGCGGGGCGGGGGTGCTGGTGCTGCAGGAGGCAAGGAGCGCAGCGGAAGGGGCACCCCGTGTGGATAATCGTCATGATAGATCGTAGAACGTCTTTCAGCAAGAGACAGTCCAACTGAGAGAAATATACAAGGCACAGGAAGTCGAATGGCCGACCCGCGCGCGGCAAAGGAATGACTCCGCTGCCCCTCCACTCAGTCGTCACATCGGTGCCGGTTCAGAGGTCCACCACGAGCCCATGGAACCGTCTGACCTAGGGGCCTCCCCAGCTCGGGCAGTCCGACACCGTTCCGGTCACAGAGCTGTCCGCGTCACCCCAGACGTCGCCAGCGCGGGCGCAGTGGACGTCGCCGTCGACCACGCTGCCGAACTGGATCAGGGCATGGGAGAACTCCAGCACGTCGAGCGGCCCGACCAGGCTGGTCGCCGAGACCTGGAGCTGGCCCCCGGCGCGCAGGCTGTTGGCCGCCGGTCCGAGGCTGGCCTGAGTCACCTCGTGCAGTCGGACACGGGCGTTGTCGATCAGCACCCGCCCTTCGAGGCCGCAGAACACGACGTCGATCCAGCTGCCGTAGCTTGCCAGCAGAGCAGTCCCAGTGTCGCTTCCGGCCGCTGGGCCGATCGTGGTGTACCTCAGGTACGCGATCCCATTGGTCATCCCGCCCACGCCGAGCGGGCCGATGACCGAGCTGGGGACGTCCGGGGGCTCGCTGCCCTCGAGCGAGGGGTCGGCCCACCAGCCGTCGATCTGCACCCTGCCGTACTCCAAGGCCATGACCGCCCAGCCGGTGTTGTCCTCGAAGCTGCAGCCCTCGCAGACGAAGCGCGAGGCCCGGGTGGCGCGGGCCCCGGACAGGTTGCGACTGAAGTCGCAGCGCTCGGCATACACGCTGGAGCCGAGGGTGACGTAGACACCCATGGAGCCGTTGTCGACGAGCCGGCAGTTGCTCAGGAACACCCTCGGCGATCTGGCGGCGTTGAGAGCGATGCCCGCGCCGCCGGCCAGGGTCAAGTCCTCGAATGTCACGTCCACCGCGTCCCAGACATCGACGATCGCGACCGCTGGATCCGTGCCCACGCCTCGGATCCCGTCGCGGGTGCGATCGCCCGACGCCCCACGAAACGTCACGTTCGACCGCCGGATCTCGAGGTTCTCGTTGCAGATGCCCGAGATCTCGACGACCAGCTCGTCGGCTCTTGTCTCGAGGGCGCGGGCGATGCTGGCGCCGCGGCGGCTGCAGTCGACCCGCACGGTTCGCGACCGGCTCCGCTCCTGAGCGAGCGCTGGCAGCGCCAGGAGCACCATCGCCACGATCGACACCACGAACGCACCTTTCCGGAACATGTCACACCTCCAGTCGTCGGGTTGGACGGTGACTCCAAGGTGGCTCCCGACCGCACCGGAGGCATGCACCGACGCGACAGCTTCGTGACTGCACGCGACAACCACTCCGAGGAGGTGGCCCGTTCGGCTGCTCCCATGCTCCGATCGCCCGCACAGGAGAGCCTGAGGGTGTGCAGCGAGGGTCGGCCACGGAGATCCTCAGGCTTCTCTGCCACGTCAGGCACCCCCGATGATCTCTGAGAATCGTCGGAACCGGCTGACCACCTGAGTCACGTGCATGAGAAGGCGTGGCCAGCCTTCTTTCGGGGTACCCTCAACGTGTCGAGAGTGTCGGTCTTGGTACCGCCTGTGTCCGGGGTTCGCCTCCCTGCGACCCACGCCGTTACGAGATGCTGCCTTGCAAATTACTCGTAATCGCGTTACCTTATCTTCGTAGTTGAGTTACTCAAGGAGATGTTGCCATGAAGAAACAGGTGAACGTTGACCTCGGCTCGATGTGGGAGAGGATCCAGGGACGCCTGAGGGAAAAGGGGATCGACTTCGAGCTCCCGGAGGGGTTCGACATCAGTTGCGTGGGTGAGGATGGGGCCCAGGTCAAGGTGGTGTGCGTGGCCCCGGGCCTCAAGCAGAGCATGGACGAGATGGGCCAGACAGCGCGCGAGCACGTGGTGATGGTCCGCGTTGACTCCGCCACGCTGGAGCAGCTCGACGCCTGGGTCGCCACCGGCGCCGTGAAGAGCCGCTCCGAGGCCGCCGCCCTCTTCATTCGTGAAGGCCTCAAGGTCCGGGGGGACGAGCTCGAGCGCCTGAGGGACGCGCTGCGCGAGGTGGAGCAGGCCAAAGAGCGGCTACGGGACCGGGCGAAAGAGGTATTCGGGGAGAAGCCGTAGGTCGAGGTGAGCCATCGGGCGGGCAGGCTCGAGAGCGGCGCTACGGCGAAGCTGGCTCGATTCCTCGACAGCACACCGCGTATCCGGACGGCCCATGCTGGCTTTGGTGCCAGACTTTGAGATGGGTGCCCTCGGTCGCCTTGGCATGAGCCCGTTCCGCCGCCACTTCCCTGCTTCCACAAGCCCAGGCACCGAGCAGGCCGAGCGAAAGCGCCTGCAGTGTCGGGCTTGCACCTATCCTTGATAAATCAACAACTTATCATGTATGAGTAGGAGCAGATCCTCGCGCCCGTCCCCTGTCACGTCTGCAATGAGTAGCTCTCGCGGCTGACGGGAACCGCCTTCATCGGCCTCCCTGAAAGGATCGCTCTCAAAAATGGGGAAATGCAACACGCTGTGCCAGTTGCCGCCTGTCCCGCGCTTCAGGACCTGCATGACATGGCTCCTGGTACTGTCCACCAACACGATCTCCATCGCGCCGTCGCCGTCCAGGTCGCCCACTGTCAACATGTTGGGATCCACGTCATTCAGAGTCGATTCGAAGATCTCCGTGTGACGACCAACCACCTTGGTACCCGCCAGCGGAATGTCCAGAAAGGACTTGGCACCGAACACGAGAATGTGACCGGCGGCATTGGGCACAGAAACAACACGGGCACCCAACACATCCAACTCGGGGATACCCACCAGGCTCTTCCGACGGTAGACACCACGAAGCCCGGATGAGAGGATCTCGAGTTTCCCATCGTCGTCATGAATCAAAAGGGCCTCGGCACGACCGTCACCATCCAGGTCCGCCATGACCACACCACCAACGACGGACTGTGGATCGCCCGCATTGAACTGCTCCACCGCCTGGAGGGTCTCACCCTCCAGCTCGAAAACCCTCACAAAGCCCTTCAAGGGCACCAGCAGCTTCGGCTTGCCGCCCCGCAGCGCAGGCATCACCACCAGAGAATCGGTCTCCGCCCGGCTCAGCAAACCCGCAGGTGCCGTGACGAGAGCCTTGGGCAGCAGAAGACCCTGCTCCCCGGCAAGGATGACCTTCAAGGGTTCCCGTGCAGCGGACATCAGCAAATCCAGTCGTCCATCGCCATCGATGTCCAAGACTCGCAGGGATTCGGGCGCCTCCCGAAGATCTTCCAACGGAATGGGCTTGGGTCCCTCCCCGACCTTTCCCTCCGGAAAGAAGAGCAGGGCAGGCGCGTGGTGGTCCTCAGTGGAGACCACAACGTCGATGTGCCCGTCTCCGTCCGCATCGAGACACGCCACGGCCAACGGCTTGCCCTCGATGGGCAGAGTCCTGGGAAAGGCCAGGCGTCCCTCCGGGGTCAGATGCGTCACGGCCACAGACCGCTCCTGCTGACTGGCCAGGACGACCTCTTCCCGGCCATCACCATCCAGATCACCGTGAGACAGAGACGTCACACCCCTCGGTGCGGGAAAAGGCTCGGGAGGGCCCAGGTCCTCACCGATCCAAGAGCAGACGAGAAGGCGGGCTCCATCGGGATCAGCTATCACCACTTCGGGCGCGCCGTTGCCATCGAGATCGGCCAGCGTGTAGCGTGCGTGGGAGGGTCCCAACAGGGGCACGGAGTGAAGCTTCGGCTGCACATCATCGGCCTCGGTCTTCCTTCGCGGCCGCGTTGTGAGCTGCACTTTCTCAACCATCTTCCCGTTTTCCGGGATCATCACCAAGAAGGGGGACCCGTCCTGCTCCACCATGGGCCAGACGTTCCCCGAAGGAGAGGGAACATCCAGCTCCCTCTCCGGCCCAAACTCACCACCAGGCAATCCCATTCTGACCCGCAGCCCGTTCTTGGACTTGGAATCAACGTAGAGCAAGTCCCTGCTCCCATCCCCGTCCATATCAACGAGCTGGACTCCGTAGCACCGGTCCGAGGGAAGTGGCCCGATCTCCGACGGATACGGCTCTCCGTCTTCATTCTGGAGCAGCGCAAGGAGGTTCGTCTCCGTCATGATGAGAAGGTCCCGGCGACCGTCGCTGTTCAGATCAG
>CAZQYU010000242.1:0-5375 GCA_964597585.1 uncultured Thermoanaerobaculia bacterium
CGCGCCTCAGCGACCACCCGGTGGCGCAGCACCAGGTTGGCAGCCATCGCCGGCCGCCGCAGGTCGAGCGAGCGGTGCTTCAGGCGCAGCTCCTCGGAGGCGTTGGTCTGGTCCTCGACCACGAACGGGGGTGTCTCGGCGTGGCTCAGAATCTCGAGCGCGGTCACTTTGACCTCGACCTCGCCGGTCGGCAGGTCGGGGTTTGCCTGCCCCGGCGCCCGCTCACGCACCACGCCCGTGACCCGGACCACGTCCTCCGCCGACAAGCTTTCGCCGTCGCCGACCAGGGCGTCCTCGAACACCAGCTGGACGAGGCCGCTGCGATCACGCAGATCGGCGAAGACCAAGCCGCCAAGATCGCGGCGACGCCTCACCCAGCCGACCAGCTCCACAGACTCGCCCAGGTTTCCGCGCCGCAGGGCGCCGCACCACGGTCTGTCCCACGCTGACAGGGTCATCTCGCGCTCCTCGCACGCTCGCTCGCGCGTCGCGTAGTCTACCGGAGGACTGTCTCGGGTCCGGGCAGGCGTCCGGCCACCACGTCGGCGACATCGACGAAGGCCACCGCCTCCTGGCTTCCCTCCGTGAGGTCGCGGACCTGCGCCGCACCCGCCTCGAGCTCGTTCGCACCGACCAGCACCGCCGCGCGGGCGTCGAGCTTGACCGCCCACTTGAGGGCCGCCTTGAGCGAGCGCCGGGTGACCTCGGTGTGGGTCACCAGGCCGCGCGCGGCCAGCTCCCGGGCGAGTGCGAAGCAGCGCGCTACAGCGGCGCCCTCGTCCAGCGGCAGCAGGGCCACCACCGGGCGGCCGAGAACACGCTCACGGAACGCCGACGGCAGCACTTCGATCAGACGGTCCTCGCCGATCGCGAAGCCCGTCCCGGGGACCTGCGGCCCGCCGAGGTCGGCGATCAGACGATCGTAGCGGCCGCCTCCGCAGATCGCGGTATCGCCACCGAGGCCGGGCGAAACGACCTCGAACACGGTGCGCAGGTAGTAGTCGAGCCCGCGCACCAGCCGCGGGGCACGCCGCACCGGGATGGCGAGCTCGGCGAGCGCAGCCTCGACTGCGTCGACGTGGGTCCGGGTCGCGTCGCTCGCGAGCTCGGACACCGGAGGCACCTCCGCGACCAGCTCGCGGCAACGCTCGACCTTGCAGTCGAGGATGCGCAGCGGGTTGGTCGTCCAGCGCTGCCGGCAGTCGCCGCAGAGCTCGGCGCGGTGGGGCTCGAGGATCTCCTTGAGGCGCGCGATGAAGCGCGGCCGGTCCTCGGGATCGCCGAGGTTGTTGAGCAGGATGACGAGGTCGTCGAAGCCGAGCGCGGCGAGGAAGGTGTGCAGTGCGAGCAGGATCTCGACGTCGGCCGCGGGGGTGTCGGCACCCAGGATCTCGAGCCCGATCTGAGCGAACTGGCGGTAGCGGCCGCGCTGCATCCGCTCGTAACGGAACATCGGCCCCATGTAGGCGAGCCGGACCGGCGCCGGCCACTGGCCGAGCCCGTTCTCGATGTACGCCCGAGCCACGCCCGCGGTGCCCTCGGGACGCAGGGTCAGCGAGCGGCCCTTGCGGTCGGCGAAGGTGTACATCTCCTTGCGCACGATGTCGGTGCCCTCGCCGACACCGCGCACGAAGAGCTCGGTCGGCTCGAACACCGGCAACCGGATCTCGTCATAGCCGAAGCCGGAGAAAACGCGATGGGCCTCTGCCTCGACCGCGGCCCACAGCCGCGACTCGGGCGGCAGGATGTCTCGGGTCCCGCGCGGGCGCTGGATCATGCCTCCTCCTCGAGGTCGTCGGGGCTCGCGACCATGCGGTCGATGCCGTCGGCAAGGAACCGGCTCTTGTAGACGAGGTAGTTGCTCGTGACCTTGGCGACCCGCGCGCACTCCTCTTCGCTGAGCTCGCGGCGCACGGTCGCCGGCACCCCGGCCACCAGCGTGCGCGGCGGCGCAGAGAACCCCTCCCGCACCACTGCTCCAGCTGCAACCAGCGCACCCTGGCCGATCTCGGCCTCGTTGAGTACCACGGCGCCGATCCCGACCAGACAGCCGCGGCGCAGCGTGCAGCCGTGCAGCACGGCGCCGTGGCCGACGCTGACCTCGTCCTCGATCAGGGTCGGGCAGAGCTGATTCTCGACGTGGACCAGGACGCCGTCCTGGAGGTTCGCGCGGGCGCCCACGCGAATCCAGTGGATGTCACCCCGAAGGACGACGTTGTACCACACCGACGCGTCGTCGCCGAGGGCGACGTCCCCGACGACGACGGCGTTCGAGGCCACGAAGACTCGGGCCCCGAATCGCGGTCGTCTTCCGAACACTTCGCGAACGAGCATCCGTGTCTCTCCTCGGTCGGACCCTGCGACCCCGGGCGACGCCGAGTGAGCACCCTCGAGGGAAGTGACGCGCCGGCCGTAGGGTCACTCACGCTACCACAGGGCCCCCCGCGCGACAACGCCGTCTCATTGGACCGAGCCGGTCAGAAGAGGCCGCATTCCGGACACTTGTGGAGAGCCCTCCCGTACGACGATGCGGCAACGGACGAGCCATCAACAAGATAAGAAGAAGTCATTGAAAACAAACCACTTGTTCCATGTTCACAAACGCTACACCGGGGCCCAGAAGTCATTGGTTTACACCGGCTTAACATGAATACCAACACCTTTTCCACAGGCTTTTCCACAACCTGTCAGACCTGCTCCAGCCAGCGAACCGACCCCTTCCGAAGGACCTGCGGCCGCGCCCCCGAAAGATCGACCAGGGTCGAGGGCAAGCCGCCCGGCGTGGTCCCGCCGTCCAGGATCAGGTCGGGCCGTCCGAGCAGCGAGGCGAGGGCGGCATCAGCCCGGGTGGAGGGCGGCGCATCGTGCCGGTTGGCAGAGGTGCCGGTCAGCGGACCACAGCGCTCGAGGACCGCGCACAGCAGCAGGTGTCCCGGGATCCGCACCGCGAGCGTGCAGCCGTCCGCACAGGGCAGCGACGTGCGGGCGGTCAGGATTGCGGTCAGCGGACCCGGCCAGCTTGCCTCGAGCGCCGCCCGGTATCGCTCGGGGACCTCGACCAGCTCCTCGACCTGCGGCCAGCCGGCGCACAGCACCGACAGCGGCATCTCCTCGGGTCGGCCCTTGAGGCCGCGGATACGGGCGACCGCGACGGCCGACGATGGGTCGGCTCCGAGGCCGTAGTAGGTCTCCGTCGGGAGCAGGACGATGCCCGCCGCGGCGCGGACCGCATGCGCCGCACAGGCAGCGGCCTCGACTTCCCCAAGCTCCCCGAGAGGCAGCCGCGTCATGGCCGCCCGAGCAGCGCGCGGGCGTGGGCGAGGGCGGAGGCGCCGAGCCTCTCGCCCGACAACATGCGCGCGATCTCGCGCTCGCGCGCCTCCCCGTCGAGGCGCTCGACGCGGGTCACCGCGCGACCGTCGTGCTCGACCTTCTCGACCCTGAAGTGGCACCCGGCGAGGGCGGCCACCTGGGGCAGGTGGGTCACCACCAGGACCTGGTCGACCCGTGCGAGCTCGGCGAGCAGCCCCGCGAGCGCCGCCGCTGTGGTCCCGCCGAGACCGGTATCGACCTCGTCGAAGAGCAGCGTCAATCCGGTTTCGCCGCGCCGACCGCGCACCGCGGTGCGGAGTGCAAGGTGAAGACGAGACAGCTCGCCCCCTGATGCAATCCGCGCCATCGGGCGCGGCTCCTCGCCGGGGTTGGGTGCGATCAGAAGCTCCGGCAGCTCGACCCCGTCGGCGTCGAACGCCACCGGCCGGCCGTCTCGTTCGAGCGGGCTCGACCCGTCCGACCGCGCCGCCCACGCAAACTCGAGACGGGTCCCGCCCATGTTGAGCCGTCCGAGCAGGCTGGAGACGGTCTCCAGGAGGCGCTTGCCCGCGTGGCAACGCGCCGCGTCGAGGACCTGCGCCGCACGGGAGTAGGCGGCGAGCGCCTCCCGCGCCGCCGTGGACGCCGTCCCGAGTCGGACCTCCACGCCCTGCAGCTCGTGACGCTCGGCCTCGAGCCGGTCGCGGTGCTCGAGCAGGCGCTCGACCGGGGAGCCGTACTTCAGCATCAGCTGCTCGAGTCGCGCGAGCCGGGCCTCGACCGCGTCGAGCTCGGCCGGGTCCTCCTCGATGCCGCCGGACAGGTCCTGGAGCTGACGGACGGCCTCAGCGACCGCGACCCCCGCCTCGTCGAGCCTCTGGACGACGCCTTCCAGCGCGAGTCCACAGGCGGCCATCTGCTCGACCTCGCGTCCCGCCCGTGCGAGCTCGTCGACCACCGCCGGTTCGCCGTCGCTGAGCCGCCCCAGCACCGAGCCCGAGAGCTCGAGCAGCCGGACCGCATGACGCAGCAGCTGCCGCCGTTCACCGAGGCTTTCATCCTCTCCCGGCTGCGGCGAGAACGCGTCGATCTCGGCGAGCTGGAAGGCGATCGCGTCGAGCCGGTCACGGCGGCGGTCGCGTGCCGCCTCCAGACGTCTGAGCTCGAGGTCGGCCGCCTGCCAGAGGGACCACGCGGCGGCGACCTCCGCGCACGGTCCTTCGAGGCCGCCGAACTCGTCCACCAGCCGTCGCTGCTCAACTGGATCGGCGAGGCCGTACTGCTCGTGCTGCCCGTGGATCGCGAGCAGGTGCGGCGCGAGACGCTGGAGGCTGCCGGCGGTCGCGGCGAGGTCGTTCAGCCACGCGCGCCCACGGCCCTCGGCGGTCAGCTCGCGTCGCACCACCAGCGTGCCGTCGTGCTCAACGCCGAGCTCGGAGAGGATCGCGTCGACCGACGGCGAGCCAATGACCCTGAACCACCCCTCGACGACGAGGCGCTCGTCACCCGAGCGCACGAGCTCGGACTGAGCGCGCTGCCCGGCGACCAGCTTGAGCGACTCGACGAGGAGGGACTTCCCGGCCCCGGTCTCACCGGTCAGTACCACAAAGCCGGGCTCGGGCTCCAGGATCGCCTCGTCGATGATGCCGAGGCCGCGGACGGTGAGCCGCTCCAGCATGGCACGATGCTACCAGTAGAATGGGTCGACTGGAGGTGGCACATGAGCGAGGTACGGGTTCGTCCTGTGGTTCGGACGATGTCCGGGGTCGAAGCGCAGCCGGTGCCGCACACACGGGGCACCACCATCCAGATTCTGCTCGGTCCCGCCGACGGGGCGCCGAACTTCGTCACCCGCCGCTTCTCCATCGAGCCCGGGGGTCGCATCCCCTGCCACCGGCACGCCACCGTCGAGCACGAGCAGGTCGTGGTCGAAGGCGAAATGGTGCTCGGGCTCGATCAGGAGGAGCGTACGGCGCGCGCCGGCGACTGCGTGTTCATCCCGCCGGGGGTCGCGCACTGGTACGAGAACCGCGGCTCGGTGCCGGTGCGCTTCCTGTGCATGG
>CAZQYU010000243.1:0-5367 GCA_964597585.1 uncultured Thermoanaerobaculia bacterium
TGTGCGAGTGGTAGGCGAACTCGTCCTGCATCTCGCGGGTGATGTTGAAGCGCCGGGCCACGACCTCGGCAGTGGTTCCCATGCCCGCATAGGCGTTGGGAAAATCGTCCATCAGCCCGGGATAGGCGATCGGCTTGTTGCCACCCATTGCGACCATCGACATGGACTCGACGCCGCCGGCAATCACAATCTGCTCGTTGCCGGCCTTGATGCTGTCGGCGGCGAGGGCGATGGTCTGCGAACCGGACGAGCAGAACCGGTTCACGGTCATCGCGGGGACCTCGACCGGGAAGCCGGCCGCAAAGCCGATCAGGCGGGCGACGTTCATTCCCTGCTCGCCTTCAGGCATGGCGCACCCCATCACGATGTCCTCGACCATTTCCTTGTCGAGCCCGGGGGTACGGGCAACCAGGGCCTTGAGCATCTCGGAGGCAAAGTACTCCGGGCGGGTGTCCTTGAGACTGCCCTTCTTGGCCCGGCCAATGGCGGTTCGGGCGACGGAGACGATGACAGCGTCACGCATCGTGTCGCTCCTTTCCTAGTTTCTGAGCGGCTTGTTGTTGACGAGCATGTAGCTGATGCGGTCCTGGGTCTTGGGTTCGCCGCACAGCGACAGGAAGGCCTCGCGCTCGAGGTCGAGGAGGGTCTGCTCGTCAACAGGATCGTTGATGGTGGTGTCACCGCCGGTGAGGATGCGGCCCAGGTGGGTCGCGATCTTCTCGTCGTGGGACGAGATCCAGTGGGTGAGCTTCATGTTGTGCAGCATCATCTTGAGGGTGGCGAGACCTTCCTTCCCGGGCAGGGCGAAGGTCTTCGGAAGCGGCGGCAGGTAGCCCTCTTCGGCCATGCCGATGGCCATCCGCTTGGCAGCCCACAGCTGGCGGTCGCGGTTGAGCTCGACTCGATCCTGCGGGCGCAGGAACTTGCGCTCGCGGGCCTCGTCGCCCGAGGTCGCGACCTTGGCCATGCCGATGTTCTCGAACGCGATGCGGATGAACGGGAGGTTCGAAAGCACGGGCTCGTCGATGCCCTCGAGGACGCGCTCGATCATGAACCGGCAGCCGCCGCCGGCAGGGATCAGCCCGACGCCGACCTCGACCAGCCCGATGTAGGTCTCCGCTGCGGCGCATACGCGATCGCCGCCCATCGTGATCTCGCAGCCGCCGCCGAACGTGAAGCCGAACGGCGCCGTGACGACCGGGATTCGTGCCTGCCGCAATCCCGTGGTCATGCCCTGGAAGGCCTGGACCATGGCGTCGATCTGGGCCCACTGGTTGGCCTGAATGGCCTCGAGAATCATGAGCAGGTTGGCGCCGGCGCAGAAGTTCTCGCCCTGATGGTGGATGACCAGGCCGCGGAAGTCGCGCTCCCCGATCTCGATGCCCTTGGCCATCACCTCGCTGATCTGGTCGTCGATCGGGTTCATCCGCGGCTGCAGAGCGGAATGGAACTCGACGCACGCGATGCCGTCGCCAAGATCGACCAGAGAAGCTCCCTTGTTCTCAAAGACGACCCGTTTCGGATCGCGTTTGAGGTCGGCAAGGACCATGAACGACGCCGGTTTCGGCTCCTCGACGTAGGCCTTCTCGCGCGGATCCCAGAAGCTCCGTCCGTCGGCCGATTCGGTGTAGAACGTCGTGCTCCCTGCGGCCAGCATCGCATCGACCCAGGGTGCGGGCTCGATCCCATCCTGCTTCATGCGGGCAACGGTCTCGGCAACGCCGAGGGCGTCCCATGCCTCGAAGGGTCCGAGGTCCCAGTTGAAGCCCCATCGCAGCGCGTTGTCGATGTCGATGATGGTGTCGGAGATCTCGCCGAGGCGCCGCGAGCTGTAGGCCAGGGTGTCGCGCATCAGGCGCCAGGCGAAGGCGCCGCCACGGTCGTCGGCATCGACCAGGTCCTTGAGCCGCTTGCGGACGTCGTGGGTGCCTTTGGCGCGCCCGAGCGAGGGAATCGGGGGCCGCTCCTTGGGACGGTACTGGCCTGTCTTCCAGTCGATGACCAGCTTGGTCTTGCTGCCGTCGGCGCCCTTTTCGACCTTGAAGAAGCCGGCTTTGGCCTTGCGTCCCAACGCTCCGGATTCGATCATCCGGGTCACGAACTCCGGCATGTCGAACAGGTCATGGCGCTCGTCGTCCGGGCATCCCGTGCGCAGGGTGTCGACCACGTGGGCGAGCACATCGAGACCAACGAGGTCCACGGTCCCGAACGAGGCGCTCGATGGGTGGCCCATGGCCGGTCCGGTGATCGCATCCACCTCGTCAACCTGGTAGTCCATGTCCATCATGGCCTTGAGTGTGGCCGCGATGCCGAACACGCCGATCCGGTTGCCGACGAAGTTGGGGGTGTCCTTGCCGAACACGATCCCCTTGCCGAGTCGGAACCGGCCGAAGTCGGCCATGTCGTCGAGGACTTCGGGCAGGGTCTCCTCGCCCGCGACCAGCTCGAGCAGCCGCATGTAGCGGACCGGGTTGAAGAAGTGTGTGACGAGGAAGTGGTGGCGGAAGTCCTCCGAACGGCCTTCGACCATGCCCTGGATCGAGAGGCCCGACGTGTTGGACGACACGATCGTCCCCGGGCGTCGGACCTCCTCGACGCGGGCGAAGACCTTCTGCTTGATGTCCAGTCGCTCGACCACCACCTCGACGATCCAGTCGCAGTCCGCAAGCCGGTGCCAGTCGTCCTCGAAGTTCCCGACCTCGATGAGCGGGAGGTAACGGGTCGAGTACAGCAGGGCCGGCTTCGACTTCTTGATCCCCTCCAGTCCCGCCAGCGCCAGCTTGTTGCGGAACCTGAGGTCACTGGCGGTCAGACCGTGCGCGGCCTCGTCGTCGCTCGGCTTCGGAGGAACGATGTCCAGCAGGAGCACGGAGATGCCAGCGTTGGCGAGGTGGGCGGCGATGCCGGAGCCCATGACGCCAGCTCCAAGCACGGCGACCCTGCGAATTTCTCTGCGCATGGATCAACCTCCCGACGTCCGACCTGTGGTTCGTACCATCCGCGCCTCAGCGCATCTGAAGGCTCGACCTCCAGGTCAGGTTCTGGCCCACACCTTGTGCCGCGCCCCTGCGGCGATCACCAGTCCGCGCACCCGCGGGGACACTCGGTCCGCCGAGCGAACAGGGCGCGTCGACCGACGCGCCGCGACGCTTCGCGGATCGATGGCTCCGTGCGGACAGGCATTTCGGTCTCGTAGCGGGGCGGAGCGAGAGACGTGGGTAGTGTGGTGCCTCGCACGTGCCAGGTGAGTCTTGCAACGGGAGAGGCGGACGGTGAATGAACACTCATTCATTCTCCCCGATTCGCCGCGCCTTGGCAAGACTCCGCCCAGATTCTCCGACCGGAACCTCGTGTCGCCGTTTTCAACCACCCGAAAGGGGGGTATGTTCGAGACATGGCCGATCGGCGCTGCGACGTCCTGGTCATCGGCTGCGGTCCGGCGGGTCTGGTCGCCGCCGGCCTGCTCGCCAGAGCCGGCTACCAGGTCGCGGCCGTTGACCGCGAACGCCCTCCGCGCCGGGACGCGCTCGTGCTGACGCCACCGGGCCTCGAGGTGCTCGATGACCTGGGATGGCTCGAGCCCCTGATCTCGTTTCCGGGCTCCCGCGTCACGGCGACGCTTTGCCTGCACGGTGCCGGAGAGCGCGTCGATCTCGCGACGACCTGGAGGACGATCGCGCGCCGGCACGCCGTCGTCGCCATGACTGAAGCGGCGGCTGTCGCGGGGGTCGAGATGCTCCCAGGCCTTGCCGCGTTTGCTCCTCTGTGGGACGGTGAACGCCTGGCCGGGATGCGTTGTCGGGATGCAGCGGGGACGGTGTGCGGCCTCGCCGCACCGGCGGTGGTCGACGCCACCGGACCCGAAGCGGTGATCCCGCGTCTCCTCGGGCAGGTGCTCCCCCGGCACGGTCCGCCCCGCCTGCGGATCGTCGGCGTGGCCGGGAGCTGTCCAGACGTCGATCTCGACCTGACGATCGTCGATCGCCACTGGGTCCAGTGGCATCCGGTCGAAGGGGGGGTCGTCCGCGCAGTGGTCCGGGGTGAGATCGCTCCGTCCCGTGATCCGACCGATGCGTTTCGAGCCCTTCTGGCGGAGGCGGGGTGGACCGGCGCCGATGTCCTCGACATCCAGGGCAGGCCGGTGTCGGTCGGGCTCAACCTGCGATCGTATGCCGGTTCGGGCTGGGTCGCAGTGGGCGAGGCCGGCGGCTGCGGCGGTCCGGGCCTTCCGTCGGTCACCTCGTCGGGTCTCGCGCACGCCGCGTCGGCGGCCTGGGAGCTGGACCTCGCTCTCCGTGCGGGGCGCCCGGTCGGTCGCGGAGAGCTCGGTGCGACCGTGACTCTGGGACGTCAGACGGTCTACCTGGACGCGTATCTCGAACGGGTCCTCGCTCGTGTGGCGGCGGTCGGCCAGCTCCGAGAGGCACTGCACGAGCCGAAGAGGTCGTTCGCACTCGCGGCCCTTCTCGGTGGAGAGTGGGCGGTGCGAAGCGGACGCCTCCGTCATCTGCTGATGCTCTGGAGGCTCGATCGCAGGGCCCGGAGAACCATGCGTCGGGCGCGAAAATCGTCGGTTTGAGGTCCTACGGCCGCACTTGAGAACAGACGCTGGGGTACAATGCCGGCGTCCACCACGTTTACCGAGAAGGAGGCTGAGCATGAAGCGGAATCTGGTCACCCTGCTCGTGATCGCGGTCCTGGCCGTACCGACTGTGTGGGCGGGGGAGCTCGCCGGCGTCACGATGGCCGATCGGGCCACCGTCGGCGACCAGACCCTGCAGCTCAACGGGATGGGGCTGCGCAAGAAGCTCTGGATCAAGGTCTACGTCGCCGGGCTGTACCTGTCGAGCCCGAGCCACGATGCGGCCGGGGTTCTCGCCACTCCCGGCGCGAAGAAGATGATCATGCACTTCCTGACCAACAAGGCGACCAAGTCGAAGATGGATGACGCGTGGATCGAGGGATTCAAGGACAACAGCCCGGCAGAGTGGGCCGCGCTCGAGTCCAGGGTCAATCGCTTCATCGGGTTCTTCGGTGACATGAAGGTGGGCGACGTCGTCGACATGACGCTCGTGCCCGACGAGGGGACGACGGTTGCCATCAACGGTCAGGACAAGGGCACCATCGAGGGCGACGATTTCGCCACTGCGCTGCTCAAGGTCTGGATCGGCGATGAGCCGCCAACCGAGGACCTCAAGACCGGGGTACTCGGCGGCTGACTTTTTCCATGGCCCGTGGGCTCGGTCGAGGAGCCGCCACCGCACCGGAGACGGCGTGCTAGAGTGTGCGATCCTGACGGGGAGGAGTGTCGGATGCGAGTCCGTTCGAGTCTGATAGCGGTGACCATGTGTTTCGGTCTCGCGGCGG
>CAZQYU010000244.1:0-5320 GCA_964597585.1 uncultured Thermoanaerobaculia bacterium
GGGTCGACTTGCCGGCGCCGTTGACGCCGCTGATCAGCACGATCTCCCCGGCCCGCAGCTCGAGGTCGACGCGGCGCAACACGCTTTGTCCGCCACGCGACGCGGCCACGTCCGCCGCCCGGAGCAGGATCGCATCGCCGATCTCCGGTGGTGCCGGCAGTCGCGGCGGACCTGGAGCCGCGGCCGGCCGAAGCGCGCCCTCGACGAGCTCCAGCCAGCGCTGGCAGACGCCGTCGAGGCGCCACGGCGCCTGCTCCGTGAGCAGCACCGCCGCCCCACCCGAGGCCGCGACGCGGAGCAGGCGTCCAAGGGCCGCGGCGCCGTCGTCGTCAAGGTGGGCTGTGGGCTCGTCGAGCAGGACCGGGCGCGGTGCGGCCGCCAGGGCGCAGGCGAGCGCAACCCGTTGGCGTTCGCCGGAGGACAGCTCTGCGGTACGACGATCGAGCAGTGCCGTGAGGCCGAGGCCGGCCGCCGCCTGGTCCACTGAGCCACCGCCGTGGAGCCGGCGTGCCGCCTCGAGCTCGTCGCGGGGCGTCGGCAGGAAGAGCTGGGCATCGGGGCGGTCCCGGCATGTGCCGAGAAGATGCGCGCGCTGGCTGGCGTCGAGATCGTCGACCGGTTCGCCGTCGAGCAGGATGCGACCAAGGACCCGGGCTGGACGGAGCCATGGCACGATCCCGGAGATCGTGTCCAGGAGCGTACTCTTGCCGCAGCCCGAACGCCCGAGCACGGCCGCGACCTCGCCCGACTCCACGATGAGGTCGATGCCTCGCAGCAGGTCGCGGCCGCTTGCGGTCGAGACGACGAGGCCGTCGGTGCCCAGGGCCGCTGCGGTCGCCACGCCCCAGTCTCGCATGGAGGCGACGGGAGAACAGCCATGGCTCGTGGCGACAAGCTGAAAACAACCGTCGCAACCTGTGCGTCGGGATGTCCGGCTGCCCCATTGCTGCGGTGCAGGTCGCCGGCATCAGCGCTGACTGGTGTTTCACCGACGGCAATAGGCAGCCGGCGCGGACCCGACGCTCCCGGCGCGAGCCGTCACCGCTTCAGCAACAGGTAGAAAACCGGGAGCAGGATGCCGGCGGCGAGCAACCACCGTCCCCGGCCGGCGAGCCCCTTGCGCCCGGGGACAACGAAGATCCCCGTCAAGGCGAGGAGCAGCAGGGCCACGGCATAGGCATCCGCCCACCAGGTCCACGCGCCCTTGCCGGTGTTGAGGTGGAGATAGTTGAGCGAAAAGAGGACCGGCCGGCGCGTCACGCGTTCGTCCGCTACCCGACCCTCGGCGACGAAGACGGTGAGTGTCCGCCCCTCGAGCACGACCCGAAGGACCCCTGGAGCAATGGCGACAACCGCGGCCGGCTCGAGCCGTTCGCCGAGCCGGTCGAGCACCTCGCGGGCCACAGCCGCCGGCTCGCTCCCCGCGTCAAGAGGCCCGAGCTGGTGGATCGTCGAGCGCACCACGAAGCTCGGGTTCCACTGGCCGACATGATTGACGGCAATGCCGGAAACCGCATAGACGATGGTCAGGCCCGCAACCAGGAACCCGACGTCGCGATGGACCGCGACGATCAGCCGCCGGACGTGCACCCGAACGTCAGTAGATGACCGCGCCGGTGCCGGCGATCTGGTAGACGACGCTCGCCTTCTCCTGCGGCTCGTCGCAGGTGGTGCCGCCGAGCTTCAATCCGGCCTCGCGCTCGCACGTGGGGCCTTCCCCGGGCTTCTCGGAGTCACCGGCGAGACCCACCGGGACCGTCTGCGCCTCGAACACCCCCTGAGCCGACACCTTGTGGCCGACCGACTCGGGCGGGAACACGATCACGCCATCCTCGACCTTGATCCGCACACCCTTGCCGGTCGCCGGATCGCTGACCTGGATCCAGCACCCGCGCATCTTGCACACGCTGGTGATCACGCCGTCGATGCGGACCGGGCTGCCGATGTACTTCTCGGGGTTGGCCAGCAGCGTCTCGACCGCCACCGGTTGGGCGAGGGACACGCCCTTGCCGTAGACCTTTCCTTCCGGAGAGGCGATGACGAAACCGGAGAGGAGCAGGGTCGCGAGCAGAAGCAGGGTACGCTTCATGGGGTCCTCCAGCGCGGGCTGACGATCGCGTCGTAGACTGCGCGTCGCCATCCTGCGGACGGCGGCGCTTGCTGTCAAGTCACGGCCTGGGCCCGCTCACTCCGGTACCAGGCCACAAAACGCTCGATGCCCTCCTCGATCGGCACCTGCGGGCTCCAGCCGAGGAGCTCGCGGGCGTGGCTGACGTCGGCACAGGTGATCGGGACGTCGCCCGGCTGGTCGGGCAGCTGGTCGAGGCGAGGCGTCGCACCGGTCGCCTCGCCGATCAGCTCGATGAGCCGCTTGAGCGTCGTGGTCCGGCTGCCGCCGAGGTTGACAATCTCCCAGTCGGCGGCGTACTCGAGGGAGCGCATGATGCCGTCGACGATGTCGTCGATGTGGGTGTAGTCGCGTGCCGAGCCGCCATCGCCGAACATCGGGACCGTCTCGCCGCGGAGCATGTTGGCCACGAACTTGTAGATCGCCATCTCGGGCCGCTGGCGCGGTCCGTAGACGGTGAAGAAGCGCAGGCACGTGATCTTCATTCCGAACAGGTGGTGGTAGGTGTGGCACAGCAGCTCACCCGCACGCTTGGTCGCAGCGTAGGGGCTCACCGGCTGGGTAATCGGATCGGTCTCAGCGAACGGCACCTTCGAGTTGGTCCCGTAGACCGACGACGAGGAGCCGAAAACGAAGGTGTAAGCGCCCCACTTGCGGGCGGCGTCGAGCAGGTTGGCGGTGCCGAGCTCGTTGACGTCGACATAGAGGTGTGGCTCGCGGATCGATGGCCTCACGCCCGCTCGGGCAGCGAGGTGGACCGTTACCGAGACGCCCTCCCGACGGTAGACCCGCTCGACCAGGGCACGGTCGCGGATGTCGCCTTCGACGAGAGAAAAGCCCGTACGGCCCTCGAGAAGGAACGCGTTCGCGCGTTTGAAGCGTGGGTCATAGAAGTCGTTGAAGTCGTCCAGGACGACCACCTCGCGACCCTCTTCGAGCAGCCGTACCGCGAGGTGCGAGCCGATGAAACCCGCGCCGCCGGTGATGAGGACTTTGCTCACGCATGCCTCCCGGCAGTCAGTCTAGCCCGCTCGCCCTCGCACACGAAGAGGCTCGGATGTGTCCGCCGCAGGGACAGCCACCGCACCCCGGCGACCACGATGTGGTCGAGGACAGGCACACCGACGACCTCTCCGGCCTCGACCAGGCGCCGGGTCAGCGCGATGTCATCGCGACTGGGCTCGAGGTCCTCCGAGGGGTGGTTGTGGAACACGATCACGCCGGCGGCATCATCGATCAACGCCGTCCGCAGCACCTCGGCCGGATCGACCGGACTCTGGTTGCGGGTCCCCCGAGTGAGATCGTGGACGCCCACCAACCGATGCCGGGCGTCGAGGGTGACCAGGCCGAAGACTTCCTGGCGCTCGCGCCGCAGCCGAGCGACGAGAAAGGCCCCGACCTCATCGGGCCGGTCGAGCTGCTTCGCACGCTCCAGGGTCGCCCGTGCGAGGCGTCGCCCGAGCTCCAGTGCCGCGGCGACGGTCGCAGCCTTGGCCGGACCGATCCCCGGCCGCCGTAGGAGCTCACGGACTCCGAGTCGCGCCAGTCCGGCCAGCCCTCCATTGTCAACCAGCAAGCCGTTCGCCGCGTCCACGACACCGGTCCCCGGGCCGCCGGTTCGCAGCAGGATCGCCACCAGCTCGGCATCAGAGAGGCCGTCAGCCCCGCCCGCCAAGAGCCGCTCCCGAGGCCTGTCGGACGGCTGGAGCTCGCGGATCCTGCTCATGCTCTGCCTCTCCCCTCGCCTCGGCAGATCGCCTCGTCACCCGGCCAGCAGTCGCGACGATCTTTGCCGGCCCGAGTCGGCGAACGAGTCCCACCGAGAAGTTACCCTGTACCGAGCGGTCACTCCGTGCAATAATGACACGGAAAGCTGGCACTGCAGGGAGGCAAAATGCAGGCACCGGCGAGAACGCGAGAGACTCGGCAGCGCCGGGTCGTCTACGAGACCATTCGAACCACCAAGAGCCACCCTACGGCCGACTGGATCTTCGACCAAGTTCGCACCACGATGCCCAAGATCTCGCTCGGTACCGTGTACCGCAACCTCGCGGTGCTCAAGAACGAGGGACTGGTGCGGGAGATCTACGGCGGCGACCGGCGCGCGCGCTACGAGGCCAACCTCGAGCCCCACGCTCACTTCATTTGCAGCGGTTGTGGCGAGATCCGGGATATCGAAGGCATGCCGGAGATTCCCTGGGAGACCATGAAGGACCTCGTCGGCTGCAACGTCACCGAGCAGCGGGTCGAGTTCCTCGGGAGGTGCGCGGCCTGCAGGCCCCGCTGAGCACTCCTCGGCGGCTTCGATGGAGGCCGGCTTCCGGCCGGCGTCAAGGCGGATTCGAGGGACAGCGCCTGGGAAGCGGGTTGAGGACGCGACGTGCGGAGATCCGCGCCGCCGCGGTGTCCATTCACGCTCGGCGGGATGTTCTGGCCCCGCCCGAGGGTCCTCGATGAAGAGTTCCCCATCGCACGCGTTACTCAGCGTCGATCGTCTGGATCTCCGGCGCCCACAGGCGAATCCTCTCGGCGACGAAGTCCGCCAGCGTCGAGCGCGCCATCGGGCAGCGTCCGCATTCGCCAAGAAGGTGGACGCGGACCCGGTCGCCCTCGATCCCGAGAAGCTCGACATCTCCGCCATCGGCTCGCAGCGCGGGGCGCACCTCCTCGAGGGCGGCGGCGACCCTCGACTTGAGGTCGGTGGCCGACATGGTCTTCATTCGAGTCCTCGCGACTGAGCGGCTCGGACGACAGGAGTAGACGCGCTCATTTCGGGCCCTGGGTGCACGGAGGCGAGGCTGAGCAGATCACAGCGCCGCGGCGTTCCACGATGAGAGCGACACATTCGTTGCAGGACTCAGCACGGCACCCTCCATTCCGAGCGGCTCTCGTTCAGTCGGGCCAACGCCCGCCAGCGATCCGGTATTTCGCGAACCGGAACCTTTTCGCCCGTGTCTTCGTTTGCTGAGGGTGGAGAAGAGGATGTTGGATCTCGAAGCCACCGTCGAGCGCTGCCGCACCGGAGACGAGGAGGCGTGGACCGCTCTCGTCGCCGCAACCATGCGGCCGCTGTATCGGCTCTGCGCGTCCTACTCTCCGACCTCGGGAGAAGCAGAGGAGCTCACACAGGAGGTCTTCTTCAAGCTGTGGGAGAACCTCCACCGCTACACCCCCGGTTCGAACTTCATGGCG
>CAZQYU010000245.1:0-5313 GCA_964597585.1 uncultured Thermoanaerobaculia bacterium
CTTCCCAGGTGACGTTCTCGAGCTTGATCCCGAGGTCCTCGGAGATCATCTTGCCCCCGGTCAGGATCCCGATGTCCTCGAGCATGGCCTTGCGGCGGTCGCCGAAACCGGGCGCCTTGACCGCGCACACCTGAAGCGTGCCGCGCAACTTGTTGACCACAAGAGTGGCGAGCGCTTCACCCTCAACGTCCTCGGCGACGATGAGCAGCGGGCGGCCCTGCTGGGCGGTCTTCTCGAGAATCGGCAGGAGGTCCTTCATCGACGAGATCTTCTTCTCGAAGATGAGGATCTTGGCGTTCTCGAGGACGACCTCCATGCGCTCGGCGTCGGTCACGAAGTACGGCGACAGATAGCCGCGGTCGAACTGCATGCCCTCGACCACCTCGAGGGTGGTGTCGAGGCCCTTGGCCTCCTCGACCGTGATCACGCCGTCCTTGCCCACCTTCTCCATGGCCTCCCTGATGATCTCGCCGATCTCCTTGTCGGAGTTCGCCGAGATCGTTCCGACGTGGGCGATCGAGTCGCCCTCGACCGGCTTGGCGAGGTCCTTGATGAAGTCGACGGCCTTGCGGGTGGCGATGTCGATGCCGCGCTTGAGCTCCATCGGATTGGCGCCGGCGGTGACGTTCTTGATGCCCTCGCGATAGATGGCCTGCGCGAGCACGGTGGCGGTGGTGGTCCCGTCGCCGGCGACGTCGGAGGTCTTGGACGCAACCTCCCGAACCATCTGAGCGCCCATGTTCTCGAGTCTGTCGGGAAGCTCGATCTCCTTCGCGACGGTGACCCCGTCCTTGGTGATTGTGGGCGAGCCGAACTTCTTTTCGAGCACGACGTTGCGGCCCTTGGGGCCGAGCGTGACCTTGACCGCGTTGGCGAGCTTGTTGACGCCGGCGAGGATCTTGGCGCGTGCTTCCTCGGAGTAGACGATCTGCTTTCCGGCCATGGCTGTCCTCCCTACTTACTTCTGGACGATGGCGAGGATCTCGTCCTCGCGCACGATGGTGTACTCGACGTCGTCGATCTTGATGTCCTGACCGGTGTACTTGCCGATCAGCACCCGGTCGCCGGCCTTGACGGTCATCGGGAGCCGCTTGCCCTCGTCGTCGAACTTGCCGTCGCCGACGGAGACGATCTCGGCCTCCTGGGGCTTCTCCTTGGCGGTGTCGGGGATGATGATCCCGCCGCGAATCTGCTCCTGGGTCTCGATGCGCTTCAGGAGAACCCTGTCGTACAGAGGCTTCACTTGCATCTTTCGATCTCCTTTCGAGTTATCTGCGAATTTTGGCACTCGGGACCGGCGAGTGCGAAGAGGAATATAGCTTCTCTTTGGGCGGCTGTCAAGGCCCATGCGGGGATTCTTGAGCGTCGAACACTCAGATTCCTGCTGGCCTGAGGAGAAGCTTGACCTGAGTTCTGACGTATCAGATATTTCCCTCCGCACGGGAGGCGCGAGGGGTGTACTACACTCACCGAATGGCGCACCTGCACCCTCCTCAGATGTCTCCCCTCGTGCGGCGGCTCGCCATCCTGGCGACGACTGCGGTGATGGCCTTCGTTCCGGCGGTGGCGTCGGCGGCCCATCCGCAGGCTCCCCGTGGGACCGGCGGGGCGGCGGCCACCGCCGCGCCGGACGCCACCGCAGCCGCGCTCGAGATTCTCGCCCGCGGCGGCAACGCGGTCGATGCGGCGGTGGCGGCCGCGCTCGCGCTGGCCGTGGTCCACCCCCAGGCCGGCAACCTCGGCGGTGGCGGCTTTGCCGTTCTCAGGATCGGCGACCGTTTGAGCACGCTCGACTTCCGGGAGGCTGCGCCGGCGGCCGCCAGCCGCGACATGTACCTCGATTCCAAAGGGGCGGTCCTCCCGGAACGATCGCTGATCGGCCCACTGGCCGCCGGCGTGCCCGGTTCCCCGGCGGGGCTCTACGCTCTCCACGAGACGGCCGGACGGCTGCCCTGGGCCGTGGTCGTGGAGCCTGCGCGGCGGCTCGCAGCCGAAGGCTTCGTCGTCACGCATCGGCTGGCCCGCGACCTCGCCGCCCATGCGGACCTGCTTTCCAGGTTCCCGGAGACAGCGGCAGTATGGCTGCCGGGCGGGCATCCCCCCGCGGCGGGACAGCGCATGGTCCTTCCTGACCTCGCCGCCACCCTCGCGGCCTACGCTGCGCAGGGACCCTCTGCGCTCACCGAAGGCGGCGCCGGTGCCGCCGTGGAGGCCATCTCCCAGCGCTACGGCGGCGTGCTACGGGCTGCCGACCTCGCTGCCTACCGGCCAGTATGGCGCGATCCGGTGCGCTTCGACGCCTGGGGCTGGCATGTCGCGTCGATGGGTCTGCCGTCCTCCGGCGGCATCCTCATCGCCCAGACCGCTGGCCTGCTCGAGCGGCTCGACTGGGGGGCGAGGGCCCGCTTCGGCGCCGACCGCGACCACCTCCTGGTCGAGTCCTGGCGCCGTGCCTACGCCGACCGGATCCTGCTCGGCGACCCCGGCACGACCCGGGCGGGAGCTGCCCAGTTGCTCGCACCGGCGTGGCTCGACCGGCGGGCGCGTGAGATCTCCCCTCGCCGTGCGACCCCATCCGACCGCATTCGGCCGTGGCCGGCCGGCGCCGGGCACGAGTCGGACGACACGACCCACCTCTCGGTGGTCGATGGTGAGGGCAATGCGGTGAGCCTGACGACGACCCTCAACGGCCTGTTCGGCTGCGGTGTCCTGGTCCCCGGGCTCGGCTACCTGCTCAACAACGAGATGGACGATTTCGCCGCCGCCCCCGGCCAGCCCAACCAGTTCGGCCTTGTCCAGGGCGAGGCCAACGCGGTCGGACCCGGGAAACGAATGCTGTCGTCGATGTCGCCGACCATCGCGTGGCGGGACGGTGAGGTCCTCGCGCTGGGATCGCCCGGCGGGTCGCGGATCCCGACCGCGACTCTCCAGGCGCTCCTCAACGTGGTCGTCGACGGCGACCCGCTGCAGGCCGCGATCGACCGTCCCCGCATCCACCACCAGTGGCTGCCCGACCGCATCGAGCACGAGGCCGACGCGATCGCACCCGAAACCGCGGCCGAGCTGGTGCGGCGGGGCCACCACCTCGCACTGCGCGCGCAGATCGGCGAGGTCGACGCGGCGCGCTTCTTCCCCGACGGTACGGTCGAGGCCGCCGCCGACCCGCGCGGGCCCGGTGCCGCAGGAGTGGTGCGCGAGAGCACCCCGTGAAGCTGATCGACCGGCTCGAGGACGATCATCGGTTGATCGACGCAGTCGCGGGCTCATTCCTGGCGTGGTCCCGGGAGGGCGGGTCGGCCGCGGACCTCGTGCGCTACCTGGCCTTCTTTCACGACTTCGTGCGTGGCGCCCATCACCGTCGCGAGGAGGAGATCCTGTTCCCGGCCCTCGTGGAGCGTGCCGAGGTACCGGGGGACCACGGCCCGCTGGCTGTCCTCGAGCGTGAGCACCTCCATCTCGGTGCGCTCCTCGGAGCGGTCTCGGCGGCCGATGACGAGGCCCGCGCCGCGGCGGTGACGGCCCTCGCCCATCACGTCTGGGAACACGTCGACAAGGAGTCCAGCGTGCTCCTGCCGAACGCCCGACGCCGCCTCGAACGCAACGGGGTCCACGAGCTTCCAGAGACACCTCCGACCGCGGCGGAGGATGCGGCTCGCCGCGATGGCGAGGGGTTGGTCGCGGCGCGTCCGCCGATCGACGACCCAGAGCTCGTGCGTGGCGAAGGGTGCGTCGCCTGTGCAGCCTTCACGGTCACATGCCACGGGCTCGAGGCCGAGTGGTGGAGCGCGCTCGAGTGGAGCCACCACCGATCGATCGATGACGGCTAGCAGCGCGCACCGCACAGCTCCTTGAGAAGGCTCTCGAGTGCGACGGCGGTCCGAGAGCTGTGCGGCACGCGCTGCTTTGGATTCGTTCTGCGAATCCTGACGGCCGAGATTCACCGAGAGGACGAGGTCACCTCAGGAGGAGCACGATGCCGATCACCACGAGGGCGACGCAGACCAGACGTCGGAACGTCACCTCGCCGACCTCGAGGTGGCTTCGATGACCGATCCAGCCGCCGAGGGCCACTGCCGGCAGGACGACCAGCGCTGAGGTGAGGCGGGGCAGGGTGAGCAGTCCGGCGGCCCAGTAGCTCGGTAGCCGGACGGCGCTGATGAGCAGAAAGACCGCCATCAGGCTGTCGCGGAACTCGGTCTTGTCGAGGCCGCGGAGCTGGTAGTACACCACGAGGGGCGGGCCTCCGGTTCCGAACAGCCCGGACAGCACGCCGGAGACCAGCCCGACGACGGGCGACAGCCAGGTGGGGAGCCGTCGCGCCGGTTGTTGAGGTACGAGCAGGAAGGCGACGCCGACCGCCACCAGCACCGCACCGAGCAGTCCGAGCAGAACGACCGGATTGCCGCGGTCGAGCACGAACGTGCCCAGCGGGACCCCGACGGCGAGCCCGGCACCTATCAGCAGCACCCCGCGCCAGCGGATCCGGCGCCGACCGGCGGCAACGATCGCCAGCTCGACCGGCAGGCTCAGCAGGAGCAGGAGAACGACCACGTCACGGATCTCCGGCAGCACCAGCGCCAGCCCGCCGACCGCGATCAGCCCGGCTCCGAACCCGAGAAGTACGTAGATCGCCTGCGCGAGGGCGAGCACCGCGGCGACAGCGGCAAGCTGGGCGAGCGAGGTGAAGACCGTCCCCGGCACGGTGACGAGTTTAGCCTGCGCTTCACGCCGCCCGAAGCACGCAGTGCATGCCATGGGCTCCACACTCCTGGCGTGCCGGCGCGTCGGGCATCTGCGACCCCGTCGCGGAGACCGCGCTATGCTGGCCGCCATGGCACGGTTGCTGATTGCGGGCTGCGGATATGTCGGTGTGGCGCTGGCAGCTGATCTGGCAGCCGCAGGGCATCGGGTGTGGGGCCTGCGGCGACGCCCGGCCCCGATCGCACGGAACGTCGAGACCCTCGCTGCCGATCTCGCAGACCCCCGGTCCCTCGCCGGGTTGCCCGACAGCCTGGACGGTGCGGTCTACACCGCGTCCGCGGATGCCTACGAACCCGAGGCCTATCGAAGGGCCTACGTCGAGGGCCCGATGAACCTCGCCGCCGCTCTCGTTGCCCGGGGCGGTCGACCGCTGCGGATCGTCCTCGTGTCGTCGACCGGGGTCTACGGGCGCGACGACGGCGGCTGGGTCGATGAGGAGACCCTCCCGGAGCCGAACGGATTTTCGGGTGAGATCCTGCTCGAGGGCGAGCGGCGCCTGCTCGCCGGGTCGCTGCCGGCGGTCGTGGTCCGGTTCGCGGGCATCTACGGGCC
>CAZQYU010000246.1:0-5288 GCA_964597585.1 uncultured Thermoanaerobaculia bacterium
CATGCCGCGACCGCCCCGAACAACCCCATCCGCCGCAGGCGGATTGAGTTCAACAGCGAGTTGCAGCGGACCCCAACCGCCGCTGCCGCACACCCACCCACCCAAGCGGCGGTATAGGTCCGCTGAACTCCAGCGTTAGGCCGCCCTTTCGCCCTTGAATCGCGCTTCTTATGCCAGAGACCATCGAATCCTCGCAGGAGCTCCCAAGGCTCACTGCTCTTGGGATCCTCGGCTTCCATCTGATCCCTGGCGCCATATTCAGCGCACTGGTCATCCTCCTTTCCCGTGTGTTCATCGAGCACGGGCTCACTGCCTACCTTGCCGAGCTGCTTCTGATCCCAGCCTGCCTTCTGCCCATGCTCGTGGGCACAATGGTCCTCTCCGCGAGGCGGCTCGGCCTGGGTCTCTCTGTCCGTTGTGCCATCGGCTACCGAGCTCCGGGTACGATCGCCGATTACATTGGGTGGCCAATCCTCCTCTTCCTTTGCTGGGCTCTCGCCTCACTGGCGGTGGTCCCACTCAGCAGCCATCTCGAAGCTTGGTACCTCACGTGGTTCCCACCGCAGCTTGGCAACCATGCAATGGTCAGCGGGGTCGTTTCCTCTCCACCTGTCCAACGGCATGCGATGCTCGCTCTAGCCATCTTCTTTTCGGGCCTTCTGGCGCCCTTGGTCGAGGAAGCCTACTTTCGGGGCTTCCTGCTACCTCGCATGAAGCACCTGGGTTGGCTGGCGCCGGTCCTCAGCGCATTGCTCTTCGGCGTCTATCACTTCTTTACTCCATGGGGCCTGCCAGTCATCTTCGTGGCCTTCCTGCCCATCGCGTTTGTCGTGCAGGCCAAGCAGAACTTCCGCATTGGTGTCGTCGTTCACGCCATGTTCAATCTCGTTGGCGTCGTTACGGTGTTCTCGAGTGCTCCGTAGCAGCGGCCTAGAAACCCTGTAAAAAAGTCCGGTTCAGGCATTGCGTCTTTGCAGGCATCCAATGCAAACTAAGCCATGTTCTATCAGGTACATAAGGTTGATTTCGATGCTCGGTGACGAGCAAACGTGCCAAGCACGTCATGTGATGTTAAGGGCATTCAGACCGGACGACGGCAGGGGCACTGCGTCAAGCATGAGGAGGGCGACCGGCCCCTCGGGTAAGGTCCGACTCTGCCCCAGGTTGATCAGCGCTTTCGAGCTACGGGAAAGTCACATGACGCGCCTCATACGTTTCTGGAGAGGTCGTTGTGATGTCTGACGGGCGGGTCATCTGCACAACGCCGCACAGGAGGGAGCACCTCGGATGAACGCGCGCGGCCTGCCTTCTGACAACAGCATGCAGCGGCGGCGCTACGCGCCGCCGCTGCATGCTGAGCGTTAGACGCGGAACCGCGACCTCAGCAATTGCGTTGTCTTGAATACGGAAATAGAGATGTCGGTTTGGCAACCGCACCTCTGGATTGGACGTCTCCTGAGCTCTCTGACCTCGCGCCTGTTTCTGGGCGAGTCCGCGGTTTAGAATTGCACGACCCGTTTGCAGGGTCTTTCTTCTCACTATCACTCCTGCTACGAGCGCGAACCTCGAGGAAATCAATCGTTTAGGGAAGACCAGGAATCCGACGCTTCATGGAGGCACGAACATGACCTCAGAGCAGAACTCCTTCAGGTCACAAAGCGACGTAGTCATGCCAACCGCAGAGGACCTCGAGCAGATCGCGCGAGAGGCGGACCAAGAGGCAGGGGTAATTGGCCCGTCGCAGATGATTAGAGGCGGATTGATCGTCGCTGCCGGATTTGCCATTGCGGTCGTTTCGTACTCGGCCATACTCGGCGTTAAATTATACGTCGTCGCTTATGGTGTTATGCTGGGTGGATTCGGGGACTTTATCGTTGGGTTCTCGAACTGGATGAGAGGCAGGCGAGCCAAGACTAGAGACGAATCTATCCTGCCAAGATGACCCGAGTGGTAAACGTGCCTGGCGCGTTTCTTCGGGGCTCCATGCGTCTGCTCTGGATCAGCATCGTACTCGGGTCGGCTGCGGCGGACTGCAACCGCGACCGCCTCGCAGCCACCGGCTCGCACCGGCTCACGCGACAGATGGCGTCCACTGAGCTCGCAGCATCAAGCGCCCCTTCTCCGCTCCTCCACCCGGAAGAAGGCGCCCCTCCCGCCTGTTGCGCCGAGGGACGGTGGCGCCGCGATCCTCCATGCCGCCGTCCCACGAAAAAGGGAGGGCGGTAGCTATGCCAGCGGTTCTGTTCGTGCGCGTCACGTCCGACCTCGACCCCGAGGAGCTCGAGCGCCGAATGCAGGAACGGCTGCCCCGATTTCGGGAGGTGCCCGGCCTTGTGCAGAAGGTCTACGCGCGGGACGAGACGACGGGGAGCGTGTGCGGGATCTACTTCTTTGAGAGCCAGGAGGCGCTCGCCGCGTACCGCAGCTCCGAGCTCGCCGGGACGATCGCGAGCGCCTACGAGGCGGTGGAGGTCCGTCCCGAGGTCTACTCCGTCCTACGCTCCCTCTGGCCGGACCGTGGGCCCCTGAGCTGACGTCGTGGGGCAGGGGCGTAGCTTGCAGGAGGCATTGTCTCGCTGCGGCGGATTCGAAGTGATGGCCCCATCGACTCCGATCCCGACCCGTCCACCCCGCGCCACGCCCTGCCCTGCACGCACGCGAGGCCACCGTGCCGAGCCCGAGCCCGCCCGGGTCCGACGTCATCGCGGGTGGCGGACCATCACCCGGTGATTGGCTGCGGTGGTTCTCGTGCCCGCCTTCCTGGCGGCGGCCGAGTCCGTCGCGCCCCGCAACGGTGCAGCGTTCCCGCAGTCCAGGCCCGGCCCGACGGACGCCGACACCTCTACCAGGCGCCGCCTCCGGCCGCACCCCATCGCTGCTACCCTACCGCCGGTGAGCCTGAGCGCAGGAGAAGGCGAAGCCGGCGATGGACACCGGTTCTGATCGACGAACCCTGCTCGTGGTGAAGGTCGTCCACACCGTCGTGTGGGCGTTCTTCGTGCTGTGCATCGCCGCGATCCCGGTGCTGACCTGGCGTGGTGAGCTGCGAGGCGCAACCTGGTTCGTCGGCATCGTGCTCGTCGAGGTCCTGGTGCTCCTGATCAACCGCTGGAGCTGCCCCCTGACGCCCATCGCGGCGCGCTACACGGAGGATCGACGGGCGAACTTCGACATCTTCCTGCCCGAGTGGCTCGCCCGCACCAACAAGGAGGTCTTCGGAGGGCTGTACCTGGCCGGGGTCGTGTACCTCATCGTCCGATGGTGGGCGGCTCGGTAGTGTCCTCAGTGTCGGTCCCGCCCGCGCGCGGACGCCTGCCACCTCAGCCGAGCAGAGTGGGAGAACCTTGAGTGGTGGACTTCGAAACCGCCCGCCTGAGGATCCGTGACCTCACCCTCGACGACGCCGCGTTTGTCCTCGAGTTGGTGAACGAGCCCGCGTTTCTCGCGAACATCGGCGACAAGGGCCTGCAAACGCTCGACGATGCGAGGCGGTACCTCCGCGAGGGACCGTGGACCCGCCAGAAGAGGCCCGGCTACGGCCAGTTCCGGGTCGAGCTGAAGCACGACTGCGAGCCGATCGGGATCTGCGGGCTGCTGTACCGGGATGCGCTCGACGTGACCGACGTCGGTTTCGCCGTGCTCGAGCGGCACCGGGGGCGAGGGTACGCAACTGAGGCGGCGGTGGCCGTGATGAGCTACGGGCGCTTGGAGCTCGGGATCTCCGAGATCGTCGGGCTCACCTCGCCCTCCAACCTCGCGTCAATCCGGGTGCTCGAGAAGCTCTGTATGAAGCTTGACGGCATCGTGAGGATGTCGGAGGACGATCCCGGCACCGCGCTCTACCGGTGAGCGTCGGCCCCGCCGGGTGACGCTCTCACGCCGCGCGCTCCCCGGTGACTCCGAGCCCCTCGACCTCCCGGTAGAAACCAGTCTGGGCTCGGGTCCCGACGGCGCTCCGCTGCGGTGACCGGGGACCACGATTCTCGCCTCTCGCGTATCGTAGGATCAGACCAGGACTGCTGGGGAGCACCATGAAGCCCAGGTTCGACCACGCGCTGCAGCTCAAGATCGCGCTGAAGGGAGTGCAGCCGCCGATCTGGAGGAGGATCGAGGTTCCCTGCACCTTCACGTCCCGGGAGCTGCACATCGCGATCAAGAGCGCCATGGGCTGGCAGGACTGTCACCTCCAGCGGCTCGAGCTACCGCTCCATCACATCGGCAAATTCGAGGCCGCCGCGGTCCGTTTTCAAGACGCGCATTGGTACGTGGACGACGCCTTCCCGCTGCAATGACGAATCTGAAGCACACCCACGAAGGGAGAAAGCCATGCCAGATTTCGGAAGTCCGTTTTCGGGGCTCGCACACGACAGGAAGCTCACCCACGAGGAACTCGTCCGCGCGATCCGCTTCATGGTCGCGGCCGAGTACGAGGCCATCCAGCTCTACATGCAGCTGGCGGAGTCGACAGACAACGAGCTGGCCAAGGAGGTCCTGGTCGACATCGCAGACGAGGAGCGAGTCCACGCAGGCGAGTTCCTGCGCCTGCTCAAGGAGCTGGCACCGGACGAGGAGAAGTTCTACGCCGAGGGTGCGGAAGAGGTCGAAGAGGAGATTGGAAAGCACGGCGCCTCGTGAGCCCTCCGCCTGGAGCGCTGTGGTAGGTGATTCCTGTGTTTGCCGAGGCCGCGGTCGGCATCACCATTCGTCACTACGAGCTGGACGATGCGGGTCCCCTGCTCGGCGCGGCCCTCGAGTCGGTCTCTGAGGTCGGCCCCTGGTTGCCCTGGTGTCACTCTGGCCTCACGCTCGCAGACGTGCGGAGGTGGATCGAATCGCAAATCGCCGCGCGAAAGGCGCGAACGGCCTTCGAGTTCGCGATACTCGACGCTGCGGGTTCCTATCTCGGGGGCTGCGGCATCAACGGCATCCGGGAGCCCCACAGGTTCGCAAACCTGGGCTACTGGGTCCGGTCCTCAAGGACCGGGCGAGGCGTCGCTCCAGCCGCCGTCATGGCCGCGGCACGTTGGGCGTTCGACAACACAGACCTCGAGAGGCTCGAGATCGTCTGTGCCGTGGGTAACGTGCGAAGTCAACAGGTCGCCATCAAGGCCGGCGCGCGCCGAGAAGGCGTCCTTCGATCGCGCCTGCACCTCCATGACCAGGCGCACGATGCGGTCATCTTCTCGCTCGTCCGCACCGACATCCTCCCCTGTCCCAAAGCGCCGGGTGAGGCAACCGATGACAGGTGAAGCCCGCGTAATCACGTGGCCCGAGCGCTTCCGCCCGGA
>CAZQYU010000247.1:0-5275 GCA_964597585.1 uncultured Thermoanaerobaculia bacterium
CGCTGGATCAGCGGCGTCTCCGGGCAGCGTGCGAGCAACAGGTCGAGCACCACGGCGCGGGTTTCGAGCACGCGCTCGGTCGCAGTGAAGACCTTAACGCCGTCCTCAGCGGGGTGGTTGCACGCGGTGACCATCTTGAACCAGTCCGGGTCCCAGCCCGGGCGCCACAGGTCGACAACGCATAGCCGGCACCCGCCCCAGGGCTCGAGCCCGTCGAAGTGACACAGGGTGGGCACGTGCACACCGGCGGTGCGAGCCGCATCCAGGAGGGTCGCGCCGTCCGGCACGGCGACCCTCGTTCCATCGACCGTCAGGGAGGGCATCACACCACCTCCGTCGAGAGCCGGACCTTGGGAAAGGTCCGGATGGCGTCGTTAGGGCACACGTCGAAGCACGCTCCGCACGAGATACAGGCCTCGTGATGGATGACGTGCAGTTCCTTGGTCACACCGGTGATGGCATCGACCGGACAGGCCTTGAAGCACGCGTGGCAGCCGTCGCAGTCCTCGGGAACGATCTCGTAGGCCGTGAGATCGCGGCAGATCCCGGCCGGGCACGCGTGATCGCGGATGTGCGCGACATACTCGTCCCGGAAGTAGCGCAAGGTCGACAGCACCGGGTTCGGCGCCGACTTGCCGAGCTCGCACAGGCTGCCGAGCTGCATGCCGGCGGCGAGGCGTTCGATCTTCGCGAGGTGGGCGTCGGTGCCGCGGCCCGCGATGAGGTCGTCGTAGAGGTGCAGCATCTGGGTCAGCCCCTCGCGGCACGGCACGCACTTGCCGCATGACTCCTCGGTGAGAAACGCGAGGAAGTACCGCGCGACATCCACCATGCAGGTCCGGTCGTCCATCACGATCATGCCGCCCGAGCCCATCATCGAGCCCGCTTCCGTGAGGCGCTCGAAGTCCACCGGAAGGTCGAGCAGGCTTTCGGGCACGCAGCCCCCGGACGGACCTCCCGTCTGCACGGCCTTGAACGGGCGATCGTTCAGGATCCCACCGCCGATGTCGAAGATGATGTGGCGCAGCGTCGTTCCCATCGGTAGCTCGATGAGGCCCGTGTTCTTGACCTTCCCGACCAGGGAGAAAGCCTTGGTGCCCTTGGACTTCTCGGTCCCCATCGAGGCGAACCAGGCGCCACCGTGCTGAATGATCGCACCGATACCGGCCCAGGTCTCGACGTTGTTGAGCACCGTCGGCTGATCGAAGAGACCCTTGTCGGTCGAGTGCACGTACTTCGCTCTCGGCTCACCGGTCTTGCCTTCCAGGCTGCGCATCAGGGCCGACGACTCTCCGCACACGAAGGCGCCGCCTCCGCGCGAGATCCGGACATCGAAGTCGAAGCCGGTCCCGAGGATGTTCTCCCCCAGCAGCCCGAGCTTGCGGGCGTCGGCGATGGCGATGGTGAGGTTGACCACCGCCAGCGGATACTCGTCCCGGACGTAGAGGTACCCCTCGTGGGCGCCCACGGCATAGGCGCCGATGACCATGCCCTCGAGCACGGAATGGGGATCTCCCTCCATGATCGAGCGGTCCTTGAACGCGCCGGGGTCGCCCTCGTCCCCGTTGCACAGTACGAAGCGCCGCTCGCCCGCCGCCTTCCGACACGAGCGCCATTTGCGTGCGGTACGGAACCCGGCGCCGCCTCGCCCCCTCTGACCGGACGTTTCGACCTCGTCGAGGACCTGCTCCGGGGTCATCTCGAAGAGCGCCCTGGCGAGCCCGGAGTACGCCCCGAGGGCGATGGCGTCGTGGATGTCGGTGGGGTCGATGCGCCCGATGTTGCGCATCGCGACCCTGGTCTGGTGCTTGTAGAACGGGATCTCGTCATACTGGGGGATGCGGCCGCCGTCGACGGGGTTCTTGTAAACCAGACGCGGGATGACCTCGCCGCCGATGACCGTCTTCTCGACGATCTGGGCGACGTGGGTCGGCTTGACCTTGGTGTAGAGGATTCCCGACGGTTGGAACACGACCAGCGGTCCTCGCTCACAGAAGCCGTGACAACCCGTCGTCTTGACAAACAGGCCAACCTCCGCCTCGAGCCCGCGCTCTGTGACCTCGTGGGCAAAGGCCTCAGCGACCTGCTTCGAGCCGGACGCCAGGCAGCCGGTGCCACAACAGACGAGGATCTTCTGGGTTCGACCCTCCTCGCGGCGCTTCGCCTCGGCCTGCACCGCTTCGAACTGAGCCCTCGACTCAATTCGCATCCTTCGCCCCCTCACTGGTCTTGAGGTAGCCGGCCACACGGGCCGGTTTCGCGCTGCCGTGGTAGGTCTCACCCACAATCATCACCGGCGCCATCGCGCACGCGCCGACGCAGTTCACGGTCTTGAGGGTGAACGCGCGGTCCTCGGTCGTCTCATCGGGCCCGATGCCGAGCTCGCGTTCGAGCTCCTCGACGAGCTGACCGGCACCGCGGATGTGGCAGGCGGTACCCGTGCACACCTTGATGATGGTGTCGCCCTGGGGAGTGAGCGAGAAGGCCTTGTAGAACGTGGACACCGAGAAGACCTTCGCGAGCGGCACGTCGAGGGCCTCCGCCACCCGGACCAGAACATCGCAGGGCAGGTAGTTGTAGGCCCGGTGAACGTCCTGGAGGACCTGGATCAGCGACGGCTCCTCGCGCGGGTAGCGCTCGAGGATCTCCTCGGTCGCGGTAACGTCGATGCACACAACGTCGGACATGCGGCTCCCTCCCGCTTCAGGCTTCCACCGCGACGGCGTGGTGATGTCGGGCCCCGAGCTCGAAGCCGCGGTGCAGCGCCTCGAGGTTGACGTCAATCACCTGCGGCTTGGCGGCGAAGGTCTCGCGGACGACCTTCTCGACCTCCTCCAGCGACACCGCTTCGGTCGCGCCGATGTAGGCGCCCAGCACGACCATGTTGGCGCCGCGCGGGTTGCCGAGCGAGTTGGCGATTTCGTTGGCGGGCACCGCGACGACGATGACGTCGTCGCGCCGTGCCGGCCTGTTGATGAGCGAGGTATTGATCAGCAGCACCCCGCCGGGCTTCAGGTCCGCCTCGAACTTGTCCAGCGAGGGCAGATTCATGGCCACCACCGCCCGCGGCGACTGGATGACCGGCGACCCGACCGTGGTGTCGGAGATCACCACCGTACAGTTGCAGGTTCCGCCCCGCATCTCCGGCCCGTACGACGGCAGCCAGGAGACCTCCTTACCCTCGTGCATCCCTGCGTAGGCCAGCATCTTGCCGATGAGCAAGATGCCCTGCCCCCCGAATCCGGCCAGGATCACGTCGTTCTGCATCGCCGCCTCCTCACGCCGGGAACGGCCGCGCCGCGCGGTCGTCGTCGTCAGGGGTCTTGAACACGCCGAGCGGGTAGTAGGGCAGCATGTTCCGCTCCAGCCAGGTCGTGGCCTCGGCGGGCGGGATGCCCCAGTTCGTGGGGCAGGTCGACAGCAGCTCGACCAACGAGAAGCAGCGTCCCTCGGCCTGGTAGCGGAACGCCCTTCGGATCATCTCCTTGGCGTTGACCGTGAGCAAAGGGTTGTGAACCGACGCCCGCGCGATGAAGCTCGGCGTGCGCAGGGTGGCGAGCAGCTCGGCGACCCGGATCGGATGGCCCGCCTGCTCGACGTCGCGCCCGAGCTGGCAGGTCGTCGCCACCTGGCCCGGCATGGTGGTAGGCGCCATCTGACCACCCGTCATGCCGTAGATCGCGTTGTTGACGAAGATGACCGTCACCTTCTCGCCGCGGTTGGCGCAGTGGACGATCTCGGCCATCCCGATCGAGGCCAGGTCGCCGTCACCCTGGTAGGTGAACACGATCAGGTCGGGGCGCGCGCGCTTGGCCCCGGTCGCCACTGCCGGCGCACGTCCGTGGGCCGCTTCGTGGAAGTCGGTGGTGAAGTAGTTGTAGGCCAGTACCGCGCAGCCGACCGGGGCAACGCCGACCGTGCGCTCCCGCAGGCCGAGCTCATCGATGACCTCGGCGACCAATCGGTGGATCACGCCGTGGGTGCAGCCCGGGCAGTAGTGTGTGGTCACGTCGGCCAGAGCATGGGGCCGCGCAAAGACCGTCTCAGACATGGTGCACCTCCTCGGAGCGCCCGGCGAGGATCTCTTCGACCTTCCCCGTGACCTCCTCCGGCGTCGCCAACATCCCGCCGAGCCGGCAGTGAAAGTGGATCGGGTGCTTGCCGGCGAGCGCGAGCTGAACGTCCTCGATCATCTGGCCGGTGGAGAGCTCGACCACGAGCACCGCCTTCGCCCTGGCGGCGGCCCGCCGGATCGTCTCGTAAGGGAACGGAAAGAGCGTGACCGGCCGGACCATCGCAGCCTTGACCCCGCGCGCGGCGAGGTCCTCGATCGCGGTCAGGCAGACCCGGGCAACCGTACCGTAAGCGATGATCAGCACGTCGTAGTCGCTCTCGGTTCCGTGCTCTACGACCCGGACCTCGTCCCGGCGCATGGTGTCGTACTTCGCCTTCAGCTTGAGGTTGTGACGCTCGAGCACCTCGGGATCGAGGAACAGCGAGTTGATGATGTTGGTCGGGCGATCCCCGTGGCAGCCGGTGGCGGCCCAGTCCTTGGCGGCGATCGGCTTGACCGGTTGTCGCCCGTCGCAGAACTCGACCGGCTCCATCATCTGGCCGATGAGGCCGTCGCCGAGGACCATGACCGGGTTGCGGTAGTAGTCGGCGAGGTCGAACGCGTCCTGGACCAGGTCGGCCGCCTCCTGGACCGACCACGGCGCCAGCACGAGCAGCCGAAAGTCGCCGTGCGCCATCCCCTTGGTGGCCTGGAAGTAGTCGCCTTGGGACGGCAGAATACCGCCGAGCCCTGGGCCGGCGCGCATGATGTTGACGATCACCACCGGCAGCTCGGCGCCGGCGATGTACGAGATCCCTTCGGCCATCAGCGAGATGCCCGGCGACGACGAGGAGGTCATCACTCGCTCGCCGGAGCCCGCGGCGCCGTAGAGCATGTTGATCGACGCGACCTCGCTCTCGGCCTGGACGAAGCGGCCGCCGACCTGCGGCAGTCGCATCGACATGTACTCGGGGATTTCGTTCTGGGGCGTGATCGGGTAGCCGAAGAACAGCCGGCAGCCTGCCTGGACCGCGGCCTCGCCGATCGCTTCGCTCCCCTTCATGAGCTTCTTGGCCATCGCTGCCCCCGTCCTCAGTAGGCGAAGTAGTGGTACATCGTGCCGTGGGACCGCATCTCGATGGCGACGTCGGGACAGGTGATGCAGCACAGCCTGCACCCGATGCAGCGCATCTGCTCCACCACCTCGGCGTAGAAGTACCC
>CAZQYU010000248.1:0-5268 GCA_964597585.1 uncultured Thermoanaerobaculia bacterium
GGTGATCGTGGTCGGTCCGGAGCTCAAGCTCAACCAGTGCGGGCTGCCGAAGAAGATGGCGCTCGAGCTGTTCAAGCCATTCGTCTACCACGAGCTCGAGAAGCGCGGCCTCGCGACCACGATCAAGATGGCGAAGGAGCTCGTCGAGCAGCAGACCGGGGAGGTCTGGGACGCGCTCGAAACCGTCATCCAGGAGCATCCGGTGCTGCTCAACCGCGCACCGACGCTTCACCGTCTCGGCATCCAGGCCTTCGAGCCGGTCCTGGTCGAGGGCAAGGCGATCAAGATCCACCCGCTCGTGTGCGCCGCGTACAACGCGGACTTCGACGGCGACCAGATGGCGGTCCACGTCCCGCTGAGCCCAAAGGCCCAGCTCGAGGCCCACCTCCTGATGATGTCGGCGCGCAACATCCTGTCGCCCGCGAGTGGCAAGCCTCTTGCGGTGCCGTCCCAGGACATGGTCATCGGGGTCTACTACCTGACCACCGAGAACCCCCTCGCCCGCGGTTCGGGCAAGATCTTCGCCGCACCCGAGGACGTGTTCCTCGCGTACTCCGCCGGGGTGGTCGCCACCCAGGCCCCGATCCAACTGCGCTTTTCCGGCAGTCTGATCGACCTCGTCGCCCAGGGTGGCTCGCAGGACCTGCTCCACGCCGACATCATCGACGTCAAGGACATGCTCCTCGAAACCACGGTCGGCCGGGTCCTGTTCAACATGCAGCTCCCCGGCGAGATGCCGTTCATCAACGGCCAGCTCAAGAAGAAGGGCCTCCAGAACCTGGTCGCCTTCTCGTTCATGCACCGGGGCCACATCGAGACAGTCAAGCTGCTCGACGTGCTCAAGGAGGTCGGCTTCACCTTCGCCACCCGGTCGGGTCTGTCGTTGTCCTCCAGCGACATGGTGATTCCCGACGGTAAGGCGGTTCTGCTCGACCAGGCCTACGCCGAGGTCGATGAGGTCGAACGCCAGCGCTCCGCGGGTCTGATCACCGCCGGCGAGCGGCACAACAAGATCGTCGACATCTGGCACCGAGTCACCGAGGAGGTGGCCAAGGAGATGTTCAGCCAGATGTCCACCATCGATTACGAGAGCGGGCACTTCAACCCGATCTTCATGATGGCGGACTCGGGTGCGCGCGGCTCGAGGGAGCAGGTCCGTCAGCTTGCCGGGATGCGCGGCCTGATGGCCAAACCTTCGGGCGAGATCATGGAGACGCCGATCACCGCGAACTTCCGCGAGGGTCTGAGCGTCCTCCAGTACTTCATCTCCACCCACGGCGCCCGCAAGGGCCTCGCCGACACCGCCCTCAAGACGGCGGACTCCGGCTACCTCACCCGTCGCCTGGTCGACGTCGCCCAGGACGTGATCGTCGTCGAGCACGACTGCGGTACCGAAAACGGCATCGAGGTGACGGCGATCGCCGAGGGCGGCGAGATCCTCGAGCAACTGCGCGACCGCATCGTCGGTCGGGTTTCCGCCGAGGACGTCTACGATCCCATCGAGGGGACGCTGATCTGCCCGGTCAACGTCGAGATCACCGAGACGCTTTCCAACCTGATCCAGGAGGCCGGCATCGAGCGCGTCCGGATCCGCTCGGCGCTCACCTGCGAGACCGATCGCGGGGTCTGCCAGCAGTGCTACGGTCGCATGCTCGCGACCGGACGCATGGTCGAGATGGGCGAGGCGGTTGGGATCATCGCCGCGCAGTCGATCGGCGAGCCCGGCACCCAGCTCACCATGCGGACCTTCCACTACGGTGGCACCGCAACCCGGGGCGGTGAGCAGTCACGCCACGTCGCGACCCATGCAGGGAAGGTCAAGTACCTGAACGTCACCACCGTGACGAACAAGCAGGGCGCACAGGTCGCGATCTCCCGCGCCGGCAAGCTCGTCATTCTGGACGAACGCCAGCGTGAGAAGGAGCGCTACTCGGTCGTGTACGGCTCGAACCTCCTGGTCGAGGACGGCGAGGACGTCGATCCGGGCACGCCAATGGTCGAGTGGGACCCCTTCACCTCGTCCATTCTCACCGCAATCTCCGGTCGGGTGAAGTTCGTCGACCTGGTCGAGGGCGAGAACGTCCGCGAGGAGATCGACAAGCTGACCGGCCACGCGCACAAGATCGTCATCGAGCCGCTCGGCTCGGGCAAGAGGATCCCAACCCTCGTCATCTCCGACGAGGACGCGGGACAGGAGCGTCGCTACCAGCTGCCGATCGGATCCCACCTGCTCGTCGGTGAAGCCGACGCCGTGTCCTCGGGCGATGTCGTCGCCAAGATCCCGCGTGAAATGTCCAAGACCAAAGACATCACGGGCGGTCTGCCCCGCGTCGTCGAGCTCTTCGAGGCGCGGCGTCCGAAGGACCCGACGGTGGTATCCGAGATCGACGGCACCGTGCGGATCACCGAGCCGGTTCGCGGACAGCGGAGGATCGTGACCGAGGGTGAAGGCGGCGAGCACCGGGAGTACTCGATCCCACGCTACGCCCACGTCTCGGTGCAGGAGGGTGAGTTCATTCAGGCGGGCGATCCGCTCACCGAGGGCGCCATCAACCCCCACGACATCCTCTCGATCCTGGGCGAAAAGGAGATGCAGCGACACCTGGTGGACAAGATCCAGGAGGTCTACCGCTCCCAGGGTGTCGCGATCAACGACAAGCACATTGAGGTCATCGTTCGTCAGATGATGCGGTTCGTGAAGGTCGTCGACCCTGGCGACACCGACTTTCTGCTCGACCAGCAGGTACCGCATTACGTGTTCCGGCGCGAGAACGAGCGGGTGGTGACCGCCGGTGGCGAGCCTGCGACGGCCAAGTCGCTGCTGCTCGGCATCACTAAGGCCTCCCTGGCGACCGAGTCGTTCATTTCGGCCGCGTCGTTCCAGGAGACGACGCGGGTGCTCACGGAGGCGGCGGTCTCGGGCAAGGTGGACAGCCTGCACGGTCTCAAGGAGAACGTCATCGTCGGCCGCCTGATCCCGGCCGGGACCGGTGCATCGCGCTACCGCAGGACGGTCATCGACCCAGTTCCGGAGGACGAGATCGAGATCGAGCCGGAGCCCGATAACCTCTACCAGGAGATGACCGAGGCGGCCTCGGCCTTCATCGACATGCACCGCGAGCGCCCGCTCCAGGAGAGTTGACACCCAGCGGTTTCTCCAGTATTCTTCCGCGGCTTTGGCCCGCGTCGCGGGTCCACGAGCCGGAACTCGGCCAAGCGGACATGTCCCTTGGCCTTTCTGCACCACAGGGGAGTGATTCATGCCCACCATCTCGCAGCTGGTCCGTCAGGGCCGTCGGCAGATCGTCGAGAAGACGAAGAGCCCTGCGCTCCAGGCGTGCCCGCAACGGCGCGGGGTGTGCACGCGAGTGTTCACCACCACGCCCAAGAAGCCGAACTCGGCCTTGCGCAAGGTCACCCGTGTCCGCCTCACCAATGGGATCGAGGTCACCGCCTACATCCCGGGCGAGGGGCACAACCTGCAGGAGCACTCGCAGGTGATGATCCGCGGCGGTCGTGTCAAGGACCTTCCGGGCGTGCGCTACCACATCATCCGCGGCACCATGGATTGCCAGGGTGTCGACGGCCGCCGCCAGCAGCGCTCCAAGTACGGCGCCAAGCGGCCCAAGAAGTGAGGGGGGGGCGTCATGGCGCGGCGTGCGACGATCGTCAAGCGTGAGATCCTGCCGGATCCCGTGTACAACTCCCAGCTCGTGACCAAGTTCATCAACTCGGTCATGGGCAGGGGCAAGAAGACCGTGTCCGAGCGCATCTTCTACGGCGCCCTGAAGCTCATCGAGGAGCGCACCGGCGACGATCCGCTCAAGGTCTTCAAGCGGGCGATGGACAATGTCAAGCCCCAGGTCGAGGTCAAGTCGCGGCGTGTCGGCGGCTCGACCTATCAGGTGCCTGTCGAGGTCAGCTCCGACCGCCAGCAGTCGCTGGCGATCCGTTGGCTGATCCAGTACGCCACCGCGCGCAATGAGAAGACGATGATGCAGAAGCTGGCGGCCGAGTTCCTCGACGCCGCCGGCAACCGCGGTTCGGCGATCAAGAAGAGGGATGACACGCATCGCATGGCGGAGGCCAATAAGGCCTTCGCACACTATCGCTGGTAGCCCGCAAGCGCACCCGAGACTGGAGTTCTTTGACAACATGCCCCGCGTCGTCCCACTCGAGAAGGTCCGCAATATCGGCATCATGGCCCACATTGATGCCGGTAAGACGACGACTACCGAGCGGGTGCTCTACTACACCGGCATCAATTACAAGCTCGGCGAGGTCCATGACGGGACCGCGACGATGGACTGGATGCCGCAGGAGCAGGAGCGGGGCATTACCATCACCTCGGCTGCGACCACCTGCTTCTGGCGCGACTGCCGCATCAATATCATCGACACTCCCGGCCACGTCGACTTCACGGCGGAGGTCGAGCGCAGCCTGCGCGTCCTCGACGGCGCGGTTGCCATATTCTGCGCGGTCGGCGGCGTCGAGCCTCAGTCCGAGACCGTGTGGCGACAGGCGGACCGCTATCGCGTTCCGCGGGTTGCCTTCGTCAACAAGATGGACCGCGTCGGCTCCAACTTTGCCGGCGTGGTCGACCAGATCCGGGGCAAGCTCCGGGCGAACCCGGTTCCGGTCCAGGTTCCTCTCGGCAGCGAGGAGAGCTTCGCCGGTGTCATCGACCTCGTGAGGTTGAAGGCCTACCGCTACCGCGACGAAACTCTCGGCTCGACCTTCGACGAGGAGGAGATACCGGACGCCTACCAGGCGGAGGTCGAGGAGTACCGGGAACGCCTGCTCGAGGCGGTCGCCGAGACCTCCGAGGAGCTCCTCGACCGCTATCTCGGCGAGGGCACGCTCGACGAGGCCCAGGTCCGGCTTGGTCTGCGGATCGGCACTCTCGCGGGCTCGATGGTCCCGGTTCTCTGCGGCTCGGCGTTCAAGAACAAAGGCGTGCAGCAGCTGCTCGACGCGGTGGTCGACTACCTGCCCTCGCCGCTCGACGTGCCGCCGATCGAGGGGCATGTCCCGGACAGCGCCGAGTTCGACGTTCGCAGGGCAGACGACGACCAGCCTCTGGCAGCACTTGCATTCAAGATCATGACCGACCCCTTCGTGGGTCAGCTCGCATTCGTGCGCCTGTACTCCGGTCACCTCGCCAGCGGAATGAGCGTGCTCAACAGCATCAGCGGCAAGCGCGAGCGCATCGGTCGCCTGCTCAAAATGCACGCCAACCAGCGGGAGGATATCAAGGGCGTTTATGCC
>CAZQYU010000249.1:0-5264 GCA_964597585.1 uncultured Thermoanaerobaculia bacterium
GTCCCGGTGGTAGCCGGCCGAGCGGTCGACCTCGGCGGTGCGCACGGTCGAGGTCTCAAAATCGGCGGCGAGCGCGTCGGCGCCGGCGCCGGCGGCACTCACAGCGCCGAGTCCGGTGATGACGACCGGCGAGGGCGCTCTCATTGGCCCGCCTCGAGCCGGCTGGCGGCCGCGAGCACCACGGCCGCGTTGGCGCCGCCGAAGGCCAACGAGGTCGATACGCCGACGGCGTTCGGCGGCAGTGGACGCGGCGCGTTGAGGACGAGGTCGATGCCGAGCTCCGCGTCCACCGGATCAGCCCCCGGGGTAGGCTGGACCGCCCCGTCGAGCAGCGCGAGCACCGTCGCCACCGCCTCGACCGCGCCCGAGGAACCGAGCAGGTGGCCGATGCTGCCCTTGGTCGAAGTGACCGGGATCGTGCGCCCCCGCTCGCCGAACACCTCGAGGATCGCCCGCGTCTCGGACGAGTCGTTGTGCGGAGTCCCGGTGCCATGGGCGTTGACGAAGCTGACGTCGCCTGACTCGAGGCCGGCGGCCGCGAGGGCGGCGCGGATCGCCGCCGCGGCACCGCGACCTTCCGGGTCAGGGGCCGTCATGTGGTGGGCGTCACAGCTCGAGCCGCAGCCGGCGAGCTCGGCGAGCGGTGGCGCTCCCCGTGCCCGGGCGTGCTCGAGGGTCTCGAGCACGAGCACCCCTGCGCCCTCACCGAGGCTCAGACCCTCGCGGTCGGGACGAAACGGTCGACAGGGGGCGGAGTCGACCGAGCGCAGCGAGTTGAAACCGGCGTAGGTGAGCCGACACAACGCGTCGGCACCGCCGGCGAGAGCGATCTCGACCTCACCGGCGAGAAGAGCCTCGAAGGCGAGCCCGAGGGCCAGCCCGCCAGAGGCGCAAGCCGACGAGACCGTCACGACCGGCCCGCAGACGCCGAGCCGACGGGCGACGGCGTCCCCGGGAGCGTTGACCGTCTGCGCGGCAACCTGGGCAAGACGGGGTCGGCCCTCGCGCACGCCGAGCAGGCACGCAACAAACTCCTCGGTCTCCGCCATGCCGGCAGTGCTGCCACCGAAGTAGACGCCGACTGCGGCCCCGGCCGGCGCGAGACCGGCGTCGCGGCAGGCGGCGGAGGCGGCGGCGACGGCGAAGGCGTCGGCACGGGTCGTGGACGGTTCGAGTCGGAGCTCGCCAGGCGCTAACCCGGGCACCTCGCCCGCCAAGCGGGTGCGCTGGGTGGTGGTGTCGAGACGCTGCGGCTCGCTGATCGCGGACCCGCCGCTCGCCAGTCCCGCGCGCAGGTGAGCCACATCCCAGCCCCATGGGCTGACCGCGCCGAGCCCGGTGGCCACGACGCGCGGATGCCGGCTCAAGGTGGCGACGGACCGGCTCCTTCCGCGCGAAGGCGATCAACGAGATCGCTCAGGGCCGCCACCGAGGCGAATGCCTCTCGGGTCGCGTCACCGGCCTCGATCTTGATGCCGTAAGCCTTCTCCAGCGCCACGACCAACTCGAGGGCATCGACCGAGTCCAGGCCCAGCCCTTCGCCGAACAGCGGTTGCTCATCGCCGATCATGTCCGGTGTCATGCCCTCGAGGTTGAGCTGATCGATGATCAGCTGCTTGATCTCGGCCCGCATCGTCGACGACATCGAACCTCCAGAGGGAAACCGCCGCATCACCCGACTCACGTCCCACGATCACCGGCGGAGAATGAAGGACACCCGCGCGGAAGCGCCAAGCCCCACTGCGGCGGGCGACCACTACCCGAAGTATACTCCGAGTTCACTCCCGGTCCGGGACCGCGCCCCCGGCCGCCGAGCGTTCCAAATGATGACCCACGACCCGATCCTGAACGCCTTTGCGCGCGTCGTCACGTCTCGTCCCGACGCCACCCTGCTGTGGTCGCCGGTGGCGGCGGTGCGGGCCTCGGAGCTCGACGCCTTCGCCCGCGGGATCGAGGCGCGTCTCGCCTCGTCCGACATCGGCGATGCCGCCCTCATCGCCCTCCAGGCGCCGAACGGGCCCACCTTCGCCGCCGCGCTCCTGGCCCTGCGCCGTTGCGGCCGCGCGGTCGCCCTGCTCGACGAACGGACGCCCGGGGACGAACGGCGCCGGGCGCTTGCCGCCTTCGGCGCCGGCGCCGTCGTACGTGGCGGTCGCGGCTGGAACCTGGATCCGACCGAGGTGGTGATTGAGCCCACCGGGCACACGGCGGTCCCTCTACCGGCGGGCACGGCCTTCGTCAAGCTCACCTCCGGTTCGACCGGAAGCCCGCGCGGCATCGCCGTCAGCGCCGAGGCACTCGCCGCGGACGACGCCGGTCTGGCCCGCACCATGGGACTGGTCGCCGACGAGCGGATCCTGGCCGCCGTGCCGGTGTCCCACTCCTACGGGCTGTCCTCGGTGCTACTGCCGATGCTGGTGCGTGGCTCGACGATGGTGGTGCCGTCCGACGACGGACCCTTCGCCGCGATCGAGGCCGCCCGCGCCGCCGACGTCACATTTCTGCCGACCGTACCTGCGTACCTCGAGACGCTGATGCGGATGACGGACCCGCCGTCCCTGCCTCCGTCGCTGCGCCTCGCGGTCACCGCCGGTGCGCCGCTCAGGCCCGAGACAGCGGCGATGTTCCGCGCCCGTTATGGCCGCTCGGTGCACGTCTTCTACGGCGCCAGTGAGGTTGGCGGCGTCTGCTTCGACCGCGAAGGTGGCGCCGGAGAGCGCGGCACCCTGGGCACGCCTGTCGACGGGGTCACGGTCGAGCTCGAGCCGGTCGAGGGGGCGGCCGACGACGCCGGCCTGGTGGTGGTTCGCTCGCCGGCGGCGGCCCTCGGCTACCTGCCGGAGCCCGATCGGACGCTGGCCGACGGTTGCTTCCGGACCGCCGACCTCGGTGCCTTCCGCGACGGCGAGCTGGTGCTTGTCGGACGCGCCGACGACCTGATCAACGTGAAGGGCAAGAAGGTCGACCCGCGCGAAGTCGAGCGGGTGCTGCTCGCCTTCGCCGGCGTGCGCGATGCGGTCGTCGTCGGCCGCACGCCCTCGAGCGAGGCGAACCCGGCGGTGTTCGCCGTTGTCGCCGCCGCGGGGACCGCGGTCGGCGTCGCCGGGATTCTCACGTGGTGCCGCGGTCGATTGGCGCCGCACAAGGTGCCTCGCGGAGTGGTCGTGGTCCGCGACATCCCGCGCACTGCCCGCGGCAAGGTCGACCGGAGCGCGGTCGACCGCCTGCTCGAGGCAGCCTCGTCGACCTCGGCGCGGAGATCCGATGGGGACTGATCGGAGGACCAGGCCCTGGCGGCCGTCGCCCCTCCTCGTCGCTTCCGCCGCCATGCACGTCGCAGGCGGCGCCGCGCTGGCTGCGACGCCGGCGTGGTGGCCGACGGTGCTGGCAGCACTGGTCGCCGACCAGATGGTCATCGTCGCGAGTGGCCTGCTGCCCCGCTGTTCCTGGCTCGGCCCCAACCTGCGCAGGCTCCCGCCCGAGGCCGCCGAGCGCGGCGAGGTCGGCCTCACCTTCGACGACGGGCCCGATCCCGACGTGACACCGGCGGTCCTCGACCTCCTGGATCGGCACGGGGCGACAGCGAGCTTCTTCGTCATCGGTTCGCTGGTCGAGCACCACTCCGAGTTGGCCGCCGAAACCGCCGCCCGCGGCCACGCCCTCGAGAACCACACCTTCTCCCACCCGCATCATTTCTTCTTCTTGCCGCCCGCGGCCCTGGGTCGCGAGATCGACCACGCCCAGACGGTCATCACCGCGGTGGCGGGGCGGCCTCCGCACTACCTCCGCGCCCCCGCAGGTATCCGCGGGCCGCAGCTCGAACCGGCGCTCGTTCACCGTGGGCTACGGCTCGCCTCGTGGACGCGGCGTGCCTTCGACACCGTCGCCCATGACCCGCGGAGGGTGACTGCACGCCTGCTGGCAGAGGTTGCCGGTGGCGACGTCCTCCTGTTGCACGACGGCAATCTTCGCCACGACCCCGGCGGCCGCACGGTGTTGCTGCCGGCGCTCGCGGCGGTCCTCGAAGGCCTCGCCGCCCGCGGCCTCAGGCCCGTCGCCCTGCCGCGACCCGATCAGCCGGATGTCGCTGCCACAAAGGGAGTTTGACGCCTCAGTCTGCATGTCCTACGCTGTTCCGACGATGGATGGCGTCCCGGCATCCCAGTCTCTGGCCGCGTTGTGGGCGTGGGGTCCCATCAGTCCGCCACGGTGGGCGGTCGGGCTCCTGGGGGCGACCCGATCGATCCGCGAGCCGACGAGCGGCATCGTCGTGCAGCGGGCGAAGGACGACTCGTTCTGCCTCGCGACCGTCCGCGTCGCCAACGCAGCGAGCTTGTCGGCACGCGACTTTCAGGATGCGACGACCGAAGCCTACCAGCGGCTGCACGCCGCAATCGAGGAAGGCGACGCCCGTCACCTGGTGCGGGTCTGGAACTTCATTCCCGGCATCCTCGAGCCTCTCGACGAGCAGCCGCAGCGCTACATGGCGTTCAACGCCGGCCGTTTCGCCGCCTACTCGGACTGGTACGCCGGAGAGCAGGACTTCAAGAGCAGGGTTGCGACGGCGTCCGGGGTCGGCCACGACGGTTGCGATCTCGTGATTCACACCCTGGCCGCGCGCCATCGCGGCGAGCCGGTCGAGAACCCGCGCCAGGTGCCGTCCTACCGATACTCGAGCCGGTACGGCCCGCGCCCACCCTGTTTCTCACGCGCGACCCGCGTTGTCGTCGCGACCGGCCAGCCGCCCTGGCTGTTGGTCGGGGGCACGGCCAGCGTCTGCGGAGAAGATACGCGGAACGAAGGCGACCTCGAGGCGCAGCTCGACGAGACCCTCCTGAACCTCGAGGCCCTGGTCGGCAGCGGCCTGTCCAAAACGGCGGACGGGATGGACGTCCGGAGCGCCCTGGGTTGCTTCCGTCACCTCCGGGTCTACCACGTCCGCCCCGCCGACGAAGGCTGGGTGCACCGCTCGGTTGAGAGACACTTCCCTGCCCTCGAGAACCTCGCCGTGTACCGAGCAGACCTTTGCCGCCCCGGCCTCGTGGTCGAAATCGAAGGTGTAGCGGTCCTCTGATCTGCCCATCTCACAGTTTTTCATGCCGAGGGCCGCGAGGCGCCGTGCACGCCGAAACGGACGAGAGCTCACGGACATGGTGCGCGCGAGTCAGACTGTGACCCCGGGTATAGTGCCGCTCATGCGCACCATTCGCCTGCTCGCTGCCCTGTCCATCCTCACGGTCGCCGCGAGCCCGTGCCTCGGTGCA
>CAZQYU010000250.1:0-5236 GCA_964597585.1 uncultured Thermoanaerobaculia bacterium
CCAACTCGACCGCCGAGTGCCTGGTCTGGGGCGGGATCACCGGCGAGGAGATCGTAAAGTACCTCGGCGCCTCGCCCGCCCTCGGCGCGGTCCCGGACGCTGGCGTCAAGGCCGAGGAGAAGCGGCTGTTCGAGGACCTGCTGCGCCGCGATGGGCCGGAGAACCCTTACGACCTGCGCCACGAACTACGCAGCAGCATGGACCACCACGTCGGCGTCTACCGGACCGGCGAGGAGCTCGCCAAGGGTCTTCAGAAGGTCCGAGAGATCCGCGGCCGGCTCGACCGCATCCGGCTCGAGGACCGCGGCCGGATCTACAACTCGAACCTCTTCCACGTGCTCGAGCTGGAGAACCTGCTCGACCTCGCGGAGGTCATGGTTGCCGGAGCGCTCGCGCGCGAGGAGTCCCGAGGCGGTCACGCGCGCCGCGACTTCCCCACCCGCGACGACGAGAAGTTCCTCCACCACACCCTGGTGTGGAAGGAGGGCGACGGACTGCGCCTGGACTCCAAACCGGTCACCATCACCAAGTGGAAGCCGGTCGAGCGCAAGTACTGAGGAGGGCACGATGGCACGCGTCTACCCGAATCGTCTCGGCATCAAGGGCTGGGTCGTGGGCGGCCGATGGGGGGTGGAGCGCTACCTCTACACCCTGCACCGGCTGACCGGGCTCGGCATCCTGACCTACTTCCTGCTCCACGTCGTGGTGACCTCCAGCCGCGCCTTCGGGCCGGCCTCATGGCAGAGAGCGATGGCGGCGGTCGGCGCCCCCATCTTCCATTTCGGCGAGTTCCTGGTCTTCGCCGCGTTCGCGTTCCACGCGGCCAACGGGCTGCGACTGGTGCTCGTCGAGCTCGGCGTGCTCACCGGGAAGGCCGAGGAGCCGGTCTATCCTTACAAGAGCTCGCTCAACGTCCAGCGTCCTTTCATGGTCGTGATGATGATCGCAGCCGCCGTGCTGATCGGGCTCGGCGGCTGGGAGTTCCTGGGTCTTTGAGGAGGACACGATGAGCTGGCGCGACACTTCGCTGTGGACCTGGCACGTCATCGCCGGGTTGGTGATCCTGATCCTCCTCGGCCTGCACATGGGTGTGATGCACCTGTCGGCGGTGCTCCACTTGAGCGGCCTCAACCCGGCCGACGTGGACAACCCGCTCGACTGGCGCAACGTGGCCTTCAGGGCCAAGCAGGTCTTCTTCATGATCAGCTACGTGGTGCTGCTCGGCGCGGGCCTGTTCCACGGCCTGTACGGCCTGCGCAACATCCTGCTCGAGCTCGGCCCCGGACCCGGCGCACGGCGCGCGATCGGCTCCCTGCTGCTCGCGGTCGGCGTGGTCCTGTTCGTGATCGGGACCTGGGCCGCGGTGGTCGCGCGGACCACCGCGCTGGCCGGATGAGGGGGGAGGGCAGCATGGCCGAGAATGCGCGTGACGTTCGCACGGTGTGCTTCCGGATCCGCCGCTTCGACCCGGCAGGTGACAAGGCTCCCTACGACCAGGACTTCGACGTACCGGTCCCGGCCGGCATGGTCGTCCTCGAGGGCCTGTGGTACATCAAGGAGCACCTCGACGGCACCCTGGCGTGGCGCTCGTCGTGCCGGATGGGGGTGTGCGGCTCCTGCGGGATGCTCGTCAACGGGCGCCCGATGCTGGCCTGCAACACCCAGGTCCGGGACGTCGCCGACGACCTCCTGCTGGTGGCGCCGCTGCCGAACTTCGGCATCGTCCGCGACCTGGTGCCGGACCTGATGCCGATGTTCGAGACCCACCGCACGCTGCTGCCGTTCATCCAGCGCGACGACCGCACCGAGGTGCTCGAGCCCACCGACCAGTACTGGCAGTCGCCGGACCAGCTGCTCGAGTACCTTCAGTTCTCCTTCTGCATCAAGTGCGGCTGCTGCATGGCCGCGTGCCCGACCGTCGCCACCGACCCGGTCTACTCCGGACCGCAGCCACTCGCGCAGGCCTACCGCTACCTGATCGACTCGCGCGACGGTGGTTTCGCCGCCCGTCGCGAGGCGCTCGCGGGGGCTGCGGGTCCGTGGCGCTGCCACTATGCCGGCGAGTGCTCCAACGTGTGCCCGAAGGGCGTCGACCCGGCGCGGGCGATCCAGCTCATGAAGCGTCAGCTCGTGCTCGACTACCTCAAGCTGGGCAAGATGCGAAGCCGTACGCCGGCGCCGCTGCTCGGGTCCGACAAGCGCAAGGGCCGCCGCGACGGCATCCCCGAGGCGCCGCCCTTCACGATCGAGAGCGCGAAGTAGCGCGCCGACCTTCTGATCGCTGTTCCTCCGACCGCGGGCTGCCTCAGCTCGCGGTCGGTTTCATTGACGGACCCGCCGCGCCGCGCCGGGTCCGTCAATGAAAAAGCAAGCCCGGAACGCCGGGCTTGGAAGGAGGGTCGCCGGGTGATGCGACATCATGAATATGGGGCAGTATTGACTTTCATGCGGTGACCCCTGTCACCGCGGCATGGGGGTGACTCGGAGCGTGAGATCGATCCGTCTACCGCCCAGCGGCGACGCAGATCCCACCGCGACCGCCCTGCCCGAGCCTCGGCGAACGCCGAGCAACCTCCCGAGCGGTCCCGTGGCGGAGCCGCCCAGACGCTCGACCGCGATCGCGGCGGCGTCGCGGGGAGTGAGATCGAGGGAGGGTCGCAGCTCCGGCGCGGTCCATCCCGAAGGCGATCCCTCACCCCACGAGGGGAGAGCGCCCGCGAGCGAGTCGCCCGAGCCGAAAGCCGCAACGACCCACCCTCCGCGGACGGCCCATGCCATGCCTGGCGATGTCTGCGTACCCGCCGTCGGCAGAGTCGCGAGGCGAGCAGTCTCAGGAGCAACGGCCGCATCGTCTCCTCTCTCTTCTGTCAGCGGACGCAGCACGGCATCGGCGGCGCTCGCCGCCTCGCCGGGCGGATCGACGCCGAGCGCGAGCAACGGGGGTCGGCCGGCGACCCCGGCCCATGTGGCGGTGCCGGTCAGGGTGGCCAGGAAGCGCGTTGCAGGATCGGGCGTCGTCCCGGCGATTCGTCCCGCGAGGCTGCTCGCTCCCTGAACCCCGATCCAGACCAGCGGGTTCGCAGCGGCCAGGATCTCGCCCGCCGCTGCCATGGCCGGACGCGACTCGAAGCTCGCGGCGGCGAACGCGGTGGCATCCTCAGGTACCAGGGCGCTGCGCGGCGCGGTGCCGCGCAACGAGGCGAGCAGGGCCGCAGCACCGGTTGGCTGCCGCACCGCGAGGGTGGCCTCGCCGCGGGTCGACCCCGGGTCGAAATGAAGGACCGCCGTCACGACGCCTCCACTGCCGAGGGTGTCGAGGGGTCGCGGTGCGAGCTTGGCGAGCAGGTCGAAGCGGCCGGGCCGCGGTCGCGGGAGGCGGTCGAGGTCGATCCTGATCGCGAGGTCCGCCTCGTGGGGCACCTCGGGCGACGCAGCTCCTGGCACCTGTGCCGTGCTCACTCGGACCACCGACCCGAGGGCGGGCGCGGTGGTTGCGGCGACGATCCGCGATCCGACCCGGGCCCAGCCTCCGAGATCGGTACCCTGGCGTGAAACAAGTGAGGCTGGACGGCCGCCCAGTGTCGTCGGCCGTACATCGGCGCCGGCCCATCCAGGCCACCCGCCGGCCCCGAGCCGCGCTGCGAGCGCCTCGGCCCCGCTGCCGGCCTCGGCGACCACGGAGATCGAACCGTCCGGCGACAGCCAGACCACCGCGGGTCCCGGACACGAGGCAGCCAGGTCGACCAGCGCCGCGAGGTCCCTCCGCCCGGCCAGGGCGCCGAGCGGCGTGCTGCGCCACCGCACCGCCGCACGAGCGGCGTCGCCGGTGACGATCACCACCGCCGCGTCGGCCGGAGCGGACGGCGGATCGGGCGCCCGGAGCGCTTGGGTCGGCCCCGCGAGCAGCACGGCGAGAGCGAGCGGGATCACGCCATGATGGTAGCGGATCGACGCGCCGGAGGCGGGCGGCCGACAGGGCCTTTCCGCGCCGTCGGAGCGTCGCATCGTCGTGCGCCACGTCTGCCGGCGCGGAACCTGTGCGGCGGCGCTGACTGGTGCGACGTCGCTCCGGCGGGCTCGCGAGGGGCCCCGTCACCGTCGGCCGGTGGGGCGCGTGACCCGCCGTGAAGCAGTCGCCTGCGGCACGCGGTCGACGGTCTTCGGCGCGGGTGCGGCGCCCGAGCCCGTCCGTCCGGACGGCTGCCTGGGCGAGGTGGGCTCGAGCCGGAAGACGCCGCCACCGTTTGTTCCGGCGAGCAACGCCTGGCCGGCGCGGCCCGGGACCGGCACGAGACAGCTCACCCTCGGATTGGCGAGACCGCCCGAGACGCTCGACCAGGTCTGGCCGCCGTCGGTCGTCAGGAAGACGCCGTCCAAGTAGGTTGCGGCCCAGATGCGGCTCCCGTCCCCAGCCTCGGGCACAAGGGCCACTACCGGCGAGTCGGCCACGGGAGCGCCGGCCGGGGCCCACAGGAACCCATCGGTCCTGCTGCGGTAGACCTGACCGCTGCTGCCGCCGGCCCACACGACTCCCGGGAGGACTGGGGAAAAGGCAACCGACCAGACCCTCTCGTCGTTCGGCAGGTTGTTGGCGGCCTCCGCCCAGGTCTCGCCGCCGTCCCGGCTGACCACGAGCCGGTGGGTGGACTCTCCCACGAACAGCGTCGCCGGGGAGTGTGGTGAGGCCACGACCGCGCTGGTGACGTCCTGGAGAAACGAGTCGGCGATCCGGGTCCACGTGTCGCCGCCGTCTCTGCTGCGATACACATTGCCCCACCTCGCCGCGGCGAACCACTGGGTCGGGCCCGTGCCCGTGTCGACCGCGGAGAGGAAGTCCACTTGAGCGAGAGGGGAGCCCTCCACGGCCACGCGAGTCCAGGAGTCGCCGCCGTCCGACGACCGGTAGAGGCCGTCCGTGTCGACGCCCACGATCAGGACGTCGGGATCGCGTGGGTCGGCTGCGAGGGCGGTCGTCGATCCCTCCGGCAGCCCGTCGAAGCCCTGGCGCCACTGGGATCCGCCGTCGGCCGACGCGAACAGTCCGGCGGTGGAGGTCGAGGCCCACACCCGGGAGGGATCCCTCGGGTCGGTCGAGATCGCCGCGACACGTGCGGCGTCGAAGGGCAGCGAGAGCCACGTCCAGCTTCCGCCTCGGTCAGGCGAAGCCGCGACGCCGTCCGTGCCGGCGAAGACCATCCCGAGCCCGGATGGACCGACGGTTGTGGCGAGCGCGCCG
>CAZQYU010000251.1:0-5221 GCA_964597585.1 uncultured Thermoanaerobaculia bacterium
TCGGGTTCTGGCTGATCGGCATTCCGGTCAGCCTCGCCCTCGCCTACCCGCTCGGACTCGGTCCGGTAGGCCTCTGGTGGGGACTGGTGGCAGGGCTGGGCACGGTGGCGATCCTGCTCCTGATGCGTGTCCGCCACCGCTTCGGCGGGGAGATCGCCCGCGTTGCGGTGGAGTGAGAAGGCAAGACGCTAGAAGTGAGACGCTAGACGTCCGGCGGCAACCGTAGGGGCGGAGCTTGCAGGCTGTCTCGAAACCCGGGGAGATCCCCCGGCCCTTGCTCGGCAGTGCCTGTTCGGGCGCATCCGAGAATGTGAACCGCGAAGACGCAAAGACCGCTAAGTACCTCTCATGAATACTCTTGGCTTCGGCCTTCGCGTTCTTCGCGGCCTTTGCGGTTCAATCTTCCGGCTCACGTGCGTTCCATCCGTGTCAGCGCGACACGCTGGGCGCAGGCAAGCGGCGCCCCTACGACTGCGTTCGACTCGCGGCACGGGAGCAGGCAAGCTGCTCCCCTACTACGGAGGGACGGGGCGCCTCACTCTTCACTCTCGACTCTTCACTTCTGACTCCCCAAAGGGCGCCTCATCCGCGAACCGGACCACGACCGTGGTCAGGCGCTCGTCCTGCCAGTGACCAGTTCGCAGTAGCCAGGCGCGGACGAACTCGGCCAACCGCCTGCGGCACAGCTCACGCACCAGGCCGACCGTCTCCGGACCGCGCGCCCGGGCCGCGAATGTGGGTGTCAGGCTGCGTTCGAGGGCGTCCATCTGGGCGCTGACGTCCAACGGTAGCCAGCCTCGCTCGACCCGCTTCTCCATCCGGTCGGTATGGATGGCGGGCGGCAGGGTCGGCTCGAGTGCCGGCGCGTGGACCACGCAGGCGTTGCCGGCGACCTCGAGGCGCCAGGGTGCATCGAGTCGGACGTGGAAGCGATAGGTGACGGGCACGCGGATCTCGGTCACCGTTGTGCCGAGCGGCAGCAGATCGAAGAAGAGCCTGCGGTCCTCGCTCCGTGTGACCGTCTCGACCGCTTCGACCGCGGCCAGCTCGAGGGTGGTGCCGGACCCGGGGACGAGGTGGGGCAGCGAGGCGACGAACGACGTTGTCAGGTTGGTGCTGGAGAGACCCTTGGAAAGAGCGTCGAATGCCGCTTGGCCGCGTCGGGTCACGGTGTCGCAGGCTTTGGTCGCGAGCGCAACGATCAGGACGATCGAGGCCACGATGACCACCGGCCAGCGCAGCAGCCGCACCACCGCCAGCCACGACGGCTCATGACGTCCGGGCGAGTCAGCCGATCCGGGTTTGGGTCCCGAGTCCACCTTCAGATCCTACAACGGCGGTCGTCCTGACTCAGCGGCTGCGCCGCGCGGGTGAGGGGTGAAGAGTGAGGAGTGAGGCTGCGATGCGATTCGTAGGGGCGGAGCTTGTCTCCGCCCGGTGAAAGGGTCCCTGGTATCGGCATGGGAGCAGACAAGCTGCTCCCCTACGACTGGATACGAATCGCGGCACGGGTGCGGGCAGGCTGCTCCTCGACGACTGATCTGCGCTGCCCGTCCTCCGCGAAACGGACCACGACCGCGGTCAGGCGATCGTCCTGCCAGAGGTCCGTGCGCAGCGGCGGCCCTTTACTCTTCTCTCTTCACTCTTTACCCTTCAGCTCGATGCAGCGCTGGCGCTTTTCCCTTCACTCGTCACTCTTCACTCTTGTCTGCGCGCTCGTGCTCGCCGTGGCGAGCACGAGCGCGGCGACCGACGACCCGACCACTGGTGCCCAGCTCGAGACCGTACGTGCCGAGATCACCCGGCTGGAGGAACAACTCGCCGGGCTCACTCAGCGCCAGCGCGACGTCAGTCAGGAGCGCGAGAAGCTCAACGTTCAGCTCCAGCTTGCCGAGGCCCGCGTGCGGGAGCTCGAGCTGCTGGTGGCCAAGAGCCATGCGGAGGTCGGACGCCTGCGCGCCGAAAGCACTCGCCTCGCCGCGGATCTCGAGGTCCGACGTCAGGTTCTTGCCCGCCACATCGAGATGCTCTCCCTGCTCGGCCAGCCGGGGCCCTTGCAGCTCCTCTACGACGCGGCTCACGGCGGCGACCTCGAACGCGCCGTCGGGACCGTTGCCGTCCTGACCACCGGCCAGGCGCGCCTGATGATCGAGTACGACCGCCTGCGACAGGACTACACCGCGCGGCTCGCCCAGCTCAGCCAGGCGCTGGAGGTCGCGGAGCGTGAGACGCGGGGCCTGGACGAACGACGCCACGATCTCGAGGGCGTGCGCAGGAGGGTCGAAGCCCAGCTCGCGGAGCTCGAGCGCAGCCGCCGTCAGACCACCAACAGGCTCGCCGATCTGCGCGACCGGGAGGGGGCGCTCGAGCGCTTGCTCGGGATCCTCGGCTCGCGCGATCGCCTCACCGGACACGAGGACATCCGAGGTTTTCGGGGTGCGCTTCCGTGGCCCTCTGAAGGCCCGGTGGTGCTCGGCTTCGGCCGCCACTACATCCCCCGCTACAGCACCTACACCGTGTGCAACGGTGTCCGTCTCAACCCGCCGTCCGGGACGGAGGTCCAGGCGGTGTTTCCAGGGATGGTGGCATATGCGCGCTACTTCAAGGGTTACGGCAACATGGTCGTGATCGACCACGGCAATGACGTGTACTCGCTGGTGGCGGGCCTTGCTACAATCCACGTGCGGCTCAACCAGACTGTGACCATGGGGATGCGTCTCGGGCTGGCGGCACCGCCGACCGAGGAGGGCAGCCTCTACGTCGAGATCCGGGTGGGCGGGAAGCCGCAGGATCCTCTCCGGTGGCTCCAGCTCAAGGGGGAGCACTCGTAAGATGCGACGTATCCGGACCGTTTTTCTCGCCGTTTCGGTGACGGTGGTTCTCCTCTTCGCCGGCCTCACGCTGGCCGGTCACCGTGTCCACGACGACCTCTTCCGCGCGATGGGCAACCTCGCCGAGGTGGTGCACCTGGTGCGCTCCGACTACGTCGACCCGCTCGATACCGAAGCCCTGTCCCAGAGCCTCGATGCGGGCATTCTCGAATCGGTCGACCCATGGGCGGCGGTGCTGCCCGAGGACCTCGCCAAGAACCCCGACGAGCTCGTGCTCTCGCCACCCCCGTACGGTCTCGTTTTCGGCCTGCGGCTCGGGTCTGCCGCCGTGCGCTCCACGCTGGCCGGATCACCCGCCGCGTCCGCCGGGCTGGAGCCGGGTGAGGTCATCGAGCAGGTCGAGGGTGTCTACACCCGCGGGCGGCCGCTGTGGCACCTGCGGCGGGAGCTCCTCGAGCGCGAGGGCCGCAGCGAGCCCGTGCACCTGACCGTCGTCGACCGTTCCGTCGATGCCCGCCGCGAGGTCGTGCTCGAGGCGACCCCGTGGCACCCGCTGATGCCGGCCGTCGAGACTCGCGAGGGCGTGCGCGTGATCAAGCTCTCCAATCTGGCCGCGGGCGCGGCGGACGCGCTGCGTCCCCTGCTCGCCGGAAGCGAGCCGGTCGTGCTCGACCTCCGTGACGTCGTGTGGGGTCAGGACGATGAGGCGGTGCGGGTCGCCGATCTGTTCGCGGGCTCCGGAACGCTCGGCGAGTGGCGTGGCAGCCGCGCGGGCGAGCGCAGCTTCCCTGCGTCGCCCGGTATTGCCGGTTCGGCGCACACGGTTGCGATCATCGACCGCGGGACCGAGGGTCCGGGCGAGATTCTGGCGGCGGCGCTGGCGCGCGCCAAGGTCGATCTCGTCGGATCACGAACCGCAGGGCACGCGCCGCACATGAGCGTGGTCAGCGACGGCGCCGTCCGCCTGTGGATTCCTGTCGCGGACTGGCTGGGGGCCGACGGCGAGGCCATCACTCACCACGGCGTGGAGCCCTCCCAGCCGGTGGCGAGCGCAGGCACTGACACGGGCGATGCTGCCTTGGAGCGTGCGCTGGAGCTCGTCCGAACGGCCCATGACCAAGCGGCGTAGGCGCGGCGCGCCACCGACCCGCCGCCTCGCTGTCGTCCTCGCGATCGTCCTGATCGCGCTGACAGCGGTTCTCTGGATCCTCATCGGGCGCCGTCAGGGCCCGCCGACCGCGGTCGAGGCCAAGGGCTTCGGCGACGTGCTGCGCGGGCTCGCGGCCGCCCACGGTGCGATTCGGGTCCTCCCCGATGAACCGATCGTGAAGGAAGGGGACGTCTTCGTCCGGACCTGGCGGGTACGTTTTCCCGACGAGGTCTCGGTGCACGCCTTCGCGACCGGCGCCGCTCAGGCGGCGGCGGCCCGCGAGGCCTCGGTCGCCGAGCTCTCTCCCGAGGGCCGGGAGGTCGTTCACATGCGCATCGACGCCGGCGTCGAGGCCTTCGACCTCCACCTCGACGTTCCACCGCCGCGAACCGCGCCGACGCCCACGCCATCCACGGTGCCGGCGAAACCGACCGCGACCGCGCGCCCCGAGCTCCCGGCCGGAGCTCGAGGCCGGCTCGCGATCCTGCTCGACGACGCCGGCCAGAGTCTCGACCTGGTGCCCGCTGCGGCCGCCCTTCCGGTCGAGGTCGGCGTGGCGGTGCTTCCCTTCCTGCCCCACTCGGCGGACACCGCTGCAGAGCTCCACCGTAGCGGTCACGAGATCTGGCTCCACCTCCCGATGGAGCCGCAGGGATATCCCGGGGAGAACCCCGGGCCCGGCGCGGTGCTGGTGTCGATGGGGGAGGGCGAGATCCGCACGACCGTGCGTTCGGCGCTCAACAACGTGCCCTTCGTGGTTGGCGTCAACAACCACATGGGCTCCAAGGCGACCGCCGATCTGCGCACGATGACCTGGGTGATGCAGGAGCTGGCCGCGCGCGGCCTGGCCTTCATCGATTCCCGCACCACCGTGGCGACGGTGGCCGAGGACGCCGCCCGCGCGCAGGGTGTGCGCACCGGGCGGCGGCTGGTCTTCCTCGACAACGAGCGCACCCCGGCCGCGGTCCGCGCACAGCTCGATGAGGCGGTCTTCAGGGCGCGCCACGAGGGCCGCGCGATCGCCATCGGGCACCTCACCAGGGTCACCATCGAGGTGCTCGAGGACGAGCTGCCCAAGCTCAAGGCCCGCGGCGCCGACCTCGTCCCGCCGAGCAAGCTGGTGAAGTAGCCTCCGGGCCGTTGGCCCAGACGCGGTGAAGGGTGAAGCGTGAAGGGTAGGGGCGGAGCTTACCTCAGCCCGGTGAGAGACGCGCGGCTGTGCCGCGCGGGTGGGAAGCGA
>CAZQYU010000252.1:0-5213 GCA_964597585.1 uncultured Thermoanaerobaculia bacterium
GCTTGTACTGGCCGAACATGAAGCCGATCTCGCGTCCGCCGACGCCGATGTCGCCCGCCGGTACGTCGGTGTCGGCCCCGATGTGGCGAAACAGCTCGGTCATGAAGCTCTGGCAGAAGCGCATGACCTCGTTGTCGGACTTGCCCTTGGGGTCGAAGTCCGACCCCCCCTTGCCACCGCCCATCGGAAGCGTGGTCAGGGAGTTCTTGAAGATCTGCTCGAATCCGAGGAACTTGAGTACGCCGAGGTTGACGGTGGGGTGGAAGCGCAGCCCGCCCTTGTAGGGGCCGAGCGCAGAGCTGAACTCGACCCGGAATCCCTTGTTGACGTGGATGTCACCGCGATCGTCCATCCAGGGCACTCGGAACAGGATCACCCGCTCGGGCTCGACGATCCGCTCCAGGATGCGCTGATCGAGGTACTTCGGGTGCCGCTCGAGCACCATCACCAGCGACTCGACCACCTCGCGGACGGCCTGGTGGAACTCCGGTTCGCCCGAGTTCCGGGCGATGAGGTTCTTCATGAATTGGTCGGTGTAGACCTTCTCCGCTGGACGCATGGGCTCCTCCGTCTGTCAGCTGTGTGGCGACCCCGAACAGGGGCCGGTTCGACCCGGCGCTGCGGGCGGCGATGGGGACGCTGAAGATGGGGCGAAAATCCCCATCATGCGGTGAGAATCGCAGCAGTGTTATGAGAATGGTCCCGAACGAAGCGCATCATCGGCTCACAAGATAGCTGTCATGTGGCGCGAAGACAAGTGGCTGATCGGGTTTTCAGTGGAGGAAACAGATGTTGAGAGCGAGTTGCATTTTTTGTTCGTCTCAGTCGGGATCTGCTTCAAGGATCACGCCGCGGCCGCTCGCTCCGTCGACGACGATCTCTGCCGGACGCGCCAGGCGGACGTGACGCACCGCTCCGTCGAGAGCCTCCACGACCGCAGCTTGCCGCTCGAACCAGTCCCAGTTGATGAAGCCTCCGTTGCTGGCCGCGTGGACGACGAGGAAGGCGACTCCGAACGACGTGAGGTTGTGGAAGAAGTGGGACCCGAAGGAGGGCTCGACCTGGAGGTCCGGGAAGTCCGTTTCGACGATCACCCGTGCGGTCGAGATCTGGGCCCAAGCGACCGGAATCCCGAGCCACGGGTCGCGGGTGCCCCAACGGCCGGGGCCGATCAGAATGCAGGTGCGGCCCTCATCACGGAGCGAACGGTTGATGCTCTCGATCGCGATCGCGGCCTGGCTGGTGCCGGACCTGTCGAGCCGGTCGGGCGAGATCAGGACCACGTCGGAGATGCTCTCCCGGCGGCCGTGGCCGAGCGCCACCGTGGAACGAACCAGTGCTCGGGCCTCGGCCTCGGGGGAGAGGTCGACTGCGGCTCCGACCTTCTCGACGACCAACGGGCGCACCTGAAGCACCTGGAAGGTCTGCTGCTGGCCGAGTCCGCGGACGATGTCCGCCGCGAACTCGAGCTCGACCGGGTTCGCGATCCCGGCCTCTGCGGTGGCCAGCAGGCGGCTGAGCAGCTCCGGCAGGGGTAGCACGCGACCCTTGAGCAGGGGAGCGAAGGTGATCAGCGGTGTTCCCCGCTCGGACATGCCAGGAGTGATGGTGTCGTCGGATCTCCGGTAGGTCGAGGCGATCGGCGCTGCGGCTCCGCTCGCAACCGCAGCGGCGACGTCGGTGCGGACCAGGTTTGCGTCGGTGACGATGCCCGGGATGACATCTTCCCGTGACATGTCGAGCGCGTAGAAGTGGCGCTGCGCGTTGCGCAGGATGTCCTTCACGGTCGAGAACTGCGGGAGCACCTGCGGGTGCCGTGGAGAGAAGCGGATCGCGGTGAAGCCCTCGACCACGGACTTTCCGAGCCCGAGGGCGACCTGCGCTACCCCGTCCTCGGGCTTGATACTGCCGAAGGGATAGAAGTTGTAGGACGACGCGACGCCTGCGAAGGTGGGGTAGAAGAGGTCGTCTCTGCGGCTCCCCACGAGCCGTTGGATAAGCACCGCCATGAGCTCTTCCTCGCTGCGGTAAGGCGTCGACTCGAGGTAGTCGAGCGCACGGCGGAAGTAGGTCGAGGCGTAGACGACCTTGATCGCCTCGAACAGCTGCGCCAGCCGGACGTCGACCGACGGGTGGCTGTTGGGCAGCATCACGGTGGCGTAGACGCCGGCAAACGGCTGGTAGGCGGAGTCCTCGAGAATGCTCGACGACCGGATAGCGAGCGGCTCGGTCACCTTCTCGAGAAACCGGGCGAGCTGGGAGCGGACGGCGTTCGGAAAGCGCGCCCGGCGGAAGGAGGCGAGGATCTGCTCATCGTCCATGGCGGGCGCGTCGGTGACCAGCGAGCGCAGCCGGTTGCGGTCGAGGAACTCCTCGAAGACGTCGCTGGCGACGACCAGCGTCTGGGGAATGGCGACCGTCGCACCGGGCAGGTCGAGGCCGCCCTGGGCGAGGAGCTTGTGCATGAATGCCAGGCCTCGCCCCTTGCCTCCGATCGAGCCCGACCCGATCTTGGCGAACGCGACCAGATCGTCGAACGTGGTCGCCTTGAAGTCGGCGATGACATGCTGCTGGATCTCGCGCAGATAGGTGGTCAGCGTGCTGATGAGATAGGCGCGCAGCTCAGCCGGAGAGGCGAACTCCGACACTGTGCGCGGGCGCAGCATCGAGGCCAGCTCGAACTCGGTGCGCGCCTTCAGCCACGCCGAGAAGTGGTTGCGTGCGGCGTGGTGGACGAGCGACTCGTCGGGCACCTCGGCGAGCCTGCGCAACATCTCACGGATGTCCCGGGCCCGCGCCACGGGGCTTCCGTCGGGCAGCCGGAACACGAAGTCCCCAAACCCGAAGTTCTCGAGGATGAACCGCCGCAGGTCCTCGAGCAGGGTCGGCGAGGCCTTGGCCATGAACGAGGCCCCGACCTCGCGGGCACGCACCTCGAAGGACGTGTCCATCGACTGGATCAGGAAGGGGATATCGTCGTTGCGGTCGCGAACCGCCCGGGCGAGGCGGAGGCCCGCCTCGGCGTCCTGCACACCTGCGCGGGGGAAGCTGACGTCGGAGATGATCCCCAGCAGGTTCCCGGCGTAGCGCTCGTAGAGGTCCCATGCCTGCTCGTAGGATTGCGCGAGCAGGATCTTGGGTCGGGCGCGGATGCGCAGCAGGCGATGCGACAGGTTGAGCCCCTCCCCCACAAGACGACTGGTCTGGCTCGTGACCTCGGTGTAGATGTGCGGCAGGTAGGCGGAGTAGAACCGGACCTCGTCCTCGACCAGGATGATCGCCTGGACGCCGCCCTCGAGGATGTCGTGATCGGCGTTCTGGCGGTCCTCGACCTGCTTGATCATGGCGAGCAGCGCCTTGACATTGCCCTGCCACAGGAAGATCCAGTCGGCGAGCCCGGACTGGCGGGCGGGCTCCAGCCACGGCAGGTCCCAGGCGTGCGCGGCGAGCAGCCCGACCGGGAGCTGGGGTCGCAGCGCCTTCACGCTCTCGACGAAGGCCTGCAACGACGTGTCGCGGAGGCGGGGAGTGGTCACCACCATGTCGATCTCGCGTTCGGCGAGGATCGCGAGGGCCTCGGCCCCGGTGGAAGCGCGGATGAAGCGCGGGGCGTACCGCAGATTGAGGTCGAGGCTGCGGAACTCCTCCGTCACAAGCTCGGTGAGCTGACCGTCCTCCTCGAGGACGAAGGCGTCGTACTGCGAGGCCACCAGGAGGATATCGAGCACGCGCTGCGCCATCAGCGAGGAGAACTCCTCGATGTGCATGCCGTAGCGGCTCGACAGCTCGATACCCTCGCGCTCCATGGCTGGATGTGACCTCTCCAGCGCAGCGTACCAGAGCGCCCACGCGTCCGTCCTCTCGACACCGCACGCTAGAATCCTGGGAGAGGAGCGAAGCGGTGGCCATGGTGGAGACGACGGCATCAGCAGCGGTGGTGACGGGGGCCCTCGGTGGTCGGTGAGCAGGGAGTGAGCGACAGCGGGCGGCGGCTGCCCCGTGCGCTTCGGGGTCGCTCGGCTGCGGCAGCAGCGCTGCGGTCGCGGGCGCGGGAGGCGTCCCGTTCGGATCGTCCGCTGGTGGTGTGCGGGCAGGCCGGGACAGGGCGCGCAGCGGTTGCCCGCGAGATTCACCTCACCAGTCGGCGCGCGCTCGCCCCGCTGGTCGCCCTGCACTGCGGCGAGGTGGCGGGCGATGTCCTGCGGCGAGAGCTCTTCGGCTACGTACGCGCCGCCGTCCGAGAGGCCTCGCATGCCCGCGCCGGCTTCGTCCACAGTGCGGCGGGGGGAACGCTGCTTCTGGAGGGGCTGGCCGCAACCGACCTCGCGTTTCTGGAGGACGTTGTGAGTGCCGCGGGAAGCCGACGCGCGCGCATGCTGGGCGCGACCGAGGGTCAGCCGTTCGACCTCCGCCTGGTCCTGGTCAGCGAGCTCGACGCCGCCGGGCTGGTGGCCGCGGCGGAGCCGTGGTCGAGCCTCCCGTCACGCCTGCCCTGGATCTGGATCGCGGTGCCGGCACTGGCCGAGCGCGGGGAGGATCTCCCGGAGCTGTTCCTCGAAGCGCTTGCCGAGGCGGCCGTACGATGCGGACGGTCGGCCCCCTCGCTGTCGGAGCCTGCGGCGGAGGTCGTCTCCGAGTACCCCTGGCCGGGCAACCTCCCCGAGATGGACCGGGTCGCGAGCCGCGTGCTCGAGCGATTGACGGGATCGCAGGTGGACGCGACTCACCTTCCGATGCTCCACGTGTCACCTCGTACGCGTGCTCGTTCCCTGGCCGAGCTCGAGGCGGAGCACATCCTGACCACGCTCGAGAGCTGCCGCGGCAACCGCTCCGAGGCGGCGCGCCGGCTGGGCATCGACCGCAAGACCCTGCGAGCGAAGCTCGCTCGTGCCGGGGCCGGCCGTGACGGCTGATCGGAACCCGATCGATACCCGCGAACGAGGGCGGAGCGCGCTGCCCGCGCGTGTGTCGCCGCCCGGTGACGAGGGTCTCTGCCCGCGCTGCCGTCACCTCAAGAGCTGTGCCTTCGCCGGCACCGGTGACGACGCCGTGCACTCGTGTCCCGCCTTCGAGCCCGCATCCGACTCCGCGGCGGGCGGCCCCGCTGCCATCCGAGACGTCGGCCTGTGCGTGAACTGCGCGTGGCGTCGCGAATGTCGGCACCCGATCCCGGTGGCGGGGGTGTGGTACTGCGAGGACTACGAGTAGTGCCC
>CAZQYU010000253.1:0-5185 GCA_964597585.1 uncultured Thermoanaerobaculia bacterium
AAGCTGCCGCACGGCTTCCCAGCGACGCCGGACGGGATCGAGATCGAGATCCTGCAGCGGATTTTCACACCAGAGGACGCCGCCATGGCGCTCCGGCTCAAGCCGATCCCGGAGACCGCACGCCAGGTCGCGCGCCGGCTGCGGCGACCGGCCGACGAGGTCACCGCCACCCTTGACGCCATGTGCGAGCGCGGGCAGATCTTCTCGCTCTGGCAGCGCGGACGGCGCTACTACGGGCTCGCCCCGTTCATCGTCGGTATATACGAGTTCCAGCTCGAGCGCCTCGACCGCGAGATGGCGGAGCTGTTCGAGCGCTACGCGCCGACCCTCGCCGCTACCCTCGGCGGCGCCGCCCCGGCCCTGGCGCGGGTGATCCCGGTCAACCGCCGGATCGACGCCCGGGCCGAGATCCTGCCCTACGACGACCTCCGGGCGATGCTCGAGCGCTGCCGCTCCTTCCGCGTCGCGGACTGCATCTGCCGCAAGGAGAGCGCACTCGTCGGCAAGCCCTGCCACCACACCAGCGAGACCTGCATGTCCTTCTCGCCCGAGCCGGACGCCTATCGCGACCTCCCCGAATGGGGCCGCGAGGTGACGCGCGAGGAGGCGCTCGCCCTGCTCGACCGGGTCGAGGAGGAGGGCCTCGTCCACTGCACCTACAACTTCCAGCGCGGGCCGTTCTTCGTCTGCAACTGCTGCTCGTGCTGCTGCGGCTTTCTTCGCGGTCTCAGCGAGCACGGCGCGCCCTTCATGCTGGCGCGGTCGAACTCGGTGGCCGCGATCGACCCCGAGACGTGCATCGTGTGCGGCGAGTGCCGCGACGCGCGCTGCCCGGTGGCCGCCATCTCCGAGACCGACGACGGCATGGCGGTCGACGGCGAGCGCTGCATCGGCTGCGGAGTCTGCGTGCTCACCTGCCCGACCGAGTCGATCCAATTCGAGCCAAGGCCCGAAGCCGAGCAGCTGACGCCGCCGGAAACCCTGATCCACTGGAGTATCGCCCGCACCGACCACCGCCACGGCCTCGGACGCGGCCTCGCCCTGCGCGGCTGGCTCGCCTGGGAGGGCCTCAAGATGGCGGCCGCCAGGAAGCGCGAGACGTAAGAAGTGAGACGCTAGACGAGGGGCCTGCTCTCAGACTCCGGTGTTCCCGCCGCGATCTCCCCTTTCGCGTCGGTCGGCATCTTCTCGCCTTCGCGTCTCGCCTCTCGCGTTGTGCATCCCGCGTCGGGGGAGAGCGTCTCTCGATCCAGCCCTTCCGACGCCCTGACCTGCTGACCTCCTCACCTCTCGCGTGTGACGGCCCCCCGCCTTCACTCTTCACTCTTTTCTCTTCACTCTTCACCCGCGAAGCGCCTATGCCCGATCGATCGGGAACGCCATCACCTCGGCGAGCGAGCTGGCGCCGCAGGCAAGCATCACCAGCCGGTCGACGCCGAGGGCGACGCCGGCGCAGTCGGGCAGCCCGTGCTCCAGCGCCGCGAGGAGGCGCTCGTCGAGCGGCACGTCGGGCAGGCCGCGGCGGCGGCGCTCGGCGAGATCGGCCTCGAATCGGCGCCGTTGCTCGCCCGGATCGGTGAGCTCGTGGTAGCCGTTGGCGATCTCGACGCCTTCGACGTACGCCTCGAACCGCTCGGCAAGGGGCGGGTCTCCCTGCCGGATCCGGGCCAGGGCGGCCTGCGAAGCCGGGAAGTCGATCACGAAGGTCGGCCGGCCGCGGCCGAGCCGCGGCTCGACGACCGCGCCCAGGATCAGCGACAGGCAGCCGTCGCGGTCGACGTCATCGGCGGCGAGCCCGAGCCCGGCCGCGCGCTCCCGCAGCTCGCCGTCGGCGGTGGCGAAGGGGTCGAAGCCGGCGTGGTGGCGGAGGGCCTCGCGGTAGCTGAGACGCTCGCCGGGCGCGGTGCCGAGCACCTCGGCGAGCAACGCATCGACCTCGTCCATCAGCGCGTGGTGGTCCCAGCCCGGCCGATACCATTCGAGCATGGTGAACTCGGGGTTGTGCCGGCGGCCCACCTCGCCGTCGCGGAAGGCCCGGCCGAGCTGGTAGATCGGGCCCGACCCGGCGGCGAGCAGACGCTTCATCGCGAACTCGGGCGAGGTCTGCAGGTAGAGCCGGCGGCCATCGGCGAGGTACGTGTGGAGCGGGGCGAGGTGGACGTCGGTGCCGCCGGCTGCGGCGAGCACCGGGGTCTCGACCTCGAGCACGTTGCGGCTGGCGAAAAAGGTGCGGATCCGCGCCAGGACCTCCGCCCGCCGGCGCAAGGCCCCGAGGCCGGCGGCGGGCTCCCAGCTCACCCTCAAAGTCCCCTGCCGGCCGCGGTCACTCCTTGGCGCGCGACACGTACGCGCCAGTGCGGGTGTCGATCTTGATCAGCTCGCCCTGCTGCACGAACAGGGGCACACGGACCACCGCGCCGGTGTCCACCGTGGCGGGCTTGTTCCCGCCCGAGGAGGTGTCGCCGCGAACGCCGGGATCGGTCTCGACGATCTCGAGGACCACGAAGTTGGGCGGGGTGACGCTGATCGGGCGGCCCTCCCACAGGGTCAGGATGCACAGGTCCTGCTCCTTGATCCACTGGGTGGTGTCGCCCATCGCGGCCGCGTCGGCCGCAATCTGCTCGAAGCTGGTCTGGTCCATGAAGTACCAGTGGTCCCCATCGCTGTACAGGTACTGGAGCTCCTTGTCGACGACATCTGCACCCTCGATCGACTCGCTGGCCTTGTAGGTGCGCTCGTTGACCCTGCCGGTGTTGAGGTTCTTGGCCTTGATGCGCACGAACGCCTGGCCCTTGCCGGGCTTGACGAACTCGGTGTCGGTGATCACGGCCGGATCGTTGTCCATCATGATCTTGAGCCCGACGCGCAGCTGGTTCATGCTGTAGGTCGTCGCCATCTGGAGCTCCCCTCGCCTCGCGCTTGCGGAAATCATACCGAAGCTGCTGGAATGCGCGGCATGATCGAACGACCGCACGGAGCGCCCGAACGCGGCGCCTGGCGCCGCATCCTCGCCGAGGGCATCGCCGACCTCGGCGAGCTCCTCGACGCGGTGGGACTCGATCCCGGGGTCGTGGGGGACGGCAGCGCCGCGGCCGCCGCCGTCCGTCAGTTCGCGGTCAGGGTACCACGAGGGTTCGTCGCGCGTATCCGCTCCGGCGACCCCGACGACCCGTTGCTCCGTCAGGTGCTCGCGGACGCCCGCGAGGAGATCCCTGTCCCGGGCTTCGTCATCGACCCGGTCGGCGAGCTGTCAGCGGCGAGAGCGCCCGGCCTGCTCTCAAAATACCCGGGTCGTGTGCTCATCGTCGTCACGGGCGCCTGTGCGGTGCACTGCCGCTACTGCTTCCGACGTCACTTCCCCTACCCGGCCCATGCGGTCGCCGGGCGCGATTGGGGGCCAATGGTGGCGGCGGTCGCCGCCGACCCGAGCGTCGAGGAGGTCATCCTGTCTGGAGGCGACCCCCTCATGCTGCCCGACGAGCGGCTCGCCGCGCTCGTCGGCGCTCTCGCCGAGGTGCCCCACCTGCGCCGGTTGCGGGTCCACTCCCGGATGCCTGTGGTGCTGCCCGAGCGGATCGACGACGCCCTGCTCGAGTGGCTCGCCGGGACCCGGCTGACCCCGGTCATGGTGGTTCACGCCAACCACGCCCGGGAGCTCGACACCTCGGTCCTCGCCGCGCTCGGACGCCTCCGCGCCGTCGGGGTGACCGTGCTCAACCAGTCGGTGCTGCTGCGCGGCGTCAACGACTCGGTGGCGGCCCTCGCCGAGCTCTGCCGCGCGCTGCTCGAGGCAGGTGTGCTGCCGTACTACCTCCACCTGCTCGACCCGGTCGCGGGCGCCGCCCACTTCGACGTACCGGAGCCGGAGGCACGGGCCCTGGTCAGTGAACTGATGACCGTGCTCCCCGGTTATCTGGTCCCACGCCTGGTGCGTGAGCTGCCCGGCGCGCTCGCGAAGATCCCGGTGACCGTCCGGCTGCCCGCGGGAACGAGATGCTGATGAAGCTGCACGTCTCACCACGTCACGTCGCAAGGGCGTCGAGATGGCTGCCGGCGCGGAGCAATCGAGCAGCGAGGCGCCGAGTCGTATGGAGACATACGTCGTAGGCTCCGAGTTGTGAGAGGGCCCGCGCCGGCCGGCAGATCGTCGCCCCCTGTCGAGAGGTGGTGAGAGATGAAGGTCAGGTCCCAGACGGAACCGCAGCGAGCACGGCGGCGCCCTCGGCGTGGATCGGGATGATCTCGGCCAGGCGACAAATTGCGAACAGGGTGTCGAGCTTCCCGGTGACTCCGGCGAGCTCGAAGCTCGAGCCCCTCCGGCTGCAGGTCGCCTGGCACCGGATCAGCTCACCCAGGCCCGAGGAGTCGGCAGCGGCGACCCCGCCGAGATCGAGTAGCACTCGAGTGACGCCCCTGTCGAGCAGCTCGACGACGCGGTGGTGCAAGGTCGACTGGCCGTCGCTCTGGGACAGCTTTCCGGCCACCTCGAGGACCGCGACCGGGCCGTCCGTCTTCACCCGCACCTTCACCTCGACCTCCCGACCTCCGGGAGCCGACGCGCTCCCGGAGCTTCCAAGTGGTCTACGCCCGAAGGTGCGTTCGGGTTTCGCTACCATGGATCCGCCATGACCGAGACACCGTCCTCACGCCACACCGCGTTCCCGGCCGAGCACGAGGCGCTCCGGCACGACGTGGGATGGCTCGGCGCGGTGCTCGGTAGGATTCTGGTCGAGCAGGGCGGGCCGGCGCTGTTCGAACGCGTCGAGACGGCGCGGCGAACGGCCATCGCCCGGCGATCCGAACCCGACAGCGGAGCGTCTCGGCTCGCCGAGCTCCTGGCCGGTCTCGACGCGGCCGATGCGGGCGAGCTCGCGCGGGCGTTCTCGTCCTACTTCTCGTTGGTCAACCTGGCCGAGTGGGTACACCGCATTCGCCGCCGGCGTGCCCAGATGTCGGACCCGGCGCGGCCCCAGCCGGCCTCGCTGGCGGCGGTGACCGGCCAACTCGCCGCGGCCGGCGTGCCGCTCGAGGACGTCCGGGCCATGCTCGCTCGGACCCTGGTCACGCCGGTGTTCACCGCCCACCCGACGGAGGCCATCCGGCGCACGATCCTGAACAAGGAGCAGACCGTCGCCCGGCTGCTGGTCGACCGGCTCGAGCACTCCGTCCTGACCCCGCCCGAGGC
>CAZQYU010000254.1:0-5149 GCA_964597585.1 uncultured Thermoanaerobaculia bacterium
GGAGCCGACCAGTCCGTTGTGCCCCGCCACGAAGATCGGTGCGCTCTTCTCCATCGCTCCTCCAGCCGGACCGAGTCCCTCTGGACCGATTCTACCCGCGACTCCCCGTGCCGCTTCCAGGTTTGAGGCGACCGCCGAGGTCTCGGCTGACCCCGAACGCCCGCACGATCGGGTCGGCGCGAGAGCCGGAGGTTGAAACGCAAAGACGCAAAGACGCCAAGAGGACCGTGGTGGGCTCCAGCGCGGACGCGCTCCGAGCTCACATCGGTCTCGTTCAGCGATGAACGCCCGGCACGAGGCATTGGCATCGACCATGTGGGGTCCCGCCGCGCGCCCGGCGCGCGGCCCTGACAGGAGGAGCGGGCGGGCGAAAGAGCCGCTCTCTCGTCCGCCCGCTCCTCCTGTCAGGGGCGGCTGCTGGAGGCAGCCGCCGGGACCTGCGAGACCGCTCACCCGTCTTTGCGATGGCTTGGCGTCTTGGCGTCTTGGCGTTCCTTCTTGATCTCCGATCCAATCACCACGATCGACCTGGAGTACGTCCGCCCTGCGGCGCTGGCTTGCCGGCAGCGTCCGTGCTGAGCCTTTGTGTCTTGGTGGTGAAAATCCGTGGCACCCGGGAGACCCCGACTCGGGACCGCGCCTTCGCTCCCTACGGAGCGTCCGCAGCCTCCCGCGCCAGGCGCACCAGCTCCCAGTAGGGCGGCCGATAGCCGTACGAGGCCGCGAAACCATCCGCCAGCACTGCGAGCCGTGCCCCGATGGCGCGGTGGCGCGCACTGTACGACCGGTTGCGCACCGCAGCGGCCGGTGACATGCCCTCCGGCACCGGGCCGACGGCTCCGACGAGGTTGCAGGCGACGCTCCATGCCTTGACCACCCGGACGGCGGGCATCAGGACCCAGGGGCAGTCGATCCGGCCGCCCTGCTCGGCGCCCTCCAGCATGACCTCCGTCACCGCGTTGTCGAGGTGGTCCCGGTAGAGGGTCTCGCGATCGCGCCACTCGGCGACCACGGCGAGCTGGGGATCGTACTCGAGGTCGGACGGCTCCTGGGTCGTGAAGTGGCGCACACCGAATCCCGCCAGCCAGCGGCGCAGGCCCGGAGACGAGAGGGTCGAGAGACCCATCCACAAGTGGACGCCGACGCCGTCATACGCCGCCGAGGCGACCTCGGAACAAAACTGCCGCGAGTGGTCCGTGAAGTCCATCGCGAAGTCATAGGGGATGTGCTGGGCGGTGGCGGCCGCGAGGGCCGCCGAGGCCGCGCGGTGGGGCAGCATCGGGTCGGCACGCAGCGCCGGAAGCTCTGCGCGCGGGCGGAGCACCATGACCCGCAGCTTGGTGTCCGCCAGGTACTCCGCGAGCGAGGACACGACCACGCCGCGCTCGATGTGCGCTTCGACCACGCTCGGTTCGTGGCTCGAAGGTTCCACGTACAGCAGCGCGACGTGGGAGAAGTTGCCGGGAAAGTCGTTGCCGCGCGCGATCAGGGCGGAGGTCGGCGCGCCGCCGCGTGACACCAGCACGTCGCCTGAGTGCACCACGACCCCGAGCAGCTCCGCGGCCGGGGTCGCCGACGGCTCGTCCACCCCGCGGACCAGGAAGGGGACATCACCTTCGGGGAGCTGCAGCATCACCTCCTCGAGCGCCGCGCGGCTGCCGTAGAGCAGCTCGTACAGGGCGGCCCGGGAGGCTGGCGATGCCATCTCCCACTGGCTCGACAGCTCCTTGACCCTCGTCCGCAGCCGCGTCACCCAGTCGAGGTAGGCGGGGAAGAGGTCGGGGCAGGCCGCCACCAACGGGCCGAGCTCGAAGGTGTCGTCGAGCAGACGGCCGAGGCTCGGCGCTCCGGGTTCGGGACACGTCCGAACGACTTCGGAGAGGGCGCCGTCGAGATCGCTGAGCAGGGTCTCGGCTCGCGGGTGAACTGCGCCACACCCCGTCAGGCGGGCGTTGGCAAAGCTCGCCTCGAGCCGCGACCAGAGAGCACCCCGGTCCCACGCAAACGGGCGCGCGCCCGCGGGCGGCGGCGCCTCGGCCGGCTCGCGGACCGGCCACAGCAGCAGCGCCAACAGCGCACCGGCTGCCAAGATCAGCAGCAGCCGGATCCACCTCCGCGATGGGACCATCGACGACACCCCGAGTCAGATTGTGGCACGGCGGGCGAGAACGCCACTGCTCGCGGCACTTGACAATCCGGCCACTCTATGAGACATTGAGTCTCGTTTCTGATAAAAAAGGGAGAAACCAATGCGCGTGGCCAAGGACGAGGTGGACGTAAAGATCGGGATCCCGGGCGCCGTACTCCGGCAACGGCTGGACTTCGGAGATGCGACCGGCCTCGGCAAGATCAGTGGCGAGTACTTCTCACTCGCAGCAGGTGTGGACACCACTCCCCTGTTCCAGGGGCTTGAAGGAAACCTCTGTCAGTGTCCCCACTGGGGGTTTGTCCTCAAGGGTGCGCTGACCACGATCGACGCCGCAGGCAGGCAGGAGACCGTCAGGGCGAACGATCTCTTCTACTGGCCCAACGGCCACAACGTCAAGGTCTCGGAAGACGCAGAGATCATCATGTTCAGTCCGCAGCGCGAGCACACGCACGTCCTGAATCACATGGCTGAGAAGATCAAGGGCATGTGATCCGGGCGGTCGGCCAGGCACCTATGGCGTTTCCTCCGAGGCGAACACCAACCTGGTCACGACGGTCGGACGCCTCGGGTCGAACAGGTCGCTGTTTGCCGGATCGCCGATCACCGCCAGGACAGCCAGCGCGACCACCGTACCGAGTCCGCGACCGAGTGTGGGCATCGGAGTCTCCGAAGCCGAGTGCAGAGCGAACGACCTCGCCACTGCGATGGTACCTGTCGGAAAACCTGCACACATGTCGCGCGAGGACGGCGTCATCACCTCGCAGGGGAGCTCGCGTCCGCCCAGCTTGCGGCCGACAGGAGGCTCCGGTTTCAGTGCGCCGGGGGCACCACGGGCGCAGACAAGCTGCGCCCCTACGACCAAGCCTTCACGCAGCGCCAGCGCACCAGGACGTGTCGTCGTGTTCTCGTAGGGGCGGAACTCGCCTTCGCCCGGCCCGCAGCCCCATGCTGACTCGGGCTCAGCTTTCGGAGCGCGCGTCGAGCGCGGCGCGCAGCTCGTGCGCCAGGGTCGCCATGTCGAAGGGCTTCTGGAGGAAGCGGACGTCGCCAGCACTGACGTCGCGGTTGACGACCTCGTCCTCGGTGTAGCCCGACATCAGGATCACCTGCAGACCGGGCCAACGGCTGCGCAGAGACGCCGAGAGCTCGGTCCCGACCATTCCAGGCAGCATGAGATCGGTGAGGAGAACATCGAATGCGGGCTCGTGCGGCACGCCGAGGGCCCCCTCGGCATCCCCGACCGCGTGCACCTGGAAGCCGAGGGCGCCGATCAGCTCCGCGAGCGCCTCGCGCGCCCCCGCCTCGTCCTCGACGACCAGCACACGCTCCCCTCTCCCGCGCGCGACGGCCGCACCCGCGCAAGCCAACTCCGGGACCTGCTCGTGCGCGCCAGAACCTGCCATCGGCAAGGTGAAGGTGAAGACGCTCCCGCCGCCGTCCCGTTCGCCTACGATGACGCTCCCGCCGTGCTGTGTCACGATGCCGTGGACCACGGACAGACCGAGCCCCGTGCCCTGGTCGGCGGATTTGGTGGTGAAGAAGGGTTCGAAGATCCGGTCGCGGATCGCCTCCGGCACGCCCGGACCGTCGTCGGCGACGCTCGCCCACACCGTCCCGTCGGGGCCCCGTCCCGACCGGATGCTCACCTCGCCGCCCTCCGCCAGGACGTCGGACGCGTTGACCACGAGGTTCATCAGGACCTGCTCGATTTGGCCGTTGTCGGCCTCGACCGGGAGCGGCTCCGGCGACAGCTCGACACTGAAAGCAATGTTCTCCCGCACCAGGCGCCTGAGCATTTTTGACTGGTCCCGCACGATCATGTTGAGGTCGACCAGGTGCCGCTGGGAGGTCTCGCGACGGGAGAACAGCAGCAGCTGACGCGTCAGAGCTGCCCCACGGTGGACGTGCTGCTCGAGCTCGTCCGCCACGGTCTGCAGGCGGTCGGGCTGCAACCGGAACGCGCGCACCAGCTGGGCCTGGCTCAGCAGAGCCTGGAGCAGGTTGTTGAAGTCGTGCGCCACGCCGCCGGCGAGTCTTCCGACGGCCTCCATCTTCTGGGCCTGTCGGAGCTGCTCCTCGAGCGCCCGCCGCCCGGTGACGTCGAACAGATAGCCTTTGATCTGAGTGGGCTGACCCTGGTCGTCTTCGATCAGGCCGAGGTTCGCGATCACGAAGAGCGGCGCGCCGTCGCGACGCCGCAGCTCGAGCTCGTGGTTCTCGAGCCGTCCACGGCGCTCGAGCAGGCCGATCAGGGACTCGCGGTCCTCGGGCCGTGGATGCAGGCTGACGACGCTGGTCGCCATCGCCTCGGCCCGGTCTCGAAATCCGAACAGCTTGACATAGGCCGGGTTGCAGTCGACGAGGCGGCCGCCGAGCGTGGTCATGTAGTCGGCGGTGAGATCCTCCTCGAAGAAGCTCCGGTAGCGCTCCTCGCTCGCCTTGAGCGCCTCGTCCGACCTGCGCCGCTCGGAGACGTCCTCGACAGTGCCCTCATAGAACGCGACCGCGCCGGAGTCGTCGCGGATGGCGCGCGCATTTTCGCGCACGAAGACGGTCCGCCCGTCCTGCCTCCGCCACTCCGCTTCGAAGCCGGTGACGACGCTCTCGGCGTCGACCTTCTCCCGGAACGCCTGTCTCCGCTCCGGGTTGGCGTACCCCTCCCTGGTGATGTCGATCGTCGCCAGCTCGTCGAAGGAGTCGTAGCCGAGCATCCGGATCAGCGCGGGGTTCGCGGCCAGGATGCGGCCGTCCGGCGTCGACCGGTAGATCCCCGTGGGCGCCTGCTCGAAGAGGGTGCGGTAGCGCTCCTCGCTCTCCTGCAGGGCATCTTCCCAGTGGGCCCTCTGGATCGCCACGCCGTAGTAGTCCGCCAGCCGCCCGACCACCTCGAGATCGTCGGGGCCGTAGTCCCGATCCGAGTTGGCGAGGGCGATCATGCCGAGCAACTCGCCGCCGGAGACCACCGGCACGGCCAGGTATCGCTCGAGCGCAACGTGACCC
>CAZQYU010000255.1:0-5125 GCA_964597585.1 uncultured Thermoanaerobaculia bacterium
ACCGCGCTCGGCGAGCGCTCGGATTCGGCGTCGCGGACGGCGCTCGCGCAGCCCAGGCCGAGCAGGATGGCGGTGACGGCGGCTATGGCTTGTCCCTTCATTGGTGCTTCCCCCTCGCATGCGGTCCTGTTGCTCACCGGCCGGGGCCGCGGCCGCGGCCTGGACGCGGTCTCGTCGGGACGTCGAGGCTGACTCATCTCGCTGACATGTGTCATCTGGAACCGCGCGGGTTGCGACCATCCGTCGCGGCGATTGCGCCCGCGATGACGCCGAGGTCGGCGGCGGTGGGTGCGGGAGGACGGAATCGATTCTGCCATTCCGCAAGGAGGCGACCGTCCCGTGATGTGTCACGGGGAGCTGCGTCGCCTTTCCGGACATCGCGAGACACCTGCAGGAGGAGGCTTGACGGATCCTGGGTCGCGACCGAATATATGTAGAGAGTCGATATATCGAGGTTCGATAAATAGGCGGCAAGCTCGTGACTGACACCCCCGACCCGCAACCAACCGCGACCGGCCTCGAGCTGGACCCGCAGAGCCTGGCCCGGAGCTGTCACGAGGCAATGATTCTGGCGGTCCTGGCCGACAGCCCGCGGCATGGGTACCAGCTCGCTCTCGAGATCGAGGACCGCAGCCGCGGCGCCTTCCGATTCAACCACGGGACCCTCTACCCGATCCTCCACAAGCTGGAGGCGGACGGCCTCATCGACGGTGCTTGGACCGCGCCGGCGGGCAAGAGGCGGCGGCGCCAGTACGGGCTGACCGCAGGTGGCCGCGAGCGCCTCGCCGCCCTGCGCGACGCATGGATGACGTTCACTGCGCTGCTGCTCGAAGTTATCGGGAGGAACGACCCATGAGCCGATTCAACTCCTTCCTGACCCGAACCGGAGAGCGTCTCGCCCTGCCGAAAGCGACCCGGAGCCTCATCCTGGTGGAGATCGCCTCGGACCTGGAGGGTCTTTTCCAGTTCTACCTCGAGCAGGGCATGAGCGAGGAGGACGCCGCAGCCCGGGCGGAGGAGAAGGTTGACATGTCCGACCAGGCACTCGCCGAGCTGGTGCGGGTGCACTCGGAGGTCCGCGGCTGGACCGACCGCCTCGGCAAGGTCGCGCACCCCTTCGGGGAGCGCATGGCGATGAGCCTGCTGGTGATCTTCTTCGTCGCCGCGGCTGCGGTCGCGGTCGATGGACAGACCTTCGCCCACCTGACGCTCTACATCTGGCCGATCGTCGCGATCCTCGTGCTCGTGGTCGTGACCTTCGCGAGGCAGATGGCGCGGTTCTCCGACCGCCCGAACCCGCGACGGGTGCGCGAGCAGCTCGCGACGCCCCTGTTCCTCGGTGCCGGGAGCGTCGTGGTCGGCTTCCTGAGCGCCGGGATCCAGCTCTACAGGGCGCTGGTCAGGATGGCGTACGATCCGGCCGGCGCGGGCCGCGTGTTCAGCCGGGCGGTGCTCGGCGGCACGGCCACCCTCGTGTGTGCGCTGCTGGTCGCGCTGGTGGCGGGAGTCGTGTGGTTCGTCCTCGCCGGGCGGACCGCTCGGCTCGAAGACACCGTGGCAGAAGCCTACACGGAGGTGAGGTGATGGCACTCCTCAGGGTGTTCGCTGAGGGCGGAATCGTGATGTACCCGCTGGTGGTGATCCTGTGCGTCGTCCTGGGCGTCGCGTGCCGGGCGGCGTGGCTGCTGCGCGGGCGCGGCGAGGGTCGGCTCGCGGGAGTCCAGAGCTCGCTCGACAGGCTCCTGTTCTGGGGCGGGCTCGCGGTCGTCATCGGCATTCTCGGCTCCGCCGTGGGGTACCACAAGGCGATGGCGGCGGTGGTCGCACGCGGCGCCGTGAACCCGCCGGCGGTGTGGATCGGCACCGCGGAAGGGATGGTCTCCACGCTCGCGGGCCTGATCGTGCTGATCGTCGCCGGCGTCCTGTGGTTTGGTCTGCGTACCCGGTACCTCAGGGTCCGGCGGCCCGAAATCGGGCGAGCGTGACGAGGGAGGCGGACGATGAGCCCGCAACCGACGTTGGTGGCGATCGGCGCCCTCTGCGCGATGTTCGTGGCCGCGGGATGTCGGAAGCCGCAGGAGCTTCCAGTGGTCGTCTCCGCCGCCTCGAACGATGCGACGCTTGAGTGGCGAGACGCTCACGCACGGCTCCGCGGGGAGGTGCCCTGGGTGCTGCGGACCGACCTGTTGGGCCCGGAAACCTACCTGGTCGTGGGGACGGCTGACGGCGACCGCTGCGCGCGGAAAGTCTCGTTCCGCGTCCTCGCAGGCGGCGCGATCGAGTACGGAGTAACCCTCGTCAGCGATCTCGGCGGCCGGGTCTCGTGGCGGGTCGTAGCCGGAGAGGACCGGCGCATCAAGCTCTTCACCTGCGCACCGAGGCCGGCAGATGTCCCGCGACAGGAGTGCCTCCACGGCGGGATCCCCAAGCCCCTGCTCGGCAAGCTGGTGGGGAGCATCTCAGCGGAGCTCGAGGACGGCGCAATCGAAGAGGTCCCGGCGGTGCGGTTCGAGCGCGGGTTCCCGTGCTTCGCGGGCGGCGCCAGAGCCATTGGTGGACAGACCCCGAGCGAGCCTACGGTTCACGGCGGGTGAGGCGAACCCACAACGGATCCTCAGTCCGACACCGGGGCCGAGGTCCGGCCGTGCGCCTCACCGGCTTGTCACTTCGGCGAGGGCTCCGGCTGAGGCAGTGCCCGGACGAGATCCGCCGCCGCATCGGTGAGCGGTTGCGTACCCTGCATGTACGCGGGCCATACCCCCGCGATCAGCTTCCGATAGCCGTCCCACCTGCGGTTGCGGGCGGCGATCTCGTCCAGCATCGGCGTGTAGCCCGGCTCGCCGGCGGCGTCCAGGATCTCGCTGACCGTCTCGCCGGTCATGTAGAACAGGACCACGTGCCAGAGATCAGCCGGAAGCTCCACGCCCAGCGACTTTGCGGCCCCCTCAAGGGCCTCCTGCACCGGGTCACGGCGATCCATCAGGAGGTGGGACGCCTCGTGGAAGACGACCTCGAGTGCGTGGGGCAGGTCGTTCTCATTGGAGACCAGGATGTGGCCTCCGCCGGGCTCGAGGATGATGGTGTTGGCCCCGGACCAGTCGACCGTCTCGACCACGTCGACCCGGATCGGCAGGCCGGTCCAGCGCTTCTGGTAGAGCGCTTCCAGGCGGCTGGCGATCGTCTGCTCATAAGCGGCCAGTCGTGGCACGAGTGCGCCGATCCAGTGCCGGTTCTTCCCGTCCAGGGCCGACCAGCGGCAGGCCGAGAAAGCCGGTGCGGCGGCCTCTCGGAAGATTGCGGCGATGTCGACGAACTGCCGGCTGCTCGCGTCGGTGGGTCGATCCGGGAATCCGGCGAGGTACGCCCGGAGCAGGTACTGCGGCCGGTCGGTGAACCTGCCGGGCGAGACGATCTCCGCGTAGTAGTCGACGACGCGGTCCCAGGCGGCTCGTGCGGACGGCGCGAGCGCGTCGAAGCACGCGACCTCCGGACCAGCGTGGAAGAGCTCGCCCTTCGCGTGCTTGCGCGCGTTGCCGGCCGCGATCAGGGCGTCGTTGAGGTTGGTCTCGAAGTCGCTGTAGAAGGCGAAGTGGGGTGTCGTGGCCACCGGGGCCTGCTCGGGCGTCTGCGCAAGGCTCGCGCCCGTTCCCAGCACCAGCACGATGAAGAACAGCGCGCATCGGGACGCTTGGAAGGGAAGTGCCGGCTGGATCATGCGTCATGAAACCTCGCGGCGGCACGGCAAAGTCCCGCTGCCCCGTACTCCATGAAGCAGTTCGGGGATCCCATGGCAGTGGTGAGCGGCGGCGAGTGGCCCACCCATGAGATCCAGCTGCAGTGCAAGACCGATGGGGCGGGGGGCTTCATGTACGCGTCAGTGGTCGACAACGCGACCAACGACGCCTACTTCGTGCGCGGCATCAAGCTGCTGACCCCGGGCGGACAGTGAGCCGGCATGACGTGCGCCCGGGGGCGGGGCTGCCGGCCCGCTGACAGCACATCGTAGCTCTCTCCCCGCCACGAGGCACAACGACTGACGGCGGTCGCCCGGGTTGGCGATCGGCGCTCGCTCCGGTTCGCGGCTCGAGCCCCGGCCGGCGCTTCTCCCTACCTCCGAAAGAGAAGGAGTGAATCTCGTCGTGAGAGTGGCAGCAATGACTGCCCGGGTCCTCAGCCTAGGAAGGCCCGGGGGAACCCCCGCTGGCGGGGGGTTCGCTCGGCAGCAGACGGTGGAGAAGGACCTCGCCGATGCGACCTTCGAGACCGTTGAGCCCGTTGCCGCCCGTCACGACGACCACAAGGTCGAGGTCCGGTGCGATGAAGACCCTCTGGCCGCCGACCCCCCGCGCGGAGATGACCCCGCGGGGGAGGCTGGCCGGCGCCGGCTCGCGCCACCACAGGTAGCCGAAGCCTCCTCCGTGCGCATCGACCTGCTCTCGAGTGGCGTCCCTGACCCAGGCCTCCGGGACCACCTGGCGGCCCTTCCAGCGGCCGCCGGAGAGGACCAACGAGCCGAGCTTGGCGAGGTCTCTCGGCCGCAGCCGGAGCGTCCCGTAGAGGCGAGGGTACCCGTCGGTCCTGCCGTCCTCCCAGTTCCACGAGGTGATCCCCAGCGGCGCGAACAGGTGGCGGGCGGCGTACGCATCGGCCTGGACGCCGGTGCAGCGCTGCAGCACCGCGGCAAGCAGGTCGGCGTCCATGTCGGAGTACCGCCAGCGTGCTCCGGGCGGCGCCGCCGGGGGGACGGTGAGGGCGGCCCGAACCAGAGCCGGTCCGGCGGGCGGCCTGCGGCCCCGCGGCGGCTCGACCCCGGAGGTCATCGTCAGCAGGTGCTCGACTGTCAGTCCCTCGAGACCTGCAGCCACGACCGGCCGGAGCTCGGGGAAGAGCTCCAGCAGGGTGGTCTGGACGCCGGCCAGCTCGCCGCGTTCCAGCGCAATCCCGACGAGCAGCGAGGCGACACTCTTGGTGCACGAGTTGATCTGGTGCAGATCGTTGCGGGTGAAGCCGTGAAAGTACTCTTCGAGCACCAGCTTGTCGCCGCGAACCAGGAGCAGCGAGTGGACCAGACCCGCCTCGCCTGAGGTCACGTCCCCGATCAGCGCGCGCAGCGCACCGACATCCA
>CAZQYU010000256.1:0-1529 GCA_964597585.1 uncultured Thermoanaerobaculia bacterium
GAGCTGTTCTGCCCCAAGTGCAGGACGGCACGCCCGGTACGCCGTCACCTGCTCCTGGTGCTGCCGACGGGCAACACCTACGAGTACCGGTGCGCGGTCTGTGCGACGCCGGTGGGGCGGAAAGAGGATGGCGACGCGAGCGAGTTCGAGGCGATTCTGCACGGCCGGCGGCTGAGCGGCTGAGCCGACGTGCTGCAGTCGCCGGGCTGGAGTTGCGCCGCGACACAGGGCCTGCGTACCCTGGGGGACCTCGGCGACGGGAGGAGAGTGCATGCTGAAGCCGCGCTACTACTTCACCGGATCCAGTGACAAGGTCGACCTCGACTTCGCCCATCTCGGCTTCGACTACCTCCCCTGCCCCTACCGGTTCGAGGCGGTCTTCGCCCACGGCGTGTGGCGCGTACGGGGCGTCGTCGAGGACACCGCGGTTCACCTCCCGGAGGGCTCTCAGTGCCTGCACTATGGTCAGGAGCTGTTCGAGGGGATGAAGGTCTACGGCGGCGCCGACGGGCGGGTCTATGCGTTCCGTCCGACCGAGAACGCCCGCAGGATGAACCGCGGCGCCCAATACCTCCAGGGTCCGATCGTCCCCGAGGATCTCTTCGTGCGCGGCATCGAGGAGGTGACCCTCGCCAACCTGCCGTACGTGCCCCCGTTCGGCTCGGGCGCCGCCCTCTACGTGCGTCCGATGTACCTTGGAATCGGCGAGAACGTCGGCGTGAAGCCGGCACGCAGCTACCTGTTCCGTATCTTCGTCACCCCGGTTGGACCGTACTTCAAGGGCGGCTTCGGCCCCGACCAGGGCAAGGATTTCATGGTTTCCGAGTACGACCGCGCCGCGCCTCAGGGCTCCGGCCACGTCAAGGCCGGCGGCAACTACGCCTGCTCGTTCATGCCCGGACGGGAGGCGCGTTCGAAGGGCTTCGCCGAGGCGCTCTACCTCGACCCGGTCGAGCACCGCTACATCGAGGAGATCGGCGCCGCCAACTTCCTCGCCCTCGAGGGGGACACCCTGATCACGCCGGACTCGCGCAGCATCCTGCCCTCGCTGACCCGCGACTCGCTGATGACGATCGCCGAGCGCCTGCTCGGGTGGCGCACTGCGACCCGCCGGATCGCCCTCGAAGAGCTCGACGAACTCGATGCTGCCGCGTGCTGCGGCACCGCCGCGGTGATCACCTGGATCCGGCGCGTGGCGTCGGCCGAAAGGACCTGGGAGTTCGCCTACGATCCCCGCTGGAAGCAGCTCTACGACGCGCTGGTGGACATCCAGACGGCAACCGCGGACGATCCCTTCGGCTGGCGGCACGAGATCCGGGCGGACTAGCCTGATCGGCCGCGGACGCCGACTGTAACCAAGCTCGCCCGCCCGGCACTGTGATCTCCTGCGGACCGAGGAGGTGACGCATGAGAACGCAATGGGTAGTCGCCGTGCTTGCAGCGGCGATGTTGGCAGGACCGGCCGCGACCGCCCGCGCCGTGAGTCCCGAAGCCACCGGGCAGACCGCGATCGCGACCTTCGCCGGCGG
>CAZQYU010000256.1:1629-5119 GCA_964597585.1 uncultured Thermoanaerobaculia bacterium
GCGCCGTGAGTCCCGAAGCCACCGGGCAGACCGCGATCGCGACCTTCGCCGGCGGCTGCTTCTGGTGCATGCAGCCACCGTTCGACAAGACCCCGGGCGTGATCAAGACCACCGTGGGCTACACCGGCGGACATGTCGACAACCCAACCTACGAGCAGGTTTCGGCGGGCGGCACCGGCCACGCCGAGTCCATCCAGATCGAGTACGACCCCAGCCGGGTGAGCTACGAGCAGCTGCTACAGATCTTCTGGCACAACATCGACCCCACCGTCAGGGACCGCCAGTTCTGCGACGTGGGCCATCAGTACCGAACGGCGATCTTCTACCACGACGAGGCCCAGCGCGAGGCCGCCGAGCGCTCAAAGACCACTCTTGAGGCGAGCGGCAAGCTGCCCGGACCGGTCATGACCGAGATCGTCCCCGCCACGACCTTCTGGCCGGCGGAGGAGTACCACCAGGAGTACTACAAGAAGAACCCCATCCGCTACAAGTACTACCGCTGGGGCTGCGGACGCGACAAGCGGCTCGAGGAGCTCTGGGGCGACGAGGCCGGCGGACACTGACGAGAGCCGTCATCACCAGGAGGCTGCGGGGCGATGCTCCCGACGCTGACGCGAGACCATCAACTGCCCTCCTGAGCCCATACCGTCAAGGCTCCTGGAATACACGCACCCGGCGCTGCGATCAGGCTCAGCATGAAGGACCGTGTCACACGCACCGTCATCCCCGCCCTGTTCCTGATCGTCGGCGCGTTCATCTTCTGGGACATGTACCGCAGCCAGACGCCGCCCGCGCACGCCGACCACGACCACGCCATGGCCTCGCTCGACGCCGGCGGCTTCCTCTGGATCGAGCGGACCGGCGGCCGCGAACGCAACCTCGTCGGCCGACCCGGGAAGGTCCTGGTCCTGCACTGGTTCGATCCCGTGTCGACAGACGGCTCGGAGCAGGCGGCCGCGGCGGCCTATGCCCGCTCGGTGGCCGGCGATCCCGCGATCGAGGTCGCACTGGTCGCCGTCGCCTCGTCGTGGCAACAGGTCATGGGCTGGGCGGAGACTGCCGGAGTGCCGCCCGGCCTGCTCCACCTCGACCGCGACCGCCGGACCGGCGAGATCATGGGGATCCGCCGTCTCCCGGAAACGGTGGTCTACGACCCGGCCGGACGGCTCGCCTACCAGGCTCGCGGTACGGCCGACTGGGGCAGCCACGACCTCGCCGCACGCATCGGGGCGGCAAAGGCGGGCGTAGACGAGATCGGCTGATGGGCCTGCCGTCGAACCGACGCCCGCGGGGTGGCGACCGCCGGCTCACGAAGGCCGCATCTGCTCCAGGATCGCGGCATCCACCCACCAGATGCTCGAGTTGCCGTGGCCCGGCCGGCCGAGCGCCTCGCTCATCCAGCGCAGGGTGAGCCGCTGGGGCCCGGCACCGGTCTGGGTCACCGTCCGCGTCGACATGAAGAACAGGACCCGGCCGTCGGGTGAGACGTAGGGCGAAAACTCCTCGCCTGCCTCCGAGTTGATCGGGGCCGGCAGGTGTACCGGCGACGACCAGCGGTCGTCCGGGCTGCGGTAGCAGACGTAGTAGTCCGAGCCGCCCAGCGAGTCCTCCCGACCAGCCGCGGACACGATCAGGTAGCTCTCGTCGGGCGCAACGAAGGCGTTGAACTGCATCTGTCCCGAGTTCACCTCGGCCGGCAGCCGCTCGGGCTCCGCGTAGCCCTCGCCCAGCCTCCGGGCCCGGAAGATCGCACTCCCGGTCGCGTCCTGGCGGGTAAAATAGAGCGTCCCGTCCCGGGTGGCTGACGGGTAGAACTCGGGGGCATCCGTGTCGACCGGTGCACCCAGGTTGACGGGTGCTCCCCAGGCTGACCCTTCGCGCTCCATCATCCATATGTCCTGGTCGGGCCCGGCAGCCGGGGCTTTGGGACGATTCGAGAGAAAGAAGAACCGGCTGCCGTCGGGCGAAATGTGCGGCTCGATGTTCATGATCGTCGGATCCGTGGCGAACGGCGCCACCTCAAGCTCGGTCCACCGAGTCCCGACCAGGCGGGTCACGAGTACCGTCGTGTAGGCGTAGCGGCCAAGGTACGCGCCGATGTAGATCTCGCCGCCATCCGGCGTCATTGCGACGTCGCGCACGTTGAGGCCGGTCGATACGACACCTGGCGCGAACAGCACCGGCTCCGATCCGGGCAGCGGCTGGCCGAGGAAGGGCCCCTCGAGGACGGCCTGCGGATCGGGTCGCCTTGACGTCGGCGCACAGGCGACGCCGATCGCGACCATGGTCACGACCAGGAACGACCGTTCCAGCACAGAAGACTTCATGAGACCTCCTCCCGCAATCATTGCTTCGCGTTGACTCCGACCAATGGGAGAATCTACGCGCCAGCGGGGCACTGGTTGCGGACTCCGTCGCCGGGCCGGCTCCTCGCCCACCAGGGCCTGGGTGTGCAGACGTCATTCGAGTGGCTGCACGCTCTGCCGCGATGTGCTCGGCCAGCTCGCGCGCTTCACCGGATGTGCTCACACATCGAGTGTCAGCGTCGTCCACCGTCGCACCGCGGTCGAACAGCGTCTGTGAGACCGAGCGGCGCCCGCAGTGGGGCGCCCGCAGGGCACAGGGTCGTATCCGACCTTGATGCGGGAGTAGGATATCTGGAGCATGGACCTACCGGACACGGCACTCGCGAGCATTGCGGCGCCCACTCCGGAGGCGCTGTGGCGACTTCGCGGCGAGCTCCTGGTTCGCGGCGTGCCGGCCGACGCCGCAGTGTGGCCGGTGCTCGACGCATTTCACAGCTTCCTCCGTCGACTCGCGGCAAGCACTGCCGCCCGGGGCTACTCCGAGCGCGCGTCGAAGCTCGACATCGCGGCCCTCGGGGGCATCGCTCTCGAGGAGCTGGCCACCGCGTCCGACGGTCGCGAGCTGGCGAGCCGACTGATCGGCAGCGCGCTCAGCGAGTCGCTCGCAGTGGCCGCGACCCGCCAGCACGTTCACGCCTGGCAGAGCGACCTCGAGGGCCTTCTCGACGAGGTGTCGTGGACTCTCTTCGGCATGCTGTGGAGGTGGGCGGAAAACCGCCAGCCATCGCTTGCGGTGGAGCAGCGTCGGGCGCTTCTCGACCGGCTCATCGAACCCGCACGCTCGGCGGAGGTCGAGCCGACAGCTCGGGTGACGCTGTTGGTCCGCCTTTTCCAGATCCTCGTGCTGGACGCGGTGGTCGAAACGACGGTCCCAGCGGCCACCTGAAGCGCTCGCACCGGCACATACAGCAGCGCCCAGGCTCACGCCCGGGCGCTGTCAAGGCATCGATTGCTCGTTCGGCGGACGTGGTCCGCCTGACCTCAGGACGCGGCCTTGTTGAACTCCGCGACCTCGGTTGACGCGATCTGCTTGGCCTTCTGGGCCGCCTCCTCGGCGGTCTTGGTGCATCCTGTCTCGGCCAGGGTCTTCTGGTAGGTCGCCGTGGCGACCGCGTGCTGATAGG
>CAZQYU010000257.1:0-5113 GCA_964597585.1 uncultured Thermoanaerobaculia bacterium
GGATCGACGTCGGCGCCCACGTCGCCACCAGCCTCGGGCGGGCCTTCGCCGCGCGTGGGCTCGGCGCTTCCGACGCGCTGCCGCGGCTCGACGCCGCCGGCTTCAAGGGGCGCAAGAATCGGCGCGGCTTCTACAGCTACCCGGCGAAGGGCAGGAAGCAGCCCAACGAGGGCGTCTACGCGTTGCTCGGCGGCGCCCCCCGGCGCGGCGTGCCGGTCGAGGAGATCCAGGACCGCCTCGCACTGCTGATGGTCAACGAGGCCGCCCACTGCCTCGGCGAGGAGGTCATCGCTTCGCCCTCGGACGGCGACCTCGGCGCGGTCCTCGGGCTCGGTTTCCCGCCCTTCCGGGGCGGTCCATTCCACCACGTCGACGCCGTCGGCGCCGTCGCGGTCGTCGCCCGCCTCGAGGAGCTCGCGGGCCGGCTCGGGCAGCGCTACGCCCCGGCGCAGCTGCTCGTGGACGCAGCCCGAGACGGACGCCGCTTCTACGGGTCGCGCCCGCGATGAGCCGACCCGGCCTCGCGACCGCCGCCAACCTGCTCGAGCCGATCCTCGCCCACGCCGGCGAGCGGCCCGAAGCTCCCGCGCTGCGCTGGTTCGCGGACGGCGCCTGGCGCGACCTGAGCTGGCGCGGGCTTGCGGACCGGGTCGCGGCGGTCGCGGGCGGCCTCGCCGCGGTCGGGATCCGGCCCGGCGACCGGGTCGCGATCGTGTCCGGCAACCGCCCCGAGTGGGCACTCGCCGACCTCGGCGGGCTCGCCGCAGGCGCCATCGTGGTCGGGATCTACCCCACCCTGCCGCCGGCCGACACCGCCCACCCGGTGCGCGACGCGGGCGCCCGCCTCGCCTTCGTGGAGGACTCGGCGCAGGCCGCGAAGCTGCTGCAGGAGCGCGGGCGCCTGCCCGACCTGCGCCGGATCGTGGTGCTCTCGGGCGAGCCGCCCGTGGGCTGCTGGAGCCTCGCCGAGCTCGAGGCCGGCGCCGTCGCCGGGGCCGACCTGCCCGGCCTCGCCGCGACCCGGTCGACCCCGGCCGTGATCGCCTACACCTCCGGCACGACCGGCGTTCCCAAGGGGGTGGTGCTGAGCCACGGCAACCTGCTCGCCGTGCTCGCCGCGGCGCTCGAGGTGGTCGGCGACGTCTCCGAGCTCGAGCTGATCCTCAGCTTCCTGCCCCTCGCCCACGTGCTCGAGCGGATCGGCGGCCAGTACCTCCCGCTCGTGCTCGGCGGGACCATCGCCTACGCCCGCTCCCTCGACACCGTCGCCGAGGACCTGCGCACCGTGCGACCCGACTTCGCGATGGCCGTGCCACGGCTGTTCGAGAAGATCCACGGCCGCATCATGGCCGCGGTCGCGACCGCGCCGCGCCTGCGCCACGCCCTCTTCGACTGGGCCCTGCGCCAGGGCACGGCGGTGAGCGAGCGGCTCGAGGCGGGCCGCACGCTGCCGCTCGGCCTGCGCCTGAAGCGCGGGCTCGCCGACCGCCTCGTCTTCCGCCGTCTGCGCGCCGCATTCGGCGGCCGCCTGCGCCTGTTCGTGTCGGGCGGCGCACCGCTCGACGCCGGGATCGCGCGCTTCTTCCACGCGGTCGGCATCCTGGTGCTCGAGGGCTGGGGCGCCACCGAGACCTCCGCGCCCGCGACCCTCAACACCCCGACCGCCTACCGCTTCGGCTCGGTCGGGCGGCCGATCCCCGGGGTCGAGGTGCGGCTCGCCGACGACGGCGAGTTCCTGGTGCGCGGGCCGACGGTCTTCGCCGGCTACTGGGGGGACAGGACGGCGACCGCGGAGGCGCTCCACGGAGACGGCTGGTACGCCACCGGCGACATCGGCCGGGTCGACGACGACGGATTCGTGTGGATCACGGACCGCAAGCGGGAGATCATCATCACCTCGGGGGGCAAGAACATCGCGCCGCAGCGGGTCGAGCGCCGCCTGCGCCGGATCCCGGGGGTGTCGCAGGCAGCCGCGTGGGGCGACCGCCACCCCTACCTGGTCGCGCTCCTGACCCTCGACCGGGCCGAGCTGGCCGCGGCCCGGCCGGACCTCGCCGACGCCGTGCCCGACGAACCCGCACTGCTCGCCTTCCTCCGGGACGGCGTCGACGCGGTCAACGCGAGCCTCGCCCGCTACGAGCAGGTCAAGCGCTTCGCGGTCGTCGAGCCCGACTTCTCCCTCGAGAGCGGCGAGCTCACCATCACCCAGAAGCTGCGCCGGAAGGTGATCGGCGAGCGCCACCGGGCCACTCTCGAGGCGCTCTACGACCGCGGCGGCGACCCCGGAGGCATGCCATGAGCTCGGTCTCCCTCGACCAGACCCACGGTGCCTTCCGGCCGGTCGGCGGGGGCCGCGCGTGAGCCGGCAGGGCCCCCTCGACGGCGTGCTGGTGGTCGACCTGTCGCGGATGCTGCCGGGCGCGGTGCTCGACCGCCGCCTGATGGACCTGGGCGCCCGGGTGGTCAAGGTCGAAGAGCCAGGTGTCGGCGATCCGATGCGCGCCGTGCCGCCGCTGGTCGACGGGATCGGGATCGGCTTCGCTGCCCTGCTCGCCGGCGCCGAGTCGGTAGCCCTCGACCTGGCCGATCCCACCGACGCCGAGCGGCTGCGCCGGATGGCGGCCCGCGCCGACATACTGGTGGAGAGCTTCCGCCCCGGCACCCTCGGCCGCTGGGGGATCGGCCCCGACGCCCTCACCACGTCCAACCCGCGCCTGGTCTGGTGCTCGCTGTCGTCCTTCGGTCGTTCCACCGCGAGCTCGGTCGCCCACGACCTCAACCTGGCCGGTCTGGCCGGCTTGGTCGACCTCACCGGGGGTGTGCCGCCGCTCCAGGTGGCCGACGTCGGCGCCGGCCTTCTCGCCGCCTCGGCGGTGCTCGCCGCCCTCCTGGCGCGAGAACGCACGGGGAAGGGAGCGGTGCTCGACCAGCCCCTCGCCGCCGGACCCCTGCCCTTCCTCGCCTGGGGCCTGGCCGAGGCTGCACTCGGCCGTGAGCGGGTGGTCGCCACGCTGCTCGGCGGTGCCTGCCCTTGCTATCGCACCTACCGCTGCGGCGACGGCGGCCGGATCACGGTCGCCTGCCTGGAGCCCAAGTTCTGGCTCGCCTTCTGCGACCTGATCGAGCGGCCCGACTTGGCAGGCGCCGGTTTCGCCTTCGGCCCCGCTGCCGACGAGGCAGCCGCCGCGGTCGAGGCCGTGCTCGCCAAGCACCCCCGGGACGAGTGGCTCGGGGCCACCGCCGAGCGTGGTCTCCCCATCGCCTCGGTCCACACCCTCGACGAGGCCCTCGAGGAACCCCTGCTGATCGCCCCGGGCCTGATCGGCCGCCTGCCTCTGCCCGGCGGCACCGAGATCCTCGGCGTGGGGCCCCTCACGCCCGACCTCGGCTGCCCCGCCGGCCGCCCCGCGCCCAAGCTCGGCGAGCACACCGCGAGCGTGCTGGAGGAGTTGGGAGGGGGCTCGGGGGGTGAGGAGGTAAGAAGGTGAGGAGGTCAGGCGGGCGCGCGGGACGCGTTTGCGGTCGCCTTGGGGTGGTTTGAGGACCGCTTCCGGGCAGTCCTGGGTTTTCAGGTGAGTTGCGGGTTTTCCGTAGTCGAATTGGGGGTTTGCTGCAGTTCGACTGCGTCCGCAGGTGGGTGGTAGGAACGGGGTGTTGGGCTCCGCGTCGGGAACGTCGCCGCGTCGTCGACCGCACCCCGCTCCCGACCCCGCCGCCCGCTGCCCGACCCCGGATGGGGAGCCCCCGGCGGTCCGGTCTACGAGCTGCTGCGCGCCGAGCTTCGGAGCCGGAACCCCTGAAGCCGTCCGGCTACGGCGACTCGGCCTCGAGCATGCCCCTGGCCTGCAGGGCGGCCAGCAGCTCGGCGGCGTTGGCGGCAACGGAGGGCCGGCGGTGCTCGGCAAAGTCGCGGCGTTGCGCCGCGCAGCCGGCCCTGTCGCCGAGAACGGTCCGACGGCGACTGCTTCGCCCAGGGAGACGCGGCGAGGCCCTCAAGCACCATGGACTACACTGGGATTGAGGCGTAGATGGACTACGAAACGACACGCGCGGTCCTGGCAGCATTCGAGCGTGAGGGCCTCGTGTACGCGATCTTCGGCGCGGTCGCGCTCAATCTGCACGGCCTGGCGCGTGCGACCCAGGACCTCGATGTCTTCGTGTCGCCCACCGAAGACAACATCGCCAGGCTTCGAGCCGCCCTGAAGCGCGTGTTCGACGATCCGCACATCGACGAGATCACTGCCAGCGACCTGCTCGGCGACTACCCCGCCATCCAGTACGTACCCCCCGACGGTACCTTCTTCCTCGACATCCTGACCCGACTTGGCGAGGCGTTCACCTTCGACGATCTGGAGACCGAGCGTGTGGACTTCGACGGCATCGACGTGACCGTGGTGACGCCGCGGATGCTCCACCGGATGAAACGTGCCGCCGTCCGTCCGCAGGATCGGGCCGATGCCTCCCGTCTGGCGGATCGCTTCGGGTTCGAGGAGGACTGATGCCCGTCCGCAAGTTCCGCCACGTCGGCGAGATGGAGCGGGAACTCTGGTATCGCCGCGACGACCCCCGGCGGTTCGCCGCGATCAAGGCGGTGTGGGGTTTTGCCCAGCGGACCGTTCAACCGGTGTTTCCGCCGGGGGTCTACAAGCACCGGTCGGCCGACGAGGCCGCGGAGCAGCGTGAGACGTGGGAGCGCCGGAGCTTTGAAGCGTTCCAGCGCCGGCGGCGGCGGACCTGATGCACATGAACCGGCAGGGCCGCGGCCTCGCCGATGGGCGCCGGCTCGAGGTACTGAGATCAGCCGTGTGGGATCCCCACGCGCGCCCGGCGCGCGGCCCCGCGAGACCAATCCCCCTCGTTGCGATGTCTTGGCGTTTCTGCGTCTTGGCGTTTTGATCTTCGGCTCTCGCGCTGAGCGGATCGTCAACAGTCGTTGAAAATCCGCGCCGCCGCGGGAGGATCAGGGCACAACCAGCGACGCCCGCACGATGAACCGGTTGGGCGCGTGGCCGACGTAGGTGAATGGATAGCAGGTCACGAGCGTGAGGACCGTGTCACCGGTCGGGTCGAGGACTCTCGTGTCCTCTGGACCCACGATCTCGGTCGAGTCCAC
>CAZQYU010000258.1:0-5106 GCA_964597585.1 uncultured Thermoanaerobaculia bacterium
GCCGGCGAGCACCGTGCGGACCTGGCGCGGGGAGAGGTCATGGCGCAGCTCGAGCATGACCAGCGTGCCGGTCGCGTCCTGGGTCAGGGTCTGGTCGATCCGAAGGCCGATCTCCTCGCCGGGCCGGGGCTCGCCCTCGACCAGGTGCGCGTTGATCAGCTGGCATGCAACGCTGCGCCCCATGACGTCTCCCTTCCCCACCCTGGCGGCCGGATCAACCGACGGACAGGTGGTCGTCGACCTGGATCACACCGGTGGTGGTCTCGGCCGCCACCAGCGCCTTCTGGTGGGTGTCCTCGTCGGGCACCGTACCACTGAGGTCGACCGTGCCGTCGTTCGCCGTCACCTCCAGCGAGAGCGCGGGGCGCCCGATGGCGTGGATCAGGGCGAGCTTCACGGCTGCGACGAGCTTCTGGTTGGCGACCGCGTCCACGGCGGCCCGGCCGGCCGACTCGGTGGGCCCCGGCGACGGGACCACGGCAATGTCGTTGACCACCGTGTCGACGCCGTCGATCCCGCGCACGGTCTCCTCGGCGATCTGGGGTGAGTCGGCGTGCTGGACCTCGCCACCGAGGTCCACGGTGGTGCCGTGGACGCGACTCGTGATCCGGATGCCGTCGAGCCCGAGCCGCTCGAGGAGCGCGAGCTGGACCGTGAGTTCGGTGCTCTCGTCCGCGAGCTCCTTGCCGATCTCGGCGTACTCCGTGGAGGATGCGGGGGTCGCCGTGGCGCGGACGGCGGAGGACCGTGCGGTCGTGGTGGTGCCCCCCGGGCAGCCCGATACGAGCACGGCCGCGGTCGCGACCACGATCAGGATGGCGGCTCTCGAGCCGAGGCCGTCGTGTGCGGTGCTCATGGTTGGTTCCTCCAGTCTGGTGAGCCGGGGTACGCGTCCGGCCGCAGGCTGCAACCGTGACCTGCGCGCCCGGGTCGAAGCCGGGCTGTGCCCGGCGGTTGTGGGATCGTCCGTGACCTGTGGCTGCGTCCGGCTCCCGCGGGCCGATGCTCGTGCTCGTGCCCCGGCGACGCCGTGCCGGTTCCGATCCATCGGCGCTCGTTGTCGGCGTCGATCTCGGCGCCGAGCAGGATCGCGAAGGCGCCCAGGTCGAGCCACAGCAGCAGCACGACTGCGGCGGCAAGCGAGCCGTAGACCTGATTGAAGCGGCCGAAGTTCGACACGAAGAGCGAGAACAGGGCCGACGCCGTCAACCACAGGCCGGCGGCCACGGTGGCGCCGAGGCGGATCCCACGCCAGTCGGCGACGGTGCGGTCCGGCGCCCAGCGGTAGAGCGCACACAACGCGGTGAAGACCATCACGGCGAGCACCGGCCACCGAAGCCAACGGAGGGCGACCTGACGGATGGGCTCGAGGTGCAGGACGGCGAGCAGCGCCGGCGCCAGCGCGGTCAGTCCGAGCACGGCCACGAGCAGGGCCATGCCGCCGACGGTGAGCGCGAGGGCGAGTAGGCGGCGCCGCCAGAAAGGGCGGGAGTCGGTGCGGTTGTGGGCGAGGTTGACCGCGCGGACGAGGCCGTTGACTCCGTTCGACGCGGCCCAGACGGTCACCAGCACGGCGACGATGAGACCCGCGGTGAGCGTCTCCGGCGAGGACCCGATGATCGAGCCCAGCTCCTGGCGGATGAGACCGCGAACCGTGCCCGGCACGAGGCCGTCCAGCCGAACGAGCTCCTGCTGGACGCGGTGGGGATCGGCGAGCAGGCCGTAGACCGAGGTCAGCGCGATCAGGGCCGGGAACAGCGCGAGCATGGCGTGGAACGCGACGCCGGCCGCGAGCAACGGGACGCGGTCCTCCATCACCTGGCGCCTGACCCGCGCCAGCGGCTCCCACCACGCCGAGGCCGGCCTCCCGGAGGTCGCCGTCACCGGCGCACCGTGGTGGCCGGAGGTCGGTGCGGGAACCGCGGTCCGTGGATCCGTTCGTGTCATCTCTACAACGGCCTCCGGTAAGAGCTACCCACTCGCCACCGCGGCGAGTCTTCCGTGCCGCGGCGTGATCGCGACGGCCGTCGGCTCTCGCGCACCAGCGAGACCGGGAGGACGGACTGGACCTTGGCGATCCCGACCCCGGCTCCGACGATGTCTGAGAGGCCGAAGATCGCCGCGACCATCGCGGCCGCCACGAGAACGAACATCCACCCGGACGCCAGATCCCTTCCGTGCCCCCGAGGCACGCCGCGAACGCCCGCGTGCCGTCGGCGACGAGTGCCACTCGGGCAGTTGCAATGTGCGTGCCGCAACGGTCGGACGGCGATCAGATGGGGGCGCGCCCGATGGACCAAGCCGGACAACCCCGCTGTCACGCGCCGCGTACCGCGGCGACCATTGCAGGGGAGTCACCGCATGATCGTGTTTGAGCTGCTCTTCGCCGCGCTGATCGCGCTCGTGCTCGGCGGACTGCTTGTCCTCGGTCTCGACCGGCAACCCTTCGCGGGCCGAGACGTGGCGCTGTTCGTGGTTCTGTTCCTCGCCACATGGGCCGGCGGGATCTGGCTCGCACCGATCGGACCGCCCCTGTGGGGGGTTCACGTCGTGTCGTTTCTCGCCGGCGGAGTGCTCATCGCCCTCGTGCTCGCGTCGTCGTCGACGCCGCGCACTCGGCGCACGCGTGGTGAAGAGCTGCGCCGCTCCCGGACCGAGCGCGAGGTGATCCGGACGCTCGACATCTTCTTCTGGCTGCTGGTCGCATTGCTCGCGGCGAGCATCGCGTACCGGTACCTTTGAAGGGCGCCGGGGCGAAGCCGCTACAATCGAGCCGGATGGACCTGTGGGTGCGGGCCTCCCTGCGCCGAACGGAGACAGCACGTGCAGGACCGGGTGGGGCACAGCATCGGTCTCCTGATGGCGATCTACGTCGTGGTCGCCGCGCTGCTCGTGCTGGGCAGTCGGGAGACGCTGCGCTCGGCGGCCTGGGAGTTGATGGAGTCCACCGCCCGCATGGTTGGCTACGAGATCGCCTCGGCGATGAGCGAGACGGTGCACGACGAGATCAGCCGCGGCGATGAGGACACCCGTCGGGAGCTCCTCGAGGAGCTGCTGGTGCTGGTACGCCGTTCGGTGACCGTGGAGCACGCCACCATCGTCGGGGCCGACGGGCGGGTGGTGGCGACCACCAAACCGACGCTGGTCCACCACCGATTGGCGGCGCCGGATCTACTGTTCGGCAGCGACCACCGGGCACGGATCCATGCGGTCCAGGGCCCCGACCTGCGGAGGGGGCTGTTCCTGGTCGAGATCCCGTTCCTCGAGAAAGAGAAGCCGTTCGCCTACCTGCGCCTCTCGCTGCGGTCGGGGGGCATCGCCGACCTCTACCGGAGCACTTATTTGACCCTGGTGGTGGCCGCCGGGACCGGGGTCGTGATCATCGGCACGCTCGCCTTCCTGCTCCACGTCCAGTACCGGAGCCGCGAGGCCGAGGCGGTGCGGGTCTTGACCGAGGCGGTCGAGGGGCGGTCGGACGCCGAGCTGCAGGGCTCGGCGCAGCTGCTTCCGATCCTCGGTGCCGCCGATCGGCTCAGGAGCGCTCTCAGCGACCAGCGCGCCCGCACGGAGGAGGCCCGGGAGCAGCTCCTGCGCCTGGGCTTGATCCTCAACGTCGGCGTCGTGCTGGTGGACGCCGACGGCCGGATAGAACGGCTCGGGAAGCGGTCGGTCGAGCTGCTCGGGATTGCCGACGCCGCATCGCCGGAAGCCGCCGCGGCACAGCGCCTCGCGCCGCTGTTGGAGCGGATCGCGTCCAGTCCGGACGGGGGCCGGGGCGAGGTGTCCTTCACGGTCGCGATCGGGCGCGACCAGCTCCGCGAGCTGCTGGTGAACGTGACACCGACCCTGGGCGACGGCGCGATGCTCCAGCTCCGGGACCGCCAAGATCTCGAAGCGCTCCAGCGCGACCTTCTTGAAGCAGCACGACTGCGCAGCCTCAACCGGCTCTACCAGGGCGTGGCCCATGACCTCAAGGCGCCGCTCAACGCGATGGTCCTCAATCTCGAGACCCTGCGGGCGGTGCTCGACGCCGCCGACCTCGAAGCGGCGGAGCACGAGTCCCAGCAGCGCGCAATGACCGTGCTGGGCGAGGAGCTGCGGCGCCTGCGCCGGTCGTTGGAGACGCTGCTGGCATCGACCTCCCCGTTCTCGGAGGGGCGCAGCCGCGTCGACGCCGCGGACCTGCTCGGCGAGGTCGAGGGCCTGATGGCCGCCCAGGCCCGCCAGCAGCGCGTCGCGCTCGACCTGCGCCTGCCCGGCGCCCCGGCCGTGGTCGAGGTCCGTCGCGACCGGATCAAGCAGGCGATCCTGAACCTGGTGGTCAACGCCCTCGAGGTGATGCCGGAGGGCGGAAAGCTCACCATGAGCCTCGTGCTCGAGCCTGACCGGGTCCGGATCGAGATCGAGGACACAGGCAGCGGAGTGCCCGAGGAGATCCGCGAACGCCTGTTCGAGATGCGGGCGACGACCAAAGCGACCGGGACCGGGATCGGCCTCCACATCGCCCGCGCAGTGGTGGAGGCCGAGAACGGCGCGGTCCGACTCAAGAGCACCGGTGCGGGTGGCACCGTCTTCGAGGTCGAGCTGCCGCGGCCCCCCGGGCTGGAGGAGGACCTGCGCGATGCCTGAGGCCCTGATCGTCGACGACGAACCCGGCACCCTGGACGCTCTCGCCGATCTGGTGCGGCGAGAGGGTTTCTCGACCCGCACTGCCGCCACCCTCGAGAAGGCCCGGCAGGAGCTCGCCCGGCGCCTGCCCGATCTCATCCTGTGTGACCTCGTGCTTCCCGATGGCCACGGTACGGAGCTGCTGCGGGCGGTCGCGGACGAGGCGGACGTGGAGACGGTGATGGTGACCGCGAACGCGAGCGTCTCGTCGGCGATCGACGCGCTGCGCCTGGGAGCTTACGACTATCTCACCAAGCCGGTGGACATCGAGCGCCTGAAGGCGATCCTGCGGCGCCTGCGCGAGAGCGTCTCGCTGCGGCGCGAGGTGGCGACCCTGCGGCGCGAGCTGCGCCGCCACGGTCGCTTTGCTGAGCTCGTGGGCGCCTCGCGCGAGATGGAGCGGGTCTACGATCTCGTCGAGCGCGTCGCACCGACCGC
>CAZQYU010000259.1:0-5061 GCA_964597585.1 uncultured Thermoanaerobaculia bacterium
TGCTCACGCATCGTCTTCCTCCACGAAGTCCAAACGCGGGTGGAGCCCACCCATTCCTCCTTCTTCGAGCCGAGCACAGCTCGGCTCCTTCACTGGGCGGCTCCGAGCCGTCCAGTGAGAGTTGACATCCCAAGTGCCTCATTTCACAATCCGTGTCTCCCGCTGAAGCGGTGCGAGGAGGCGAGATGGCCGAGAGAAGGAGCGCGAAGGCGAAGCAGTCCGAGCAGCCCCGGATCCAGGAGCACGCGCCCGAGCGCAAGCCGATCGCGGTGATCGCCTTCGGCGGCAACGCGCTGCTGCGGCCCCAGGACCACGGCACCCAGGAGGAGCAGTTCACCCTGTCGTGGAAGGCGACCCGGTGGCTGGTGGAGATCATCCACCGCGGCTACGAGCTCGCGATCGTGCACGGCAACGGGCCCCAGGTCGGCAACATCATGATCCAGGTTGAGGAGGCGATCACCAAGATCCCGCCGCAGACGCTGGACGTGTGCGTCGCCCAGACCCAGGGCTCGATGGGCTACATGCTCTCCAACCAGCTCCGCAACCGCTTCAACGAGGAGCAGCTCGACAAGGAGATCGCGGCGGTGCTGTCGGAGGTCCTGGTCGACCGCGACGACCCGGCGTTCGAGAACCCGTCGAAGCCGGTCGGGCCGTACTTCACCTCGTACCGCGCCAACCTCTTGCAGCAGGAGCAGGGTTGGCAGATGGTCGAGGACGCCGGCCGCGGCTGGCGCAAGGTGGTCGCCTCGCCGCGCCCGCGGCGCATCCTCGGCACCCCGATGCTCAAGCGGATGGTCGAGGACGGCGTGGTCATCGTCGCCGGTGGCGGTGGCGGCATCCCGGTCTACAAGGACGTCGGCGGCTACTTCCGTGGCGTCGAAGCGGTGATCGACAAGGACTACGTGGCCTCGATCCTCGCCCGCGAGCTCGAGGCCGACCTGTTCATCGTGCTCACCCAGGTGCCGATGGTGGCGGAGAACTTCGGCCGACCCAACCAGCACTGGCTGCGCACCCTGCCGGTGGCGCGGGCGAAGGAGATGCTGGAGGCGAACCAGTTCCCGCCCGGCTCGATGGGACCCAAGATCCGGGCCTCGATCGAGTTCGTCGAGGCGACCGGCAAGGAGGTCCTGATCACCAACGAGGAGAGCCTCAAGCGCGCGCTGGCGCGCCAGGGCGGGACCTTCATCGTGGCCTCGGGAGAGGTCGAGACGGCGCCGCTGGCGTAGCCCGCATACCTCACGCCCTCCCTACTGCGGGCACCGATCTGCCAGCAACTGCCGGTCCTTTTCGCGCCCCGGCGCCTGCGACGTATGTCCGCGTACGCCCGGGGGCCTCGATGCTCACTGACTCGGCGCTGGCAGACACCTCGGTGCCCTCGTGACGTGACGTGGCAAGGGATGCGGGCTCGCACCGCGCAGCCCGTCGGTGAGGGTGCCCGAAGCGCAGTGGGGGCGCAGGGTGGCGCCGGCCGGGCACGGCGTGAACCGGCCGGACCCGCGCTGACTGTGCCTCGGTGGGCCACCCATCGGCCCCCGAAGCGCCCTTCTCGGCTATCCTGCGCAGGATGGCCGACGCATCGAGCGTAAACCGTCTCAGCGGGATGCCCAGGCTCGCGAACGAGGCCCTCGGGACACTCCCTCTCGGAGGTGCCTGAGCGGTGTCGGCGGCGTTGTGGCTCTACCGGACCCTGCTCTACGGACTGCTGCCGGTGGCGGCGCCGGCGCTGCTGCTGCGTGACCGCGCTTCGGGCAAGGCGCGGCCGCCGCTCGCGGATCGCCTCGCCCGCACCCTGCCCGCGATCGAGCCCGGCGGGGTGTGGCTGCACGCCGTCTCGGTCGGCGAGGTCGAGATCGCGCGGCGCCTGGTCGAGGAGATCGAGGCCCGGGCTCCGCAGACGCCGATCCTCGTCTCCGCCACCACCGCGACCGGGCTTGGGCTCGCCCGCCGCACCCTGGCAGGCCGGGCGGTCGTCCACCCCAGCCCGCTCGACATGGTCGGGCCCGTGGGCCGTCTGCTCGACCACACCCGCCCTCGGGTCGTGGCGATCGTGGAGACCGAGCTGTGGCCGGAGCTGCTCCACCAGGCCCGCCGGCGTGGCATTCCGACCGTGGTGGTCAACGGCCGCCTGTCGGAGGGCTCCTTCGCCCGCTACCGTCGGGTGCGGCCGGTGCTCGCGCGGCTCCTGGCACCGCTCGACAGGGTCCTCGCGCGTTCGGGTGCCGACGCCGAGCGCTTCGTCGCCCTCGGGGTCCCCGAGGCGAAGGTCGAGGTCACCGGCAACGTGAAGTACGACCTGCGCCCGGCCAGACAGGCGCTGTCCTGGGTTGGTGCCGCAACCGCGCTCGCGGCGGGACGCCCGGTGGTGGTGGCGGGCTCGACCATGGAGGGCGAGGAGGCTGCGGTGCTGGACGCGCTGGCGGGTCGGGGCGCTTTCGTGGTGCTCGCACCGCGTCACCCGGAGCGTTTCGAGGCGGTCGCCCGCGAGCTCGATGACCGTGGCGTGTCATGGCTGCGCCGCAGCCGCCTCGGCGTGAGTTCGGCTGCCGCCGACCTGCTCATGCTCGACACCATCGGCGAGCTCGGCCGCGCCTTCCAGTTGGCGCGGGTGGCGTTCATCGGCGGCTCCCTCGTCCCCACCGGCGGACACAACCCGCTCGAGCCGGCGGCGTGGCGGGTGCCGGTGCTGACCGGCCCCCACATCCACAACTTCCGCGAGGTTTATGCCGATCTGCTCGATGCCGGGGGTGCCCGCGTGGTCCACGACGCCGGCGAGCTCGGCGCGGCGGTCGAGGTGTGGCTCGCCGACCCGGCCGCAGCGCGAGCCGCGGGCGAGGCTGCGTTCTCTGTCCTCGAGTCGAACCGGGGTGCGGCCGGGCGATCCGCCGAAACGATGCTCACGCTGGCCGGTCGGGATGGGTGATGACGGTGCGCACCCTGCTGCTGCCGCTGGCGCCGGTGTGGGCGGTCGCGGTGCGCCTGCGCCGGATGGCCTATCGGTGCGGGTGGGCGGCGACTGCGCGGCTGCCGGCGACGACCGTCTCGGTCGGCAACCTGACCTTCGGCGGCACCGGCAAGACGCCGGTGGTGATGGCACTGGTGCGCGACCTCGTGCGGCGTGGCCGGCGGCCGGCGGTGCTGACCCGGGGCTACGGACGCAGCGAGCGCGCGCCGCTGGTGCTGGTCGGTCCCGAGCCCCTGCTCTCGCCGGCTCAGGCGGGCGACGAGCCGGTGGAGATGGCGGGGCGACTGCCCGGTGTCCCGATCGTGGTCGACGCCGACCGGATCCGCGGCGGCCGCGAGGCCCTGCGCCACGGCGCCGACATCCTACTCCTCGACGATGCCTTCCAGCACCTGCGCGTGGAGCGCGACCTCGACCTGGTGGTGGTCGACGCCGGAGACCCATGGGGCGGGGGACGCATGCCGCCCATGGGCCGGCTGCGGGAGCCGCTGGACGGCCTCGCCCGGGCGTCGGCGGTGCTGGTCACCAAGCTCGACAGCGGTGCGGACGCGACATTCGCAGGAATCCAGGGAGAGGTGGCGCGGTGGGCGCCGCACGCCCCCGTGCTCGGCTCACGGCTGGTGCCGTCGCGGATTCGGATCCGCGGCGAAATGGAAGATCCCGAGACGCTGCGCGGTCGCAGGGTCCTCGCCTTCGCCGGCATCGGCCGGCCGGAGGGGTTTGCGACCGTGCTCCAAGCGGCGGGCGCCGTGGTGGTCGGCCGACGCTGGTTTGCCGACCATCACCGGGTGTCTGAAGGCGAGCTCGCCGAGATCCTCGCCACGGCACGCGCTCAGGGGGCGATCGCGGTCACCACCGCCAAGGACGCCGTCAAGCTCCCGCCGGACGCCGAGATCTGGGTCGTGGAGACCGAGGTCGAGCCCCTGGACGGCGACTGGGATGCCCTGTGGCGTCTGCTTCCGGAGGCGTGAGGTGGGGCGCGAGCGCTCGGCGTTGCGCAACCGGGTCGAGTACGCGGCCTTCCTCACCGCGCGCTGGGCCTCGCGGGCGCTGCCGCCGCGTGCGCTCGCCGGCCTCGGGGCGGCGATCGGCGCCTCGTACCTGCGCCTTGGCCGCGGTCGAACCGAGATCCTCCGCCACAACCTCGCGCTCGCCTTCCCAGAGCTCGACGAGACGGCCCGCGAGCGGCTCGGACTCGAGGTGGCGCGTCACTTCGGCCGGGTGACGCTCGACGCCTTGCGGCTGCAGCGCGCGACCCCGGACAGCCTGCTGCACGAGACCACCGTGCTCGGCCGTGAGCACCTCGAGTCGGCGCGTGCCGACGGGCGGGGCGTGTTCCTGCTCTCGGCCCACATCGGCTCGTGGGAGGTCGCGGCGCTGGTCGCCGGCCTTCTCATTCCCGGCGGCTTCTCGGTCATCAACCGACCACTCGACAATCCTCTGCTGGACGTGGAGCTCGCACGCCTGCGATCGAGCTTCGGCAACCGGGCGCTGGGCAAGAAGCGCATCTCGCTCGAGATCATGCGCGAGCTCAAGGCGGGGCGAGTGGTCGGGATCCTGATCGACCAGCGAGCGCTTCCCGGCGCCGCGGTCGAGGTGCCGTTTTTCGGTCACGCGGCGGCGACCCATGCGGTGCTCGGGCGGCTGGTCGAGCGCACCGGCGCTCCGGTTGTGCCGTTGTGGGCCTTCTGGGAGGCGCCGGCGCGCTACACCGTGCGCTTCGACCCACCATTGCGCCGCGACGAGCTTCCGCCCGAGGATCGCGATGCGCTCGGCCTGACCCGGCGCTTCCTGGCGGTGACCGAGGCGGTGATCCGGGAGCGGCCCGAGCAGTGGCTGTGGTTTCACGACCGCTGGCGCCAGCGTCCGGGCCGGTCGCTTAGCGGGTCAAGAGTGAAGAGTGAAGAGTGAAGCGAGAGGCTTGGATTGTGAGGAGTAAGGGGCGACACCGAGCGAGCGGCGCCCCCAACACCGTCATCCCGAGCGAGCGCAGCGAGTCGAGGGATCCCCTGAGGCCATCGGAGACGCCCGAATGGACGTGCCCCCCGCAGCCGGACGGGATCCTTCGACTCGGTCGCCGGGCTCCCTCGCTCAGGATGACG
>CAZQYU010000260.1:0-5047 GCA_964597585.1 uncultured Thermoanaerobaculia bacterium
GTTGCGCAGGTCCGACTCGTCCTTGATCGGCACCACCTTGACCGTGCGCGAGCCGAGTCCGGTCGGGTCGGGGCCGACGGTGAGCTCGACGATACGCCCGGCCGTGTTCTCGAACCGCGCGAAGAGGTTCGCCGGCGGCTTCAGGTCGACTCCGTCGACTGCGAAGAGGTACTCGCCGGACGTGACCTCGACCCCGGGCTCGGTGAGCGGTGAGCGCAGCTCAGGGTCCCAGTTGAGGCCGCCGTAGACCTTGGCGAAGCGGTAGCGTCCGTTGGCAACCTCGTAGTCCGCGCCGAGCAGCCCGCCCGGGATGGCTTCGGGAGCCTCGGGTTCGTCGCCGCCGCCGAGCCGATGGTGGCCGACCGAGAGCTCGGAGAACATCCACTGCATCACGCGGTCAAGGTCGGAGCGGGTTGCGAGGTCGGGCAGGAACTGGGCGTACTTGGTGCGCATCGCCGGCCAGTCGGCGCCGTGCATGCCCGGGTCGTAGAAGTAGTCGCGGTTGATCCGCCACGCCTCGTTGAAGATCTGCGCCCACTCGGCGCGGGGGTCGACGCGGACCTGGATCGCCGCCACGTCGAGAGCGCCCTTTGCGGGGTCGACCTTGGCCTTGGTGTCGGCGATGCGCCACGTGTCCTTCTGCTGCAGCAGCGCTTTGGCGCCGTCCGGCGTGACCACGAAACCGTTGACGCCCTCGGCGAGCACGGTCTCCTCACGCTTCTCGAGGTCGAAGCGGCACAGGGCCCCTGCCCCACCCCCGAACCGGTTGCCGCCGCCGGTGCGCTTCAGGTAGTAGAGCTGCCCCGCAACGCCGGGCCGGAGGTCGGTGTAGACCGCTGGGGGAAGCGGCAGCGGAACGATCCTCTCGTGGAGCGCCTGGAAGTCGATCGCCACGGTGACGGGCACCTTCTCCCCCGCTCTCGCGGCCTTGCCGACGTCGTCACCGGCACCCTCGGCCTTCGCTGGTTTGCCCTTCTCCTCATCGCTCTCCTTGGCCAGCGGCGACGGCGTGCCCGCCTTCAGGACCACGAGGTAGAGCTGGTCGCTCAGCTCCATGTCCGCGTTGGACATGGAGAACCAGTCCCGGACCGGACCGGCGTCGGTGGAGGCGGCCACGAAGAGGTACTTTCCGGAGGCGTCGAAAGCCACTTCGCTGACGTCGGCGAGGCCTTCGGTGATCGTGGACACGCTGCCCTGCTCAAGGCTGTACAGGCAGACCTGCTGCAGGTAGCTCGGGGTCAGGCGGGTGTAGACGATCCAGCGCGAGTCCGGCGACCAGCCGTGCTTTTGGGTATTGACCGGCCCGTAGAGCGGCTCGGCGTCGATCCGGGTGACCTTGCCGCTGCCGAGGTCGATCCAGTACAGCGTTCTGGAGTTGTCGGCGTAGGCGATCTTCGTGCCGTCGGGGGAGAACAGCGGCCGCTCGTAGAAGCCGCTGCCACCGAGGGCGTAGGAGCGGGTTTCGCCATGGCCGTCCTGGGGGGCGACCACGAGGTGGTACTCGCCGCCCTGATCGGAGAAGTAGGCGATCCTGGTGCCGTCCGGGGACCACGCCGGGGAGCGCTCATTGGCGCCGGGCGTGCCGGTGATGTCCCGCGGGTCGCCCTTCTCGGCCGGCACGGTGACGATCTCGCCGCGGAAGTCGAACACCGCCCGGGCGCCCGAGGGCGAGATCGCCGCCTCGCGGATCCACTTCGCGCCGCTCGCCCAGCGCGGCCGGACCTCGGCGAGGTCGGCGGCGACGCCGACCGGAACCCGCGTCGAGACGCCGCTCGCCGGGTCCCACAGGTGCAGGCTTCCCGCCTGCTCGTAGATCACCCGCCCGCCGCCGGCTGACGCATCGATCACGGGGAAGTCCTCGTGCCGGGTGAGCTGAGTGACCTGGTGCGAAACCGGATCGTAGGTGAAGAGGTTGAACTCGCCGGCGCGGTCGGAGATGAAGTACAGCGTGTCCCCGAGCCACATCGGGTCGGTGTCGTTCGAGCGGCCCGCGGGCTGTGGAACCTGCTCGACGGCGCGGGACGCCCGGTCGTAGATCCAGATCCGCGAGGCGGTGCCGCCGCGGTAGTGCTTCCACTCGCGGAACGCCTCGCGCAGCGGGACGTAGGCGATCCGGGCGCCGTCGGGGCTGAACGCCGCCTTGTAGACGAACGGCAGCGGGACCCGCTCCGGCATGCCGCCGGCGAGCGAGACGGTGAAGAGCTGGGCGTAGCGCCGGGTGGCGACTGAGCGCTGGGAGACGAAGGTCACCGCGGAGCCGTCGGGGGTGAAGCCGCGCACGACGTCCTGACCCGGGTGCCAGGTCAGGCGGGTGGGGACGCCGCCCGCGACCGGCACCACGTAGACGTCGATGTTGCCCTCGTAGTCGCCGCTGAACGCGATCATGGACCCGTCCGGCGAGAAGTGCGGTCCGATCTCCTCGCCCGGCGCCGTGGTCAGGCGCCGCGCGTTGCCGCCGTCGCGGTCGGCGACCCACAGGTCGCCCGCGTAGGCGAACGCGATGTGGTCCGCGCTCACCGCCGCGTCGTGGACCAGCCTCGTGTCGTGGATGTTCACCGCCCCCGCGGCACCCACCGTCGCCATGATTACAGCAGCCATGCACACCATGACTCGTCGCATCGGATCCTTCCCTCCCTCTCATTGTCTCGAGCGGTTTCCACCGCCCGCCCCACGCAGCCTCTTGACCTCCGCGCGGCGCCCGTCTTCCGTCGCCTGTTGGGCGCTAGGGTAGCAGGCGCACGCGAGCGATCTGCGGCAAGCGGCCTCCCGTGTTGCAGCCGGCCACCTCGCCATACTGCATTCCCCCAAGCATGTCGCTCGTACAATGCCCTATGCCGTCGCGCTCGGTGTCGCTCGTCGCACTCGGCTTCGCGACCGCCGTCTCCCAGGCCGTGCTGCTGCGCGAGGCGATGGCCGCCGTGGCAGGCTCCGAGCTCGCCTGGGGCGCGGTGCTTGCAGTGTGGCTCGGCGGAATGGCGGTCGGCGCGCGGATCGGCTCTGTTCACGGCGGGTCGCGGCTCGGCGTGGCGATGCCGTCGGTCGTGCTCCTCGTCGCCCTCGGCGGGGCCGTCCTGCTGCGGTCCGCACCCGTGCTGGCGGGTGTCGAGCCCGGCGAGCCACTGCTGACGCCGTCGGCGGTATGGATCTGGATCGCCGCGGTGCTGCCCGCGTCGGTCGCCGGAGGGCTCGGTTTTCCGCTCCTCGCCGGCGGGGGCCCGGAGAGCATCGGCGCTGGGTCCGCCTACGCGCTCGAAGGCACGGGCGCCCTCGCCGGCGGGCTGGTGTTCAGCTTCGCCCTTGCGCCCCTCGGCGCCGCCGCCTCGCTGCTGTTCGCTCTCGCGGTGACGGTCGCCGCTGTCGGATGGCGTCGAGGGCCGGCCGCGGCCGTCGCCCTCGCCGTGCTGCCGGCCGTCCTGGCGTTTCCGGCTCGGACCTGGCTCGAGAACGCCGGGTGGCGCTGGAGCCGACACGACGCGCCCCTTGCCGACTGGCGCGAGACCCGCCAGCAGAGGCTCGAGCTGGGAGGCGGCGAGCCCGCAACCCTGTTCGCCGACGGCCGGCTCCTCGCCAGCTACCCGGAGCCCTACCTGACCGGTCCCCGGGCCCACCTGCTCATGTTGCTTCACCCGGACCCGCGCCGGGTGCTGGCGGTAGGCGCGCTCGCCGACGGCAGCGTGACCGCGATCCTGCGCCACCCGGTCGAGCGGCTCGACCTGGTCGAGGACGACCCGGCACTGCTGTGGCTCGTGCCGAAGTGGTTCGGACCCGACATCGCGGCAGCCCTCCAGGACCCCCGGGTCCACGCTCACGGGACCGATCCCGTTCGTGTGGTGTCCGGCGGCGGCCCCTGGGACCTCGTCCTGCTGCTCGACGGCGACCCCACGACGCTGCGCCAGCACCGCACCCGCTCACGCGACTTCCTCGCCGCCTGCCGCCGGCACATGGCGCCGGGGGGCGTGCTCGCCCTCGCCACCGGCGTCGCCGACACCTACCTCGGGGGTGCCGGCGGACGCCTGCTCGCGGTCGAGGCGACAACGCTCGGCGTCGCCTTCCCCCGTGTCGCGGCCCTCCCCGGGGAGCGGGTCACGCTGGTCGCCGCCCTGCCACCATTCGGCCTCGCGACAGACCCCGAGACGCTCTCCGGGCGATGGCAGAGTTTGAGCATTACCGACCCCGTGATGAGCCCCGAGCTCGTGCGCGTCCTCGCCGACCCCGAGCGCGCGGCGGCCCTCGCCGCGGCACTCTCCGAGACCGCAGCTCCAGTGAGCACGGTGCGCCGGCCGGTGGCGGTGCTCGCCGCGTCCGCCGCAGTCGAGGGCCGCGGACGGCCCGGTCTTGCGGTCCTCCTCGGACGCCTGCTGCGCGCGCCGCCGTGGCTCCCGGTGGCGGCCGCGCTGGCTGCGGCGGTCTTGCTCGTCATCCTCTCGCGCTCCGGCGGAGGACTCGGCCAGGCAGTCGCCGCGACGGTGGGCTTCACCTCGATGGCCTGGTGGCTGCTGCTGCTCGCCACCTGGCAGGCGACCGTGGGGTCGGTCTACGCCGAGATCGGCGCCCTGACCGCCGCCTTCATGGCCGGGCTCGTCGGCGGCGCGACGCTTGCGCGCCGCCGCCACCACGCGTTGCGCGACCTCCCGGTTCTGCTCGGACTCGGCGTGCTTCTGTCGCTCCTGGTCGCCGCCGGCACCCCACTCACCTTCCCCCGGCTCACGGTGCCTGCGTTGCTCGTGGCAGGCGGTCTGCTCACGGGCGCCGCATTTCCGGGCGCGGCGGCCCTGTGCGGAATCGACGTCCGCCGCGGCGCCGGGCGTGCCTTCGCGGCCGACGAGGCGGGCGCCGCACTGGCCGCCCTCGCGGTCGGCCTGCTCGTGCTGCCCTGGGCCGGCCTCGCCGCCACCGCCCTCGCGACGGCCGTTCTCGGCGCCGGCGCGGCGGTCGCGCTGATCAACCGACGCGCGTCGTGAGCGAAATCAGTTGAACCACAGAGGCACAGACACTCAGCGCGGACGCTGCCCGCAACCCAGCGCCGCAGGGTGGACGTGCTCCAGAT
>CAZQYU010000261.1:0-5041 GCA_964597585.1 uncultured Thermoanaerobaculia bacterium
CTTCGACGAGGATCGACGCGAGCTCGAACGACAGCTCGCTCTGGTGGAAAAGGAGGCGATCCAGGGGGCGTACGCGCAGGGGACCATCGACGACCGCATCATGCGTCGGCTGGTGCGCGAGATCGACGACCGCATCCTGCGTCTCGAGCACGCTGAGGAGAACGAGGGCTAGCGTCCCGTTTTGGAAGCCCCATGTAGTACTACCGGTTGAGGTTGTGGAATCTCGTTGAAGATCTCAGGCAGCCGAGCCGAGAAGAGTTGAGAGCTGGGCTGATTGGAGCGTGAGAGCTGTGGTCGGATAGCCCTGGGTAAGAAGTCCCTTCGTTCGGCGCCATCTTGTCAAGTGATCACTCGGAAGCACATCTCTGTGTTGGAGACCGCGTCTTGATGTGCCGAGGAACCGAGCCATGGCAGCGGCCGGCTGTCACCTGTCGCCTCGCCGCAGCTCTGCGCGCAGCAGCCCGTAGATCAGACCGCCCAGCCGATCCGCGTGACGAATAGCCGCGCCGGGAATCTCGACACCGCGGGCTCGCATCAGGACGAGATCGCTCTGCACTTCCTGATTCTCTGCATAGGCGGCCTCGAGATGCTGGTATCGGTTGCCCATCGTTCGTCCGCTGGCCTCCGACAGGCGCAGCGCAGTATTGTCGGCGGCCCGGACCAGGTGGTCTCGCAGATGTGACAAGCCACGAGGCAGTGGCAGCTCGGCGAGGGTCGCGGCGAGCTCTACGGCGACTGAGAACGCGAGCAGCTTGGCCCGGCCTCGAGGCAGACTGCGGTGGGAGGTTCGAGGCTGGCTGGACGGGGGAGTGTGCTGGCTCATACCTGCCCCGGAGGCGGCCGGCGGCCGGCTGTCAAGGGCGGCCGCAGGCCGTGAGCGGAGCGAGCTTGCCCTTGACCGACGGCTGCCGGTCGCCTACTCACTCCAGTTGAGCCAGCACACTCTCCGTCCAGACAGCCCGGTCACCCGCGGGACCTCGAGCCCGATCCCGCCGCCGGCCGCCTGCCGCCCGACCCCCGGATTCAGACCCACTCCCCCAGCCAAAGGGCGCAGCTGATCCCGCGCCAGAGTTCGGGTCCGGGATCAGGCAGCGGGCGGCAGGGCGCGGGGAGCCGGGATCGGGACGCCGGGGCGTCACCGGCCCGAATGCCGGACCCGATCCCGCCGCCGGCCGCCTGCCGCCCGACCCCCGGATTCAGACCCACTCCCCCAGCCAAAGGGCGCAGCTGATCCCGCGCCAGAGTTCGGGTCCGGGATCAGGCAGCGGGCGGCAGGGCGCGGGGAGCCGGGATCGGGACGCCGGGGCGTCACCGGCCCGAATGCCGGACCCGACCCTGCCGCCGGCTGCCCGCCGCCCGACTCCCGGATTCGGGCGCCTGATGCCTGTGGCTCACAGCCGGCAGCACCGGCTCTCACGCCCGCCCATGGATCGCTCTTGGGTTGCGGGCGAAGCCTGCGATGGGTTCGTCACGGACTGGCGCGGTTCCTGGAAAGGCGCGCGCAGCCAGGCTCGTGCGAGGAGGTGCAACGCAGCCGGCGGCCGCGATGGCCCGCGCGGAGTGCACCAGAACTCTCCACACAGGACACTCGGGGGCTCAGCGTTCGTCGAGGAGCGTGCGGATCGTCTGGCCGAGAATCTGGGTGGAGAACGGCTTCTGCAGGAACAGGCAGTCGGGGCCGAGCAGCGACTCATCTTCGAGAGGGTTTCGGTCGCGGGTGTAGCCCGACATCAGGATGACCTTGAGTCCGGGCTGCTCGTCGCGGAGGTGGCGCGCGAGCTCGATCCCGTTCATCCTCGGCATGACCACGTCCGTGACCACCAGGTCGATCTTGTCCTCGTTGCGACGCGCGATCTCCAGGCCCGCGCTGCCGTTGTCCGCTGCGAGCACCGTGTAGCCGAGCTCCTCGAGGAATCCGCGCAGGAGATCCCGCACCGACGGGTCGTCTTCCACGAGTAGGACGCGTTCCTGTCCGGTCGTCGTAGCGGGAACGCGGCTCGAAGGCATGTCCTGAGCCGGGGCGGCGTCGACGCACGGGAGGACGATGTCGAAGCGTGATCCGACGCCGACCTCGCTCCAGACCTCGACGTAGCCGCCGCTCTGCCGGACCGCGCTGTACACCGTCGCCAACCCGAGCCCGGTCCCACGTGAGGAGTCCTTGGTGGTGAAGAACGGATCGAATATCTGATCGCGGATCGCCTCGTCGATCCCGACTCCCGTGTCCTCGACCGAGAGCTGGACGCTGGCGGATGGAGTCATCTCGACGAGGGGACTCGGTACCACCGGGCTCGCTTCACGTCGCTTGGTCCTGATCGTCAGTCGGCCCCCTTCGGGCATCGCGTCACTGGCATTGATGACCAGATTCAGAATGACCTGTTCGAGCAGGGTCCGGTCAACCTGCACTGATGCCAGCTCGGGGTCGAGCTCGGTGAGAATCTCGACGTCCTCCGGAATGAGCCGACGGTGCAGCCGGTCCATGCCAGCGATGACGGTGTTGAGGTCCAGGATCGTCGGTTGCAGCACCTGCCGACGGCTGAAGGCCAGGAGCTGTCCGGTGAGACCGGCGCCCCGCTCGGCGGCGGCGGCGATCGCCTCTGCGCAGGACCGTGCGACCTCGTCCGCGTCGGGCAGCGCGAGGAGCTTTGCGCTGTAGCCCATGATCGCGGTCAGCAGGTTGTTGAAGTCATGGGCGACACCACCCGCGAGGCGTCCGACCGCTTCCATCTTCTGTGCGTGGCGCAGCTCCTGCTCGAGCTTCCGCTGGTCGGTGACATCCCTCAGGATGCCGCGAAAGGCCACCACACGTCCGGTCTCGTCCTTCACCGCCGAAGATGTGGCGAGAACCGTGATGACCTCGCCACCCTTGCGAACAAGGGCCAGCTCGGCGTCACGCACGAATCCCTCTTCGGCGACCTGCTCGAGGAATGTCGTGCGGTCCTCCGGTCGGAGGTACAGGTCGCGGCCGACATTGACCTCGAACAGCTCCTCGGTCGAGTTGAAGCCGAAGAGCTCGACGCCGGCGGGGTTGATGTCGATCAACCGCCCGTCCGGGTCGGTGATGAAGATCGTGTCCTTAGAGGTCTCGAAGAGCATGCGGTAGCGTTCTTCGGACTGTCGAATGGCAGCTTCTGCGAGCCGTCGCTCGGCGATTTCCCGGTGGAGAGAGGCATTGCTGGCACGCAGCTGGGAGGTCCGGTCTGCGACTCTCTGTTCGAGCCCGTCGGCGTACTCCCGGAGCTCGCGGTTGGCCTCGAGAAGCTCCGAGGACGTCAGGTCGAGGGACCTTTCGAGGAGCCGGCGGTCGATGTCGGCCTGGTGATACGCCGCGTCGACCACCTCGACGAAGGCTCGCAGCGCGTCAGGTACGGCTTCGACCGATCCGAAGACCTTTCTCAGCTGTCGTCGCAGAAGCTTGTGCATCCCCGGTTCGGACCCGAAGGTCTCCTCCAAAGTGCGCGTCCCACCGTTCTTGAGCTCGGCGCCCTTCACGGGCCCTCCGACAGCGTCGTGATGGTCATCGTCTGGTTGTGCAGCTCGCACGACGCGGCCGGCGAGAAGGGAGCTATCTCCCCATACGAGTAGAAGCCGGCGAGCACGGTGTCTTCGCCCAGGATTTCTCGGACGCTTTCAACCTCCTCCTCGATGCGTTGCTTCAGCACCATCTTGCGGCCGACGCAGCTGATCAGCAGCGCAAGCTCCGCCGGCGCCCCGAGGGTTGTGGCGCTGGTCCGAGCGGCGTCGGTCGCGCCGTCGATCAGGCGCTCGGAGTTTGCCTTCATCAGGCGTGCAAACTGGCCTTCGGGGAGGTCGCCGGCGAAGGTCATGCTCTCCTCGGCCTCGTCGATGGCCAGCACGGTGCGGACGACAGGGGGGCCGTTGGCTTCCGATCGCAGACTGAGCGGGAACAGCAGGGCGCTCGCCGGCAGGTCGGCCGCGTACTCGCCCAGGTACCGCTTGTACAGCGACAGCGCGGAGCGACCGTCGAGCTCGTACAGCACGTTGCCGCGCGACCGGGTGATCAGCCGTTCCGGTCCGAAGGGATCCCAGCCGCCCAGCGACCCGCAGCCGACCCGCAGCCGGTCACCGTAGAGCCCGACCGCTACCACCGCCCCGTTCCGGGCCTGGCCGCCATCAACCACCAGGGTTTCGCGGAAGCGCTCGCCGTCCCCGGCCAGCCCGCCGGTGACCAGAACGCGAGGCGGCTGGTCGGCGGTCAGACCGCGCGCGAGCTCGCTCCCGTTGACCTCGAGCCCGTCGGAGAAGACCAGGACATGCGCGAGCTCGTCGCCGGCGAGCGAGGCCGCGAGACGTCGTCCTACCTCGTAGCTGCTCGGGCAGTCCGCGAGCGCGAGACGAGCACGTCGGACGCGGGTGCTCTCGAATACGATCGCTGTGACCACCAGGCTGCCATCCGTCACCTGGGTGCCGCAGATCTCACCCGCCGTCGAACAGCCGACAATTGCGGCTCCGGGCGCCGAGGCGACGATCTGTTGCAGGTGGTCCCCGTCGCGCAGGATCGCGGGGTCCCCGAATACCAGCACGAGGCCCGGCCGAAGCTCCGGCCGTCCGGGGGGGCCGGGAATCCAACCGGCGTCTGCAGACCAGCGGGTTTGCTCGATTCTCACGCTGGTCCAAGAATACATGGAAGTCGTCCGTGTTCGGTGTCCGTGGCGATTGAAAAAACGCTGGGAGTTTCTGACTGCCGATCCCTCGTCCTCGTGCTCGGCTGGACCGGCACGCGGACGAGCCCTCATCTGCTAGCGTGGAGCGGTGGTGACCTACGAAGAGCCGGTCTTCCGGCCGCCCTCCGAGGCGAACTCGCTGATTCTCCAACTCACGGTTGGTTGCTCGTGGAACCGGTGCACCTTCTGCGCGATGTACCGTGGCAAGAGCTACCGCGTCCGGCCGCTCGATGACCTCGAGGCGGAGGTCCGCGAGGCGGCGCGGCTGGTCGGTCCGGTCCGGCGGGTGTTCCTCGCCGACGGAGATGCGCTGGCGGCGCCGACGGAGGTCCTCGTCGCGGTGCTCGACGCCGTCCGCC
>CAZQYU010000262.1:0-5040 GCA_964597585.1 uncultured Thermoanaerobaculia bacterium
AGGGGGATGCGTTGGCGGTGCTCTCGAAGCGCTCGAGGGTCTCGTCGAGGTCCCGCGTGCGCAGCGAGGTGACCCGGCAGTACGCGGTCTCGACCGGTTCGAGCCGGATCCGAGCCTCAGTCACGATACCGGTCAGGCCCATGCCACCGACGGTGGCCCAGAAGGCGTCGGACTCGGCCTCCCGGGAGCAGTGCATGGTCTCTCCTGAGGCGAGCATGAGGTCGAGGTCAACCAGACAGGCCGCAAACGAACCGACCTGGTGGTGGTTCTTGCCGTGCACGTCCGCCGCGATGGCACCGCCGACGGTGACGAAGCGGGTGCCCGGCATGACCGGCAGCGTCCAGCCGCGGGGGACGAAGGTGTCGAGGATGTCGCCCAGGCTCACCCCGGCCTGGCAGCCAAGAATGCCGGTCCCCGGATCGAAGTCGAGCATGGCGTCAAGTCGTGTGAGATCCACGACGAGCCCGCGATCGTCGAGCGCGGGGTCACCGTAGGACCGGCCGAGCCCGCGCGGGATGAGCGACGGGACCGGTCCGCCGGTGACGATCGGAGACAGCCGGCTGTGTGTGTCCGGACGCGTGACTCGACAGCGTGCTTGCGGCAGATTGCCCCAGCCGCTCAGCTCGAGGGTCGAGGTCGGCGTCGGGTTCGCCACTCCCGTCTCTCAGGCCGCCGCGAGCATGACCAGGCCGGCGAAGGCACAGACCATCAGACTGACCCGGTCGGTGACCGCGAACAGCAGCGGGTCTTCGAGGACGACGCCGCGGCGGGCGAGCAGCCACAGGCGGAGGACCCAGTACATGGCGAGCGGGATCAACGCCCACAAGAGATCGGCGCGCCGGTAGAGAACCTGGACTTGCGGGCTCGAGAGATAAAGGGCGAGGACCAGGACCGCGAGCAGCCCAGTCGTCTGGCCCGACGACGCGACGAGCGCGACGTCGCTCACCGTGTAGCCCCGACCGTGTGCGCGTCCGTCGGAGCCGCCGGCGAGGCGCGCGAGCTCCGAGTATCGCTTGCACAGGGCGAGCGACGTGAAGATGAAGATCGAGAACACCATCAGCCACTCCGAAACCGGGACGGCGGTCGCTGCGCCCCCAGCGAAGATGCGGAGCGCGTAGAGGCCGGCGAGGGTGATGACGTCGAGGATCGGGATCCGTTTGAGTGCGAGCGAGTAGGCCGTCGTTGTGGCCAGGTAGAGGGCGAGGACAACGGTGAAGGGTCGGGGCAGGGTCAGCCACGACAGGGCGAAGGCGGCTGCGATCAGCACCGCCGCGAGCACCGGACCGGAGGCCAGGGGGAGCGTCGCAGCAGCGAACGACCGTCGACGTTTGACCGGGTGACGCCGGTCCGCGTCAATATCGACGAGGTCGTTGAGCACGTACACCGCAGAGGCGGTGAGGGAGAAGGCCACGATGGCCCGAGCGGCCTCGGCGAGGAGCGGCAGCTCGGTGATCCGGTGGGCGAGCAGGACTGGCAGCAGCAGGAGGCCGTTCTTGAGCCAGTGGTGCGGCCGCAGGGCGGCGAGCAGCGCGGCAGGCCGGAGAGCGGGGCGGGAGAACGAGCGCACGAGCTTGCCGTCGCGCTCGAGGATGGCACGCACGCGCCGCCCGGGGGCGACGGCGTAGGCCTCGTCGGCTTCCCGCCACACTGGGAGGTCCGCCCTCGAGTCGCCCAGGTAGGCGAACCTCTTCCAACCACGGGTGGTGCACAGGTCGTGGATCGCTGCCAGCTTGGTGCGTCCCTTGAGATTGGTTCGTCCGTCGCTGGCGAGCACCGCGGTGAACAGACCAAGGTGGTCCGCAATTCGATCTGCGACCGTGGCCGTGGCGGCGGTCGCGAGGACCAGCGGCCGGCCTCGATCGTGCTCCTCGCGCAGGAAGGCGAGCACCTCGTCGCGGTAGGGCAGCAGCGAGGGGTCCGGCGCGCCGACCTCGGCCGCGGCGGCCTTGATCGCGGCACGGCCGGCGCCGGCGCAGCGCAGCGCGGCGAGCGCGACTCCGCGGCCGAGGCCGGCGAAGACCGACTCGACGAAGGCGTCCGACGCGATCAGCGAGCCGTCGAGATCGACGAACAGGGGCGTCAAGGATGGCGTCGGCGCTGCGTCCGTCACGGCAGAGTTCCTCACCGTTCGGCCGGAATCGTACCATCGTGGGTGCGTCGAGGGTTCTGGCGAAGGCACATTGTGCTCCGGAGAGGACGCCGCGGGAGCGTCCTTCGGCTGACGGGTGCAGGAGAAGAAGGTTCTTTTTGGCATCCGCCGTGCTTGAATCGAGGGACCGCTGTACGATCTTCGATGTGCCGACTGGAAGGGACGGGAGCATGAGGCTCGGGCGAAGAAGCGGCATGAGGCTGATCGGCGCCGCGCTGCTGGCCGGAATGATCGCGGGCTGCGCCTCCATGACGTTCCCGTGGCTCACGTCGAGCTACTACGGCCGGGGCCCCGAAGCCGCGCTCAAAGTGCTGGACGTCCTCCCCGTGGCCGGTCGCGACGCCGTTCTGGCCACCATGGAGGAGGCGATGATCCGGCTCGAGCTGGGTGACTACCAGCACAGCCGCGAGTCCGCCTTGCGGGGTCTGGGTTGGCTCGACGGCGGGGCCGGCGCCGCGCCAGCGCCTCCCGACTTCTTCCGTGGCGAGTCGTTCGAGCGAGTGTGGCTCGCGACCGTTGCATTGTTGGACTCCTTGGCTCGTCAGGATCTCGATCTCGCCGCCGGGGACGCCGACGACGTTCTCGACCGGATACGGGCGTCCGGATGCGGAGCATGCGCCTTCGCCTTCAGCCGCTGGACCGCGGCCATCGCCTTGGAGCAGGTCGGTCGCATCGACGAGGCGAGGGCGGCCGTGGCCGACGCGGTGCGCGGGGAGCCAGATCAGACCTTTCTGCTCGGCGAACTGGTCCGTCTCGGAGGCCTGCCCGATCTCGGCGAGGGTCTTCAGGTCATGCCCGGACCCGACGCCTCGAGGGCGGAGGCGGGACCACGGGAGCTGGTTGTCCTGCTGCTGCTCGGTGTCAGACCGGACAAGGTGGACGTCCGCAGTCACAGGGGCAAGAACGGGCCCGGTGTGCGCTTCGCTCCGTCAGGTTGGGACGGCGGAGAGATCGGGGTCGTGGCGACCGACACCGGGGAGGTCTATCGCGCCGTGGTCCTGACCGACATGGCCGTCCTCGCCGAGGCAAGCCTCGAGGCCCGTCGCGGCGACGCCAAGGACGATCTTCGGCAGTGGTCGACGCTTCCGGCAACCTGCCAGGCGGTACGGGTAGCCCTGGCAGGCACGGCGCGCTGGGCGGAGGTCACGGTGGTCGACGGAGACGGCCAGACCGTCTCCGAGGAGATCGTCGAGCTGCCGCCGAAATGGCGCAGCGGTCCTCTGTTCGTGGTGCGCCGAGTGCCGTAGCCGCGCGTGCCGCAGAGCACAGGAGGTTGCCTCTTTCGGCGACGTCCAAGGCGATCTGACGGCAGGCGATGCGGCGTACGCAGCAAGATGGCCAGCGTTGGGTACGGGTCCGGGTCGAGGCGTCGTAGACTGGGCGCGTGAGCATCGAACGGCGCTACGAGCGGATCGCACGCAGCCTGAAAACCCTGGAGCTTGTCGGGGACGATGCGGACCTCGTCGCGGAGTTGCTGCCGTCCTCCCCGGCGGCAGAGGGCGAATGGTCGGGGCACTTTGCCGGCTTCTACAGTCGTGCCGGCATCGAGCGGGTGTTCGATGCCTACGGCATCACCACCGCGATCCGTCGGCTCGGCTTCGACGAGGTGCAGATCACCGCGAGTGTTGACGAGGCCGGCCGGCACCGCCTCCAGGTCCTCGTCGACGGCCTCGAGGACGATGATCATCGCCTCATCGACCTCGTCGTCCAGCTCCGGCGTGTGCGCGAGGCTGCGATTACCGGGGAGGACGCGGCAACGCGCCCGTTCGACGTGCTCGTAGTCGAGTGGCTGTGCCTGCAGAACCCGCGCGCGGCCTTCACCGCCGAGCGGCCGCAGCTGCCGGGCCAACGCCACCCAGGGCTGGGCATCGGCCGTGTCGTGCACAACATGATCCTGCTGATGGCGCAGCGGCTCAACCGGGCCGGGGTGGTGAACATCCCACGCCATCTCCACCTCGCGGTGTTCTACGAGCGTTCTGGCTACCGCTACCTGTGCGAAGCCCACGAAACCGAGGTCGCGGCGGTGAGCCGCGCACTGCGCGGGGTTTCTCCCGCGGTGGCGAGCTGGGCGGCGGAGCGCGGCTGCGTGAAGGTGGGCCGCAACGGCTCGCCGCCTGCACGGTGGCTCTACGAGCCGGTCGAGATGATCGCTGCGGTGAGCCGCGACCTGGAGTCCCTGCTTGCTCGACGCGGGGGCTGGCTGCGGCGATTCGTGACGCCCGCGCCGCGGCTCGAGGTCGAGCTGGACGCGGCTGCGCTGGCGGAGTCACTGCGGCGCGACCCGGTGGCAGGGCTCGATCCGGACGAGATCATGGTTCTCGCCGCGAGCTAGGCCGCGGCGAGATCCGCGAACCGGCGCAGAACCTGGGTTCCGAGATTCGATGGCACAACCTGGGCGAGCAGCCGCTCCACGTCGAGCCCCTCGCTGGCGAGGAGCACGCGGCGGGCCTCCAAGTAGGCCCGCATCACCTCGGAGCTGAACTCGGGGTGGAACTGGACGCCCCAGGAAGACCCGACCCTGAAGGCGTGGTTCGGGTCAAGCACGCTCGAGGCCAGCGCCACGACCCCGCGGGGCAGCTCGACGACGCTCTCGAGGTGTGTGGTCTGAACCGGAGTCGGCGACGGGCTGCCACCAAGGAGCAGGTCTCCTGCGGCATCCGACGTCAGGTTGAGGGGCACCGTGCCGACCTCGCGGCCGCGCGGGTTGGTTGCCACTCGGCCGCCGAGAGCGTGAGCCAGGAGCTGGTGGCCGTAGCAGATCCCGAGCACCGGCAGCCCAAGAGAAACCGCGTCGGCAAGCCAGTTGGCCGTCCGTTCGCTCCACGGTTCGCGGGACGTGACCATCGCGGAGGAACCGGTGACGACCGCTCCTGCCAGCGCGCGCGGAGCAG
>CAZQYU010000263.1:0-4995 GCA_964597585.1 uncultured Thermoanaerobaculia bacterium
CTCACCCTCTGGCGAGGTGGTAGATTGCGAAGGTGATTGGTCAGACGGTCGGCCACTACCGCATCCTCGCGAAGCTCGGCGGCGGCGGCATGGGTGTTGTCTACGAAGCCGAGGACACCCATCTCGGACGGCACGTGGCCTTGAAGTTCCTGCCTGCCGAGGTGGGGGCAGACGGGGACATGCTCGCGAGATTCGAGCGCGAGGCGAAGGCCGCGTCGGCGCTCAACCACCCCCACATCTGCACCATCCACGATATCGGGGAGGACGCCGGCAAGCCCTTCATCGTCATGGAGCTGATGCGGGGACAGACTCTCAAGGAGGCGATTGCCGGCAAGGCGCTGCCCACCGAGCGGGTGATCCAGCTCGCGGTGCAGATCGCCGACGCGCTCGAGGCCGCACATGGCGCCGGCATGGTCCACCGTGACATCAAGCCGGACAACATCTTCGTCACCGAACGGGGCGAGGCGAAGCTCCTCGACTTCGGTCTCGCGAAGATCGGCACCGCGAACCCGCTGGGGAGCGACGACGAAGCGCGTCGAAGCGAGACAGTGTCGCGACCCGAGCAGCTCACGGTACCCGGGACGACGATGGGGACCATCGACTACATGTCACCGGAGCAGGTGTGGGGTCAGGAGGTGGATGCCCGCGCCGACCTCTTCTCCCTGGGCGTCGTGCTCTACGAGATGGTCACGGGTACGCCACCGTTCCAGGGTAAGAGCTCGATCCAGACCGTCGACAGCATCCTCCACCGGGTCCCGACGGCGCCGGTCAGGTTGAACCCGGAGGTCCCGCCCGAGCTGGAGCGGATCATCACCAAGGCGATGGAGAAGGACCGGACGCTGCGCTACCAGAGTGCAGCGGAGATCAAGGCGGACCTGAGGCGACTGCTCCGCGACAGCGATCCCACGGTTGCGGCTCCTCCGCGTCGCTCGCTGCGAAAGCCGTGGCTCGGCGCCGGGGTCGTCGCACTGGTGATGGCGCTGGCGGCAGCCTCCTGGATCGGTTGGCAGGCATGGCGCGGCAGGCCTCCGGCGGGGACCACGGACGTCGCCGCCGCACCCTCAATCGCGGTGCTTCCCTTCGTCGACATGAGCGCGACCAAAGACCAGCAGTACTTTGCCGACGGTCTGGCCGAGGAGCTGCTGAGCACGCTCGCCCAGGTGCCGGAGCTGCGGGTTGTGGCGCGGAGCTCGTCGTTCCAGTTCAAGGGCAAGGACGAGGACCTCCGGGACATCGGTCGGAAGCTCGACGTCTCGACCATCCTCGAGGGAAGCGTGCGCAAGGAGGGCCGCCACGTTCGGATCTCGGCGCAGCTCGTGAGCGCGGCGAGCGGTTTCACCCTCTGGTCGCAGACCTACGACCGCGAGCTGGACGACATCTTCGCGGTGCAGGACGACATCGCACGATCGGTCTCGAGTGCGTTGAAGGTGAAGCTGCTGGGTCAGGGAGAAGCGCCGGCGACCAGACCCGCACACAACGTCCAGGCGTACAACCTCTACTTGCAGGGCAAGTACCTTGCCGGCCGCCGGTCCCAGCACGACCTGGAGCAGGCGATCTCTCACTACGAGCAGGCGTTGCAGCTCGATCCGGGCTATGCGCTGGCCTGGGTCGGTCTCGCCGACGCCCACAGCAACCTGGCAGATCTGGGCGCAGTCCAGGTCGATGAGGGCTACGGGAAGGCGCGCGAGGAGGTCCAGAAGGCGCTCGAGCTCGACCCGAACCTGGCCGAAGCGCACGCGGCTCTGGGCTGGATCCGCGTGGCCTACGACTGGGACTGGTCCGGAGCGGACGCCGCGTACAAGCGGGCACTCGAGCTCGCGCCGGGCAACGCGTCGGTGATCCGGCGCGCGGGTGCTCTCGCCGGCACGCTGGGCCGCTTCGACGAGGCCCTCGAGCTCGACCGACACGCGGTCGAGCTCGACCCCTTGAGCGTCTCGGGCAGGAACAACCTCGGCCTGCACGCCCTCTACGCAGGCCGTTTGGACGAGGCGGAGGCCGCGTTCCGCAAGGCCCTCGAGCTCAACCCCGAGTACCCCTCGACGCACGCCTTTCTTGGCCGGATCGAGCTCAGGCGGGGCAACTCGTCGGCGGCGCTTCAGGAGATGGAGCAGGAGAAGGACCCGTTCTGGCGCCTCTACGGTCTGGCCCTCGCCTACCATGCCCTGGGCCAGCGCGAGAAGGCCGACTCGACCCTCGCCGAGCTTGTCGAAAGGGACAAGGACGACAGCGCCTTCCAGATCGCCGAGGTGTACGCCTACCGCGGCGAGAAGGACGAAGCATTCAAGTGGCTCGACCGGGCCTATGCCCAGCGTGACGGCGGTTTCAACGAGATGAAGGGCGACCCGCTGCTCAAGAACGTCGAATCCGATCCGCGCTACGCGGCACTCCTGAGAAAGCTGCGCCTCTCCGACTGACCGCAGCGCCGCGCCGGGCGTCAACGCGACGAAGCTCGGTCACGTGCCCGGCATCGAGTCCGTTTGCAGCGACCTCTTCACACTTCTCTCTTCACTCTCTGCCCGCGAAGCCGCGCTACCCCGCCGCCTTGAACCCCTCGACCAGACCGCTCATCCGCTCGTCGTGCAGCAGCAGCCTCACCGCCGTGAAGCCCGCCACCTCGAGGCCGGCGCGGATCTCCTCGAAGGAGTAGGTCCCGCCGCCCGCCGTACCGACCAGCATGTTGATCGCGAAGATCGCTCCTCGTCTCGGCTGGGTGTGGTCGGTGTTCATCACATGGTCGCGGATCACCAGGCGGCCGCCCGGCTCCAAGGCACGGAAGATCTTGCGATACAGCTCGACGTTCTGCTCGGCGCTGTTCTGGTGGATGATCGCGGACAGCAGCGCGAGATCGTGCCCTTGCGGAAGCTCGTCGCGGTAGAAGTCGCCGGCAACGAAGCCGACACGGTCGATCACGTCCGTCGGGCCCAGACGACGGCGCGCCATCTCGATCACCGGCGGGAGGTCGAAGAGAGTCGCCCGCATTCCGGGACACGCCTCGAGAAACGCCTGCGTGTAGGTGCCCGACGCCCCGCCCACGTCGAGCAGGCGGGTCGCGTCGCACGGCTCGATCGCGGCCACCATCTCCGCAGCCAGCCGGGACCCGACCGTGTGCATCGCGCCGATGAACGCCTCCCTGTCCTTCGTCTGCTGCTCGGGTTCGGAGGGCCGCGGCGCCGGAGTGCCCTGGCGGACGACATCCGTGAGGGCGGACCAGCGCCGCCAGAGGGCAACGGAGTGCATCAGCATCGGGACCACCGTGCCCGTCGAAGCCCGCGACAGCAGGTCGGCCGCATCGGGGGTGCAGCGGAACCGGTCCTCCTTCTTTTCAAGCAGGCCGATCGCGACAAGCGCATCGAGCAACGTCGTGGTCCCTCGGAGATCCGCCCCGAGCGCCCCCGCTGCTGCCGCCGCGGTCATCGCCTGGCTCGCCAATGGCGTGAAGACGTCGAGCTCGACCGCGGTGAGGAGAACACGCGACTCCATGAATGAACGACCGAGACCGAGGATCGCATCGGGCGTTATTGCTGACATCTGGGATCACCTCCCGGAAGGCGCTCGCGCCATCCAGGTCGGATTCTAACCTCGACCCAACGTCAGGCTGCCGCATGTCGGAGAGGTTGCACTTCAGCCCGGGCTGGAACAGGATGCCCGGCGCCGCCGTTGCCACCAGGAGAGCGGCAGGCCGGCCGGCGGAGCCGCGGCCCGTCCAGCTCACAGGGAGGACACCATGAAGTACCGCATGCTGGGCGCCACGGGGGTCTACGTCTCGGAGCTGTGCCTCGGGGCGATGACGTTCGGCGGCAAAGGCTTCTGGGAGGCCATCGGCTCACTCGGCGCGCGCGAGGTCGAGAACCTGGTCGGGACGTCGCTCGATGCCGGCGTGAACTTCATTGACACGGCCGACGTCTACTCCGAGGGCGAGTCCGAGAGGCTCGTCGGGTCGGCTCTGGCCTCTCTCGGCCGTCCCCGCGACCAGGTCGTGGTCGCGACCAAGGTCCGCGGCCGCACTGGCGCCGGCGCCAACCAGGTCGGACTGTCCCGGGCGCACATCATGGCATCCATCGACGCCTCGCTCAGCCGCCTCCGCCTCGACCACGTGGACCTCTACCAGATCCATGGCGTCGACCGCGACACCCCCATCGAGGAGACCGTTCGCGCCCTCGACGACCTGGTGCGCGCCGGCAAGGTCCGCTACGTGGGATTCAGCAACCTCCCGGCATGGCTGGCGATGAAGGCGATCGGCTTCGCCGATGCCCACGGGCTCGCCCGTTTCGTCAGCGGCCAGCTCTACTACTCGGTCGCCGGCCGCGATATTGAGCGTGAGCTCGTTCCGCTGGCTGCCGATCAGCACCTCGCTATCCTGCCCTGGAGCCCGCTGGCGGGCGGCCTGCTATCGGGCAAGTTCGAGCCCGGCAAGCCCGGCCCCGAGGGCGCACGCCGCACCGGCTTCGATTTCCCGCCGGTGGACCAGGATCGGCTTCCCGGCGTCCTCGCCGTCCTGCGTGAGGTCGCCTCCGCCCACGGCGTGTCAGTCGCCCGGATTGCCCTCGCCTGGCTCCTCACCCGCCCCTTTGTGACCAGCGTGATCATCGGCGCCAAAACCATGGGCCAGCTCCAGGACAACCTCGCCGCCGCCGAAGTTCAGCTGTCGAGCGACCAGATCGCGGCAATCGACGACGCCAGCGCCCTGCAATCCGAGTATCCGGGCTGGATGCTCGAGTTCCAGAACCGCGAAAGGCGCCCCCCGATGCGAGAGGTCTGACCCCGACGCGCGGCGAGGTCCGCGGCTGCCTTTGCTTCGCCTCGGCTACTTCGCCGAGCGGCGCCTCGAGTATGCCCGCCCGCTGCCTCCGTGCGCACCCAGGTCCAGCATCAGGGCGATGAAAAGGACGACCCACTCGAGCGTGGTCAGTCCGCCTGGCGAGACGAACACGTAGGCGACGGTTGTCCACGGCAAGAAGATGAGGCCCAGCAGCGGCCAGGTGAACGCGGGACCCG
>CAZQYU010000264.1:0-4993 GCA_964597585.1 uncultured Thermoanaerobaculia bacterium
TACATGGCGCCGGAGCAGGTCCGCGGCGAGACCGCCGACGCCCGCTCCGACGTCTTCGCCGTCGGCTGTGTGCTGTACGAAATGCTGACCGGCCGCCGCGCCTTCGAGCGAGCGACCCCGGCCGCCACTCTGGCCGCCATCATGCACGAGGAGCCGGAGCCGCCGGGCGCTCTCGTCCCCGATCTCCCGTCGAGCCTCGCGCGCGTGCTCATGCGCTGCCTCGAGAAGGAGCCCGGCGAGCGCTTCCAGTCCGCCGCTGACGTCGCCTTCGCCCTGCGCGCCGCCGAGGGCAGCCGGGGACACAAGACGATGGACCGCCCCACGACCTCGTGGCAGCGGGCTCGCCGCCTGGCCGCACCGATCGTCCTGGGCGCGATCGCGGTCGTGGCGACCGGTCTCGCGTGGCGTCACTTCGAGCAGGTCTCGTCCCGGCTGCCCGAGCAGAAGCACCTCGCGCTGCTCCCGTTCACGAGCGCGGCGCAGGCCACGGACGATGAGCTGTTCGCAGCCGGCCTCAGGGAGGTCGTCGCGAACCACCTGCGCCTGCTCGAGGAGGAGACGAAGGGCGCCCTGTGGGTCGCGTCGACCCGGGAAGCGAGGCAGCGCGGGCTGCGCACGGCGCAGCAGCTGAGTGACACCTTCGGCACAGACCTCCTGGTCGGGGGTCGGTTTCGCAGGCGTGGCGACAGCGCGGAGCTGCGCCTCGAGGTCACCAGCGCACCAGGAAGTGCCGCGTTGCGCTCGACCGTTCTCGAGATCCGGCCGGGCAACATCTCCACGATGCAGGAAGGCTCGCTCCTGAGCCTCGCGGAGCTGCTCGGCATCCCCGCCGGTGACCCGGTCCGCGCACGGCTCAGGACGCAGTCGACCAACGTGGTCGACGCCTTCGAGGACTATGTGCGGGGGTTGGGCGCCGCGAGCCGCGCGGCGGACGCGCCCGGGCTCGAAGCCGCCGTCGACCTGCTCTCGGCATCCGTCGAGAAGGACCCCCTGTTCGCATCGTCCCGAGCGGCGCTCGCGGAGATCCAGCTGCGGAGGTACGAGGCGACCGGCGACAGCCCCTTGCTCGAGACGGCGTGCTCCGAGGCACAGCGCGCAGCCTCCGAAGCGAACGCCCCGGAGGACGCCTTCCTGGTGCTCGCCGAGGCACTTGCCGCCGCCAAACGCCCGAACGACGCCCTCCAGACACTGGAAGAAGCGGCCAAGAGGTTCCCCGCCAGCGGTGAGATCAGCCTCAGGCTCGGAATTGCGGAGCTTGCAGCCGGGGACACCCAGGAAGCCGAGGAAGCCCTCCAGCGCGCCGCGTACCTCCGGCCCGGGGATTGGTTCAGCCACTACTACCTCGGAATGCTGAAGTGGGGCCGAGGCCGAACGGACGCCGCTGCCAACGAGCTGCGCCGGGTCGTCGAGTATGCGCCCAGGTACTACGGGGGGTGGGCGAACCTGGGTTCGCTCTACTTCTTCCTCGAACGCACCGACGACGCGCGCGCCATGTTCGAGCGCTCTCTCGAGCTCGAACCCAACTCGACCGCGCTCAACAACCTTGGAACCATGGACCTGCAGGAAGGGCGATTCGCCGATGCTATCGACCGGTTCGAAGCCTCGGTCAAGCTCGACCCGGGAAGCTACGTGACGTGGGGCAATCTCGGCCACGCCTACCACCTCGGCCCGAAGCCCAGGAAGGCTCCGGCGGCCTACCGGAAGGCGATCGAGCTCGCGGAGAAGGACCGCCTGTCGAGCCCCGATGATCCCCAGATCCTGAGCGACCTCGCCGGCTACTACGCCATGCTCGGCGATGCGGCGACCGCCCGTCCTCTGCTCGAGAAGGCGATGAAGTGCACACCTATCGACGCAACCATTGAGGCGACCATCGGTGAGACATGGGAGGACCTCGGCGAGCGGAGAGAGGCGCTGGAGTGGATCCGCAAGGCCCTGGAGCACGGCGTCCCGAACTCGTACTTCGAGCGACGTCCGCTGCTGCGGGACCTGCTCGCGGATGCCCGTTACGGCGCGATGGTCAACGCAGTGTCGGCGACGCACTGAGGCGAAGTGCGCCGGCGGCCGGACACACGCGGCTTCGTGGGCCCCGGCTCCCGAAGCCGTCCGTCAACCCAGGGCGGAGTAAAGGGAGGTTGATGATGCGAGAACAGCTCGAAAGGCTGATCGGAGTCGTGGCGGGGCTCGGTGTCCTGGCGACCCTGCTGGCGGCCGGCTCGTGCCCCTGCAGCCAGCCGGCCGACCACACGATCACGGTGTCGCAGGCGCAGTCGGGCCCCGGTTGCCTTGTTGACCCCGAGGAATCGGAGATCAAAGGCGGCAGCACGGTCAAGTTCGTGAACAAGTACTCTTCTCCGATCACTCTCAGGTTCGAGGCCGGGGTCTTCGCCCAGAAGGACGAACTCACGCTGGTCAAGGATCAGTGCGCAGTCCTGACCGCGAGCCCGGTCACCCAGGAGCTGGACACGGCATTCGTGGCGGAGGGCTGCCCCAACCAGCCCGGACCGAGGCTCATTATCAAACCGTGACGAGGGAGTAGGTCGCGCACGCCCTCTCGCCGACGTCGCAGCGAGCTCCGACACATCTTGCGGGCTCGGCTGCGCTGAGCGATCCGGCATGACCGACGTCTGAGTGGAGACGCCGCTCACGGGGTACGGGAGGCTCGACAGTGGACTTTCGAACGCTTGTCGTCCGACGGATCCTTCCGGTGGTGTTGACCGTGGTCGCGTCGGTCGCTGCCTACCAGGCATATCGAGGCTGGATGCGGACGCGCGCGATCCGGGCGGTGCTCGGCGCCGTCGTGCCGGTGGTCACCCGGACCCAGGAGGACCGCGATCTGGGGGTGAGGATCAACCTCCTGCCCTCCAGGCTCGGTGCCGGCAGCCGCGTCGAGCCCTTCTCGCCGCGCGGCGAGCGCACCGACAGCCTGGTGTGTCGCGGCACCTGCCGGCTCTTCTTCGTCGACCGGAGCCCGGCAGCACACTTCACCCACCGAACCATGATCGTGCTCTACGACGAGGAGAGCGGATCGATTCAGTCGCTTGACACCGAGTGGTGGCCGATGGTCGACGGCGAGCCGGTCTTTCACCATCTGGAGCTGCGGCTCGATCCCGAAACGATCGTGTTCTACGAGCCGGGCCTCCCCGGCCGGCCGCCAGCGGCCGGCAAAGTGGCGGAGACCCAGTGGGCGGCGACGCCGGCCCCGTCAGCGACGCCCCCGTCATCTCCGACGCCCACCACCTGTGACCTCTGGGCCGTGGTGGTGTGCGGATATGACGGCAAGGCCGAGGACTTCCGCGAGGACACCCGACGGATCCACCGGATGCTGCATGGCCTCGGGGTTCCCGAGAACCAGATTACCTTCTTGAGCCCGTACGCAAGCGATCTTGGTGTCGACGACAACGCGACACCGAGCACCGTCAAGTCCGCCCTGGCCACCGTGGCGTCCGACATGAATCCGGGCGACCGCCTGTTCTTCTTCTACTCCTCGCACGGCGGCCCGGACACGCTCCTGTGCAACAACTTTTCGCCTGGAGGCGGTTCCATCACCGCGACCGACCTCGCCAACTGGCTCGACGCCGTGCCGAGCGCGACCCAACAGATCGTGCTCAATGCCTGCCGCAGCGGCAGCTTCGTCGGCCGCAGCAAGGGCGGGCTGTACCAGTCGGCCAACGACAATCTCACTACCAGCGCTCAACCTCCGAGGGCCGTGTTCACGTCGGCCGCCGCGGACACCGACTCCTTCATCGACATCGACACTGCAGGCGATCCCAACCCGGGAGATCTCGGCAGCGAGACGGCGGGAGGCTTCATCGAGGCGCTGGCCACCAGCGACGCGGACAGCGACGCTGACGGGATGGTGTCCTTCGCGGAGGCTGCGGGCTACGCCGAGACCAACGACGTCACGTCGATCCTCGGCTGGAACATCCCGCAGCTTTCGATGACGGGTTTGGAGAGTCCCGGCATCCCCATGTCGTGTGACCTCCTGGGAGGATCGCGCGACGCCGCAGTCGGGATCCACCTCGCCGGCGCCGCCGCAGCGGCGCCTTCGGTCCCCGCGGGATCGACCCAGCAGCTCCAGATCACCATCACCGGCGGACCCGGGCTGGCGGTCAACACGGGTGTCGTCCGTGGCTACGCGAGCGACGGCTCCCCGAGCCCATCGTGGCCCTCCGCGTTCCAGCAGATCGGCGACACCATCCTCTACGCCGGAGGAGCGCCGAGCTCCAGTCAGGTCTACACGGTCGACTGGACGGTGCCGAGCTCTCTCTCATCCGGGACCCAGGTCCAGCTGATCGCGACCTTCGACTCTCCCCAGGATCCCCTCGTCGGTCCGCCGGCGCTGTTCGGAGGTGTCCTGCCGGCGAGCAACAACGTGGCGAGCATGTACGTCCTCGTCACGCCCAAGAGCTACTGCCTGCTGCCGTCGGGATGCTCGTCGCACTGAGGGAGCTCAAGAAGGTACGGTTCGACACGCCGGACGGCCTCATGTCAGGGGCTGTCGTCTGTGCGCCGCTTGCACTCTCCTGATTGCCGGCATAGATTGAGACATCAGGGACACCACAAATGAGCGGATTGATTGGGCGGAGACTGGGCCGTTACGAGGTCGTCTCTCTGCTCGGTGCCGGTGGAATGGGCGAGGTCTACCGTGCCCGCGACACCGAGCTCGAGCGCGACGTCGCGCTCAAGGTGCTCCCTGAGGCCGCCGCCGAGGACCCCGACCGCCTCGAGCGCTTCGCCCGCGAGTCCCGAGCGGTGGCCCGGCTCTCCCACCCCAACATCCTCGAGATTCACGACGTCGGCTGTGACGATGGCGTCCACTACGCGGTCGCCGAGCTGCTCGAGGGCGAGTCCCTGCGCGAGCGGCTCAAGCGCGGGCGCCTGCCGGTACGCAAGGCGGTGGCGATCGCTGACGCCATCTCCCGCGGCCTCGGCGCGGCGCACTCCCAGGGTGTCGTCCACCGCGACGTCAAGCCGGAGAACGTGCTCCTGACTT
>CAZQYU010000265.1:0-4986 GCA_964597585.1 uncultured Thermoanaerobaculia bacterium
TCACGAACGCGGCCTCGAGGTCGAAGATCACGAACAGCAGCGCCACCACGTAGAAACCGACCCCGAACCGGAGCCGCGCCGAGCCGGTCGGGACGATGCCCGACTCGTAGGACTCACCGGTGGCGTGCTCGCGGTGGCGCTGCCCGAGCAGTGCAGACAGGGCCACCATGGCGCCGACCAGCGCCACCACGGCGCCGAGGTAGACCGCCAGAGGCCACAGGATATCGTGGCTCACCGGCGGCCCCTGCCGGGGTCGAAATCGAGCTCGAGGGTCGTCATCGGGTCCGGCACCCCTTCCCCCGCCTTCGCAGCGGGCGCACTCCGATCCTCCGACGAGGCCCCGCGAGGCACCATGAGGGGCGACCCAAGCCCCGGGTGGGGATTACCCCGATGGACGCGAATCTGTCGCGACGGCATCCTCGAGCTGTGAGCGCACGCCCGGTGACGTCCAACGGACCCGGAACAGCGACGCCTCCCGTCCTGTTGTCCCCGGTCGGCGACGCCAACGGGCGCCAGGCGCCGCTTCAGGCGAGCGCCGCGTCCGGGCGGCCGCAGCGGACCACGGGCCGCAACGTGCCGACGCCATCACCGCGGAGCTCACGCGGGCCCTCGCCCACGGCAACGCCCGGGAGGTGCTGATGCGAGTCGGTGTCGCCGCCGACCATGGCGGCTTCGAACTCAAGCAACGGCTCACCGAGGATCTCACCGCCCTCGGTCACACCGCGGTCGACTTCGGCGCCTCAACGCTCGAGTCGGAGGACGACTTTCCCGACGTCGTCGTGCCGCTCGCTCGGGCCGTCGCCCGCGGCGAGGTCGAACGCGGGCTCGCCATCTGCGGCAGCGGCGTCGGCGCGGCCATCGCCGCCAACAAGATCGGCGGCGTACGCGCCGCCCTCATCACCGACTGCTTCTCGGCCCGCCAGGGTGTGGAGGACGACGACATGAACGTCCTCTGCCTCGGCGGCCGGGTCACAGGTCATGCCCTGGCGCTCGAGCTGGTGCGCACCTTCCTCCAAGCGCACTTCTCGCACCAGGAGAGGTTCCGGCGCCGCCTGCGCAAGATCGCGGCCGTGGAACGTGGAGACAGCCCATGACACGAGAGAACCCATTGATCGGCATCCAGAAGCTCGGTCAGAGCGTCTGGATGGACTTCATTCGCCGCAACATGATCCTCTCGGGCGAGCTCGCCCGGATGATCGAGCAGGACGGCCTGCGCGGTGTGACCTCGAACCCCTCGATCTTCGACCACGCGATCGCCGACTCGTCCGACTACGACGTCGCCATCCGCGGTCTCGCCCTTGCCGGCCGCTCAGTCGCGGAGATCTACCAGACCCTCACCGTCGAGGACGTGCAGCGCGCGGCCGACGCCTTTCGCTCGACCTGGGACGGCTCCCAGGGCCGCCACGGGTTCGTGAGCCTCGAGGTCAACCCCCATCTGGCCCACGACGCCGACGGCACCGTCGAGGAGGCGCGCCGCCTGTGGGCCGCGCTCGACCGGCCCAATGTGTTCATCAAGGTGCCGGCCACCCTCGAGGGCCTGGACGCCATCCGTCGACTCATCGCCGAGGGCATCAACGTCAACGTCACCCTGCTGTTCGGGCTGCCCCGCTACCGCGAGGTCGCCGAAGCCTATCTCGCCGGCCTCGAGGCGCGGCACGCCGCGGGCGAGCCGATCGACCGGGTCGCGTCGGTGGCGAGCTTCTTCCTGAGCCGGATCGACGTCCTCGTCGACCCCACGCTCGAGACGCTCATCGAGGCCGGCGGCCGCACCGCCGAGGTCGCCGGCCGCTGTCACGGCCAGGTCGCCATCGCCTCGGCACGGCTGGCGTACCAGATCTACCGCGAGGTCTTCTCCGATGAGCGCTTCCGCACGCTCGAGTCCGCCGGGGCCCGCACCCAGCGGGTGCTGTGGGCCTCGACCAGCACCAAGAACCCGGCCTACTCCGACGTCAAGTACGTCGAGGCCCTGATCGGGCCCGAAACTATCAATACCCTGCCGGTGGAAACCCTCGACGCCTACCGCGACCACGGCCGCCCGGAGGCCCGTCTCGAGCACGAACTGGACAAGGCCACGGCTCTCCTCGCCGACCTCTCCGAGCTCGGCATCGTGCTCGACCGCGTCACCCAGCAGCTCGAGAACGAGGGGGTCGAGAAGTTCAACCGTCCCTTCGACAGCCTCATGAAGACCCTGGCAGAGCGCCGTGAGGCCGCGCTCGCCGAAACCGTCGACCGCGACGAGCCCGCACTCGGCGCGGCCGAGGACGCGGTGCGGACGCGGCTCGCCTCCCTCGACGGCGAGAACTTCGCCGCCCGGCTGTGGCGCCGTGACGCCAGCCTGTGGAGCAAGGACCCGCAGCAGCAGGAGCAGATCGACAACGCCCTCGGCTGGCTCGAGGTCGCCGAGACCATGCTCGCCCGCCTACCCGAGCTCGGCGAGCTGACCTCCTCGGTCGCCGAGGACGGCATCGAGCGCGCCGTCCATATGGGCATGGGCGGCAGCAGCCTCGCACCGATGGTCTTCGCCCGATGCCTGGCACCCTCCGGGCGCGGCCTCACCGTGATCGTCCTCGACACGACCGACCCCACCACGGTGCGGCGGATCGCCGACGGGTCGCCGCTCGCCAAGTCCCTTTTCATCGTCGCCAGTAAGTCTGGCACGACCACCGAGGCGCGCTGCTTCGGCGACACCTTCCTGGCACGCCTGCTCGAGCACCTCGATGGCGAGGCGGGCCGCCACATGGTCGCGATCACTGATCCGGGCACGCCCCTCGACGACCACGCTGCGGAGCAGGGCTTCCGGGCCACCTTCCGCAACTTCCCCGACATCGGCGGGCGCTACTCCGCGCTGTCCTACTTCGGGCTCGTGCCAGCCGCCCTCGCGGGGATCGACGTCGGCGAGCTGCTGGTACGGGCTCTGCGCATGGTCCATGCCTGCGCTGGGACCGTCCCAGCGTCCGACAGCCCCGGTCTGCGCCTCGGCGCCACCCTGGGCGAGCTCGCACGGCGCGGACGGAACAAGCTGACCCTGGTGGTGCCCGCACGCCTCTCCACCTTCGGCACGTGGCTCGAGCAGCTCCTGGCCGAGAGCACGGGCAAGCACGGGACCGGGATCCTGCCGGTCGCGGGCGAGCCGCTCGGCACGCCGACCTGCTACGGCGACGACCGCCTGTTCGTGCGGATCCGGGTTGCCGGCGAGGAGGAGCCCGAGGTCGAGACGACCCTCGACGCCCTGCAACGGGCCGGCCATCCGGTCGTCACCCTCGTGCTCGGCGACGATCTCGACCTCGCCCAGGAGATGGTCCGTTGGGAGATTGCCACCGCCGCCGCAGGCGCGATCCTGGAGATCAACCCCTTCGACCAGCCCAATGTGCAGGAGAGCAAGGACAACACCCGCGCCCTCCTGGACTCGCTCGACGACGACGGGAAGCTGCCGCGCGAGAGGCCGGCCGTCTCCGAGGGACCGCTCGCGCTGGCCGGCTCGGCGGCCGAGGGCTCCGTCCACGCGTCCCTCACCCGCTTCCTGGCGCAGGCCCGGCCGGGCGGCTACCTGGCGCTGCTCGCCTACCTGACCGAGACGGACGCCACGACCAGGGCACTCGAACATCTCCGGCTCGAGTTGCGTGACGCGCTCCGGGTGGCGACCACGGTCGGCTTCGGCCCGCGCTACCTGCACTCTACAGGCCAGCTCCACAAGGGCGGTCCCGAGGGGGGGCTCTACCTGGTACTGACCGGGGACGACGGTGAGGACGTCGCCGTCCCGGGCCGCCCCTACAGCTTCGGCGTGCTCCGTGAGGCCCAGGTCCGCGGTGATCTCGAGGCGCTCGGCCGGCACGGGCGCACCGCTCTGCGGGTGTACCTGACGGGCGACCCGGAGCGCGCTCTCGCAACGCTCAGGGAGCAGATCACTGCCGCTGTCCGCGAGGTGGCGGAATGAGCCCGCCGGAGGTCCGTACCTTGTTCCTCGACATCGGCGGCGTCATCCTGTCCAACGGCTGGGACCATCGCGCGCGCCGCCGCGCGGCCGGACACTTCGGGCTCGACTGGGAAGAGCTCGACAGGCGCCATCACATGACCTTCGACACCTACGAGGTTGGTAAGCTCGGTCTCAGGGAGTACCTCGAGCGGGTCGTGTTCTACACCGAACGCGAGTTCTCCCCCGAGGACTTCCGCGACTTCATGTTCGCCCAGTCGACCCCGATCCCGGAAATGCTCGAGCTCGTCGCCGAGCTCCGCCGGGCCCATGCCCTTCGTGTCGTGGCGGTGAGCAACGAGGGCCGCGAGCTCACCCTCCACCGGGTACGCACTTTCGAGCTCGGGCGGCTGATCGACTTCTTCGTGTGCTCGTGCTTCGTCCACCTGCGCAAGCCCGACGAGGACATCTACCGGCTCGCCCTCGACTGCTCGCAGAGCGCACCCGAGGAGGTCGCCTACCTCGACGACCGGGCGATGTTGGCCCAGGTTGCACGCGGCCTCGGCATCCACGGCATCCACCACACGGACATCTCGACCACGCGCACCGCCCTGGCACGTCTCGGGCTCTCGACGCCCTCCGGACAACAGACCACCCCTCGGAGTACCTCATGAGCGAATCCACGCAGCAACAGATCGGCATGGTCGGCCTCGGCGTGATGGGCCGCAACCTCCTGCTCAATCTGGCCGACCACGGATACGCCTCGGTCGGCTTCGACCTCGACCCGAAAAAGGTCGCCGCCCTCGAGCACGAGGCCGGTGATCGGCCGGTCCGCGGCGTCGGCTCGGCGAAAGACCTGGTTGCAGCTCTCGCACGGCCGCGAACGGTGATGCTCCTGGTCCCGGCAGGCGATGCGGTCGACGCCGTGATCAAGGCGCTCGCACCGCACCTGGACCGGGACGACCTCATCATCGACGGCGGCAACTCCCACTTCCGTGACAGCGAGCGGCGCGCCGAGGCGCTGGCCGCGGAGGGTCTGCGCTTCATGGGCGTCGGCATCTCGGGCGGCGAGGAGG
>CAZQYU010000266.1:0-4986 GCA_964597585.1 uncultured Thermoanaerobaculia bacterium
GGCGCATGATCCTGAGGTAGGATCGCAGTGCACGCCGTGAAGGGAGCCGCCATGGTCCGGATCCGACGCGCTGCCGGGCTCGCGATCGTCGTACTGGGCTTCGTCTCGGGTGCTGCAGCGGCCGCCGAGGCGATTCTCGACATCATTCCGGCAGGCGGTACGCCCTCGATCAAGAGCGCCATCCTGACTCTGGACGGCACGCCGGCGGTCGTCGAGGCCCTCGGTGAGCCGACGCCGCCGACCGTGGTGGCGGTCGTGGTCGGTTCGTCCGGGCTCGCGCCCGGAGCCCGTAGAGATCTCCTCGCGGCCGCGGCCCGGTTGAACGCCGCCGAGGGAGGCCCCCTGGTGCTCGCAGCGGTGGTGGACGACGGTCTCACGGTCCCCCTGCGGACGACTCCTCCGGGGGAGGAAGCCGCCGCCGCGCTCGCCCGACTCGAGGCCGGACCCTCCGTCGGGCCCCGGGACGACACCAGGGCGGGGCTCGTCGAGTCGATCGCGGAACTCGCCGCGGCGGGCGGGACGGCGACCTCGATGGTCGATGTGCAGGCCCTGCTGCGGCGGGTGGAGTCGCACATTTCGCGCCGGCGGATTGCCACTTTGCGACGGATCGCGGCGATCGACGAGCTCGTGCGCTGTCTCGCGGCGATCCCCGGCCGCAAGGCGTTGCTGTTGATCTCCGGCGAGCTTCCGTCTCGGCCCGGAGAGGAGCTCGCCCGCGCGTGGAACGGGGCCTTTCCCGACGCTGGGTCGCGAACTCTGGCGGCGCTCGCAGGCGCCGGGGGGGATGTCACTTCCTTCCTTGACGCGCTCGCAGCCGACGCGGCCGCACGACGGGTCGCGCTGTATCCGACGCGCTCCCTCGGCGACGCCGCCGCCCGGCTCGCCATCGCAACCGGAGGGCGGGTGGTCGATCTCGGTTCCCTCGGCGATGTCATGGAGCGGGCCTGCGAGCTGCGATTCGTGCCGCCGGACGGTGCGGCGGCCGGCGCCGGACGGGTGGCCGTCCGCATGGGAGGCCACGAGGCTCGCACGCCGGCGCGGTGGGTCGCCGCCGATGCCGCCGCCGTTGCGGCCGACCGCACCCTCGGTGCGGTTCGGCTCGGCGCCGCCGACAACCCCCTCGAGCTCACGGTCTCGATCCGGCCCACCCATGTCCGTGACGACGGCACCCGGGTGGTCCCGCTGATGGTATCGGTTCCGATCGCACGCCTCGTGCTTGCCGACGTCGACGGCGGACGAGAAGGCCGGGTCGCGGTGTTCACCGCGGCGAGTGGCCGCCGTGAGGTCGACCGGCAGGATTTCCCCATCTCGTTGCCGGAGTCCTCGTTTGAGAAGGCGATGACGAGCCGTGCCGGCTTCGTGGTCGGAGTCGAGCTGGCGCCGGGGAACCACCTCGTCGCGGTCGGACTGCTCGACGTCATCGCCGGCGCGTCCTCGGCCATGCTCGTCCGCCTCACGGTGGATTAGTCCCGGCTGTGCGCCGCCGCTATACTCCACGGATGCGCCGCGAGGGGCCCGTCACCGTCCGTCACCTGTTCGCGGCCGTCGTCATGGTCTTGCTGGTCAATGCGCAGCTCACGTGGTGGATCGTGTTCGCGCTGCGCGAGAACCGGACCCGGCTGCGGCTCGAGCGCGAGGACCTGGTCGCTGCCTGTCGACTGTACGCCGTGTCTGTGGATGCACGCCTCGGGGCCCTCGCCGCCGAGCTCGAGCGGCGCCTCCTCGGCGACGAGACCGCGAGCTCCTTCCGCGACCTGCGCCGGATCGACGACGGCGGCTGCCGGCCCGGCTGGACGAACGGTGAGGCGGGTCTACAGCTCGTCGTCCGGACCACCAACGGGTGCTGGATTGCCACCCTCGACCCAATCCCCGCCGCCGCGCTGACGGCACTGCCACCGGAGCTCGAGATCGTCCAGTCCGACGACGCGACGCTGCCCTCAGTCGCCCTGCCGCCGCCGTGGGACGGCGACCGCGTCCGACCCCACCCCGATCGCTGGCAACAGGTGCTCGACCGCTACACCGGGCGCATCGTCATGATGGTCGCCGAGGGCAGCTTCTTCGCCGTCGTGCTGCTCGCGGTCCTGTACATGCTGTGGCAGTCCTTCCGACGCGAGGTTACTCTCGAGCGCCAGCATCAGAGCTTCCTCTCCGCCATCACCCATGAGCTCAAGTCGCCCCTGGCCGCGGTCCGGCTCTCGCTGGAGACCGTGATCAGGGGCCGCGCCGATGCGGACACCACGCGACGGTTCCTGGACAACGCGATGCAGGACGTGGAGCGTCTCCAGGGGCTCGTTCAGAAGGTCCTCCAGGTGACCCGTTACGCGCGCGGGCACGGCTCACTGGTGCGGCGTTCCATCGACCTCGCGGACCTGGCCGAGGAGGCGGCCGCCGCCTTCCGTCCGAGGGCGGCCGCGGTCGGCGCTCACGTCGAGACCGATCTCCGGCGCGATGTCTGGGCAGAGGTCGATCCCGAGGCGATCCGGATCGTGATCTCGAACCTGCTCGAGAACGCCGCCAAGTACGGCGGCCGCCCGCCAGAGATCCGTCTCCGCGTCGCCTGCGACGACGAGCGTGCGGTGCTCGAGGTCAGCGACAACGGTGCAGGCATCCCGGAGGCCGAGCGCGAGCTGGTGTTCCAGCGCTTCTGGCGCGGCGGCAACGAGATGACCCGGACCACCGAAGGAACGGGCCTGGGACTCCATTTGGTGCAGCAGATCGTCTCGGCGCACCGCGGCTCGATCGCTGTACACTCGGCGGAAGGAGACGGGTCGACCTTCCGTATCACGCTCCCGGGCGCCGAGCCGGTGGAGGACGCCGTATGAAGAAGCACATCCTGATCGTCGAGGACGAGGAACACCTTGCCCAGGGCCTGGCGCACAACCTCCAGTTCGAAGGCTACGCGACGACCGTGGCGAATGACGGCGCAGAGGGCTTGCAGGTTGCGCAGTCGATCCCCTTCGACCTGATCGTGCTCGACATCATGATGCCGAAGATGGACGGCCTCGAGGTTTGCCGCCGTATCCGAGCCGCCGGCAACCGGGTCCCGATCCTCTTCCTCACCGCGCGCTCGTCGGACGAGGACCGCCTCCTCGGGCTCAAGGTCGGCGCCGACGACTACCTCGCCAAGCCCTTCCTGCTCGAGGAGCTGATGCTGCGCATCCAGGGCATCCTGCGCCGGCAGGACTGGTACCGAACCGCTCCGGGTGAACAGGCGGTCATTCGGTTCGGCGACGCGGAGGTCAACTTCGAGACCTTCGAGGCCAGGGTCAAGGATCGCGTCATCCACCTGACGGAGAAGGAGTGCATGTTGATGAAGCTGCTGGTCGAGTGCCAGCACCGAGTGGTGTCGCGGGAGGAGATCCTCGAGCGCGTCTGGGGCTACCGGTTCTCGACCTCGTCGCGTACGATCGACAACTTCATCGTCCGGCTGCGGCGCTACTTCGAGCCCGACCCGAAATCGCCGCGCTACATCCACTCCGTGCGCGGGGTCGGCTACCGGTTCACCCCCGAGGCGGAGTAGGCGATGGAGCTTCACCACAACCTCCACCGCTGGCTCCTGCTGGTGCTGCTGCTCGGCAATGCGATCGCGTTTGCCGGGGTCGATCCGGTGACCCGCCTGGCCACCGCCGCACTGGTCGTGGTGCTGGTGCTCGACCTCCGCCGTCCGCCCGAAATACCCAGGCTGTTCCCCCAGGTCGGCCTCGGTTTCGCCGTCCTGGCGGCGATCCAGCTCGTGCCGCTGCCCTTCGCACTTCGGCGCCTCCTCCAGCCCGGTCTTCGCGAGGTGATGGCCGCGGGGCTGGCGCCCCTCTCCGTCGCGCCGTGGGCGACCCTCGTGACCGTCGCCGGCATGGTGATCCTCCTCGCGCTCGCGGTCACCGCGGCCCGGATGGCCTCGACCCGGAGCGGCTTGCCCACCCTGCTTACCCTGCTCGCGGTGACCGGGGTCCTGCTCGCCGTGCTCGGCTTCCTCGGTGAAAGCAGCGGACCGGCCGAGGTCCTCCTGATGCGACCCACGACGGTCGGGGGAAGTCCCTATGGGCCGTACGTCAACAAGAATCACTTTGCGGTCGGGCTCGAGCTCACCCTGCCCGCTGCGCTGGTGCTCGCTGCCGCTGCCGTCCGCAACGCGATCGAGCCGGGGCCGACTCGTCAGCGCGCCGTCGTCATCCTCTTGCTGACCGGATCGGCCGCGATCCTGATGGTGACCGCGTTGCTGCGCTCCCACTCGCGCGGGGGGATCGTGTTCACGGCGGCCGCTTTGGCGGTGACCCTGCCGTGGTGGCGCCGCCAGCGCAAGTCCCGGCGCTGGCCGGCACTGGTCGCGCTCGCGCTCTTGGTCGTGGTGGCCGGGAGCCTCGCCGTCACGCGCCTCGGCGATCTCGAGAACTCGTTCAAGGACCTGTTCGTGGTCGAGGGCATTGAGGGCAATACCCGTTGGGACCTGTGGCAGGCGACGATGGACCTGATCGAGCGCAGCCCGATCGTCGGCAGCGGGCTCGGCAGCTACCGCTACGCGATCGGCCTCGACAAGCCGGCGACCGGTGTGGCACAGCTCGGGCAGGCCCACAACGATTGGCTGGAGTGGACCGCCGAGACCGGCATCCTCGGCCTCGCCGTGCTTGCACTCGGCATTGCCGCGCTGGTCCAGCTGTTGCGACCGTCGCAGACCCGGAAGCGGCGTTTCGAGTACCGCTATGCCGCGGCCGGCGCGGTGTTCGCCTTAGCCGCTGCGGCCCTCCACGAGGGGATCGGCTTCGGCCTCCAGACACCCCTCAACGCCTATCTGCTCGCGCTCTGGATCGGTCTCGTGTGGGGTATCTCCGTGCGCAGCTCCAACGCACGCTCGCGGCAGACCTCACAGGCGGATGACGCCAAAGCCGGTTCGCCAGAGGAGCAGGACACAGGTGAGCTCGCGGTGGTCGGAGTCGACGAGGCGTGAGCACCGGACCGTTCGACCGCTCCCTCCTGCGGATTCGGATCGCC
>CAZQYU010000267.1:0-4975 GCA_964597585.1 uncultured Thermoanaerobaculia bacterium
CCACCGCCTGCTGCTCGACGGCGTCGAGCTCGCGGACTCAGTGACCTGGGACCCGCACAAGATGATGGGTGTTCCGCTCCAGACCTCGGTGCTGCTCGTCGCGCGGCGCGGGCTGCTGCATGCGAGCCTCGACGAGACCGCTGAGTACCTCTTTCAGGCCGACTCGGACTCCCTCAACCCCGGCCACATGTCGATCCAGTGCGGGCGGCGCAACGATGCACTGCGGCTGTGGACTGCGTGGCTGCGGCTCGGCGACCGCGGCTGGGAGGCGAGGTTGGACCGCCAGATGGCGCTCGCGCGCCGCGCCGCCGAGCTGATCGACGCCGACCCCGCACTCGAGCTCACCGAACCGCCGCCATCCATCAATGTCTGCTTCGAGGTCAAGGGACGATCGTCGTCCTCGGTGTGCCAGCGGCTCGACCGCGACGGCCGGCTCAAGATCGGCTACGGGACGGTCTCCGGCCGCCAGGTGATCCGCCTTGTGTGCGTCAATCCCGAGCTGGACGAGGACGCTCTGGTCGCCATCCTGGGCGAGATCAAGGCCGCTGCCTCCGAGCTGCCCGAGGGCGACAACCGAGTCCGCACATCGAGCTAGCCCGCCTCCCTGCTCCTGGCGCCGATCCGCCCGCCATCGCCGGGACGGGCGCCATTCGGACGACAGCTCGTGACCCGGGCCACATGGGCCCTGACGTTGCACCCTGGTACGTGTCCAGATCTCTCCTCGTTGCCGTCATCGGCCTTGACATCGCGCTGAAGTGACCCATCCTCAATAGGTAGGGAGACACCCATGCGATATGCACTCCGCACCTGTGCGGTCTTGACGCTTGCCCTCGTGCTGCTTCTGGCGGCCGGCCACGCCGCAGCTGGAAGCACTGAACCCGGTCAGGTTCGCGGAATTCACAACCCACCCATTCGCGTCGGCCCCGACTTCTCCATCCATCCGCCGGCCCAACGCGCGGCCTTGCGCCCGGTCCGCGACTGCGACGGCCTGCGGGCCTACCTCGCGGACGTCATCCTCGACACTGTGGTCCAGGCCCGCTACGGCATCATGCCCTTGCCGTGGCTCGAGGGACCGGATGCCGGGTCGGGCGGCGAGGCTCCCTCGGACTTCACCACGACCAACGTCCAGGAGGCCGGAGTCGACGAGCTCGACCTGGTCAAGACCGACGGCTCCTACCTCTACGTCGCACGCGACGACGCCTTCGCCGTGGTTCGCTCCTGGCCGCCCGAGAGCAGCGCCATGGTCGCCTCGATTCCTCAGTCCGGTTGGACTGACGGTCTCTTCCTCTACAGCGGCAGCGCGGCTGTGATCTCCACCCACTCCAGGTCCCGTCTCGGTGGCATGGCTCCGACCTGGCAGGGCGGTTCCGTCCACATCGACCTCGTCGACCTGGCGATGAAGGACAAGCCGGTGGTCGCGCGCACGATCGACATCGAGGGCCGCCTCGTCGGCGCGCGCATGATCGACGGCCAGATCTACGCCGTCGTTTCGTCGAGCCCGAAGATGCCCGACGCGGCGTGGGAGCTCGTGTGGCGGGACGACCTCGGCCTGCCCGTCCTGCCGCCGAACGCCAGCGAAACAGAGCGCGAGGCCGCGATGGCCGCCGCGCGCGAGGTCCTGCGGCCGGTCGTCGAGGGCATCATGGCCGGGCTCGACCCGAGGGACTCGCTCCCAGCCGTGTTCGACAGCGGCTCTGAGCTCGGCAACGATACCGCCGCTCCTCTGCTCGGGTGCAGCAACGTGTTCGCGCCCGCCTCGACTGCAAGCTGGGGCGTGCTCTCGCTCGTCCACCTTGACCTCGAACAGCCCGCCGTCTCGCCGCTCCAGGCCGTCGGCCTGCTCGCCGACGGGTTCACCGTGTACGCATCCGCTCGCAGCCTCTACGTTGCGCAGCAGAGCTGGTGGTGGTCGTGGTGGCTCACTTCCGGCACTGAGATGACCACCGCCATCCACAAGTTCGACCTCGGTGCTTTGCGAGCGGGCGGCAGCCCGATCCGCTACGCCGCGACGGGCGAGGTGCCAGGCTGGCTGATCGGCCAGTTCTCGATGGGAGAGTTCGACGGCTACCTGCGCGTCGCCTCGACCCGCACCGATTGGTGGTGGGGAACCGCGGGGGACCTCACCCGCACCGGCAGCCTCGTGACCGTTCTGCACGACAACGGCCGTGGCGTTCTGAGCGAGGTCGGCCGGCTCGAGGACATCGCCCCTGGTGAGCAGCTCTACGCAGCGCGGTTCATGGGCGACAGAGGATATCTGGTCACCTTCCGACAGGTCGACCCCTTGTTCGTGCTCGACCTTTCCGACCCCGCCGCTCCGCGCATCTCCGGTGAGCTCGAGGTCACCGGCTACTCGTCCTACCTGCACCCGATGGACCAGAACCACCTGCTGACCGTCGGCATGGAGGCCGACCAGGACGGCCGCGTGCTCGGGTTGGCGGTCAGCGTGTTCGACGTCTCCGATCCCGGCGCGCCCTCCCTGGCCCAACGCTACGTGGTGGAGAACGACGAACAGACCTGGTCGTGGTCGGAGGCCCTCTCCGACCACCACGCCTTCACCTTCTTCCACGGGGTGCTGTCGATCCCTGCCTACGTGGGCGGAGCCGATGCCTCCGGCGGTTCGACCTTCTCAGGGCTACTGGTGCTCTGGGTCGATGCGGACACCGGCATCTCCGAGCTGGGTCAGATCGACCACGCCGACCTGCCGCCGCCGTCCTCCGATCCCTACGGCGGATACGTCCGCATGATGCGCAGCGTCGACATCGAGGACGCGATCTACTCGCTGTCGACCCGCGGGATCAAGGTCAACCGGCTCATGGTCCCTGACACGGAGCTCGCCAGAGTGCCGTTCTATCCCGTGGCCGGCGGGTCGTAGGGTATTCTCGGCCACAGGCCCGGCAGCTACGACGCAACTCGACAGCCACTCGCGGGACCTATGACCGACAACCGCTTGTGATGTGCTTCGTGCATCTCTCGGCCTAGCCATCTCGGTCCCGATGTGGCACACTTTTCGAGATTTCATCTCAAGGCCTCCTGCCGGGCACCTTGACGTCGCCATCGAGTGCCAAGAGATGACAGAATAGTGCCGTCACATCGGTCGGGACGGCCGACCCGGCGGACAGGGAGAAGACAGGCCGATGGCACGCGTCCTCTTGGTGGACGACAGCGACATCACCCGAGCGGTCGTCGCTCGTATCCTGCAGCGCGCAGGCCACGAGACGGTGCTCGCCTCGGACGGCGCTCAGGGCGCCCTGATGGCGATTCAGAACCGCCCGGACATTGTCGTGTCCGACCTCGAGATGCCGATGCTGGACGGATGCCAGCTCGCACGCATGCTCAAGAGCGACCCCGCCACCCGCCACCTCCCGGTGGTCATCCTGACCAGCCACCAGGAGGCCCGTTCGCGTTACTGGAGCCTCAAGACCGGCGTCGACGCCTACGTCATCAAGGAGAGCGACCCCGAGGAGCTGATCGCGACCGTCAACCGACTCCTCAATGGCAGCGGCCCGGTCACGATCGAACCCATTGCCGACCACCCCGAGGATCCGATGGGAGTCCTCGTCCGGGTCGTGAAAGCACTCGACGCCAGCTTGCTCGAGGCCACCCTGAGCAACGCGATCCTTGCCGATGCCGGGGGCGCCGAAAGCCTCGAGCACGCGGTCCGCGCCGTCCTCGGCACCCTCGCGCAGGTCGTCGATGCCGAGGCCCTCGGGGTCGCATTCGCCGACAAGTGCGAGGTGACCTGCCTCGCCTCACTCCCCCGCCCGCTGGCACCGCCGGCCGGTTGGCTGCTCGCCTCTGCCCTGGCCGACCGGCTCGGCCCCCACCGGGACGAGGACGTCACGCTGACCCTGCTCGGAAGCGAAGTCGCCGACGGTAGCGCGCTCTCACTCGACGCACTCGTCGCTCTGCCGCTGCCGTCTCGAGAGGCCTCCGCGATCCTCGGGATCGTCCCGCGGAGCCCGCGCGACTACGCCCGGCTGACTGCGCCCCTCGTCGAGAAGGTCGTCCCCCATGTGGCCCTCGCACTCGACAACGCCCGCCTCGCCGACCGCCTGCGCGAGATGTCCGCGCGTGACGGGCTCACCCGCCTACTCAATCACCGAACGATCTTCGAACGCCTCGGCGAGGAGGTCGACAGGGCGGCGCGCTACGGTGGTTCGCTCGCCGTCGCGCTGGCCGACATCGACTATTTCAAGCGCGTCAACGACGCCCACGGCCACACGGTCGGCGACACCGTACTGCGGGTCGTCGCAGCTGCCCTGAGGACGAACCTGCGCACCTGCGATGCGCTCGGACGCTACGGTGGAGAGGAGTTCCTCGCCGTGCTCCCGAGCACGGACGTCGCCGGCGCTGTTCGCGTCGCCGAGCGGATGCGTCGGCTTCTCTCCCGGGCCCGAGTGCCAGGCGGCGGCAGCATCGGACGGATCCGTGTGACCGCATCGTTCGGTGTCGCCTGTCTGGGCGAGCTCCCGGTCGGGAGCCGGGTCGAGCAGCTCATCGACCTCGCCGACCGTCGCCTCTACCTCGCCAAGCACCGCGGCCGCAACCGGGTCGTCGCCGACGACGACTAGTGTCCTGCTTGGGAAGTCCCATGTGCTTATCGTGGAGCCAGCGTGGTTCCTGGCAAGGCGCGACGACGCAGGCGTAGCCCAGCTACTTCAAGGAGGAGCAACACCGCCAGGGGCCGCGATGGCCCGCGAAAAGTGCACCGGGGTTTTCCAAACAGGACACTTGCACCGCGCAGCGCAGAGCCCGTTGAAGGGTGTGCGATCCTTGACGCGCGGCCCGGCCCTGCCGCCGCCCGCAATCGGAGAGACACCCATGGAACCCAACGATCGACCCCGCCCCGACGGCCTGCTGTTCACCGACTTCTACCAGCTCACGATGGCCCAGCTGTACTTTCGGAACGGCCTGCACGAACGGCCGTCCCAGTTCGACTACTTCTACCGCTCCAACCCGGCCTACGGCGAGCACA
>CAZQYU010000268.1:0-4948 GCA_964597585.1 uncultured Thermoanaerobaculia bacterium
TGGGGACGGTGTGCGCCGTGCCACCAGAGCACGCCGCTCGCCGCTGCGACCACCAGCGCGGCCGCTGCCGCGGTGCGCCACGCCCACCTCGGCGAGGCGGTCGGGCGCTGTGCCGATTCGGCGGCCGTCACGCGACGGACCGCTGCGAGGACATGCCCGGGCGTGTCGAGCTCGGGCATCATGCGAAGGCCGTCGCGGACCGCGACGGCAAGCTGGTGCTGCTCCCGGCATGCGGCACAGCCGGCGAGGTGGCCCTCCACGGCGATTGCCGCGTCGAGCTCGAGCTCGCCGTCGACGAAGGCCTCCAGTCGATCGGCGACCTCGTGGCAGGCGAAGGCGTCAGGAGACACAGGCATGGCGGACCTCCGTGCCGAGGCGCTCGCGTAGGCGGCGACGCCCACGGTGAAGGGCCACTCGGACGGTGCTGAGGGGAAGCTCGAGGACCTCGGCGATCTCCCGATACGACAGACCCTGGATCTCGCGCAAGATGACGATGCTCTTGAACGGCTCGCCGAGGGCGTCGAGGGCGGCGTGGAGCCGACGGCCGAGCTCGGCGGAAGCGGCGAGCTCCTCGGGACCGGGGTCTGGGGCCGGCGGATCGGCCGTCGCCGGGTCGCCGCCGTCGACCACGTACAGGTGAGCGCTGCGCTGGCGCTGGCGGAGGCGGTCGTAGCTGGCATTGCGGGTGACCCTGAGCAGCCAGCCGCCGAGCTTCTCCGAGCCGAGAAGCCGGCCGTTGCGCCACAGTCGGACCAGGACTTCCTGGGTCACGTCCTCCGCCTCCTCGCGGCTCCCCAGCAGGTAGCAGGCGAATGTGAACACCTGGCGCTGGTGCCGCGTGACGGCCGCCTCGAAAGCGATACGCGTCATTCGCAGAACAGAACGTGGCCGGGGGGCGAAAAGTTACAGGCAAAGAAAAAGAAAAGGCCCCCTCCGGGCGGAGGGGGCCAGGTCTCTTCGACCCGTCCGGTGTCAGGCTACCAGCGGTCGCGCCCGCCGCGGAAGCCGCCGCCACCCCCGCCACCGCGGTTGTCGCGGCGGTCCTGGGCCACGTCGACCCGGATCGTCCGGCCGTCGAGGGTCGCGCCGTTCATGGCCGAGATCGCCTTGTCCGCGGCGTCGTCGTCCTCGAACGTCACGAACCCGAAGCCGCGCGACCGTCCGGTCTCCCGGTCGGTGATCACCTTGGCCTCGGCGATCTCTCCGAACTGCGCGAATGCCTCGTGCAGGCCGGCGTCGTTGGTATTCCAGCTCAGGCTACCCACAAACAGCTTCTTTCCCATCTCTCTCCGCTCTCTCTGCTTTCCTCGGCGTCGCCCGTCGTGCGGCACGCCTCCTTCGAGGTTCGACAGGCACGTGACCTGCCACGAAAACGATCCGCCCCGGCGGCGAATCCTCTGCCGAGGTAGTGTACACCTATTGCATTCCCATGGAAACAACCCCTCGTTCGAGACTTTCCGCGACGAAGTTGGCGGCGTGCACGGGCGGGGTGTCTGTGCGTGCGGAATGCCGCGGGCTTGGTTGCGCTTCCCAGCGGTGGAGGAGGTTCTGTGACGGACGCGTCAAACGCGGCACCGCGCCGCATTCCCTTACGCAGGTTGCTCGCCCTGGCCCGACCCGAAGGGCGCCGACTCGCGGTCGGGTCGGTCTTCCTGATTCTCGGCAGCGCCGCCGGGCTCGCCTATCCGCAGGCGATTCGTGTCGTGCTCGACGGCGCTCTCGCTGCGGGTGTCGCCTCGGTCAACCGGGCGGCCCTCGCCATGGTCGCCATCTTCGCCGTCCAGAGCGTCGCGGTCGCGACCCGCTACGTCCTGTTTACCGTTGCGGGTGAGCGCATCGTGACCCGGCTGCGCGCCGACCTCTACACGAGCCTGGTCGCCCAGGAGATCGCCTTCTTCGACCAACGGCGGACGGGCGAGCTCACCAGCCGGCTGTCGTCGGACGCGACCGTGCTCCAGAACACCGTCAGCGTCAACCTCTCGATGGGCCTGCGCAACCTCATGATGGTGGTCGGTGGGCTGGCCCTGCTGGTTGTCACCTCGCCGCGCCTGACCCTGGTCATGCTGGCGATCGTTCCCGCCGTCGCCCTCGGCGCGGTGATCATCGGAAGGCGGATCTCCCGGCTCTCGCGGCGAGTCCAGGATGCCCTCGCGCGGGCCGGCGAGGTCGCCGAGGAGACCCTCGCGGGCATCCGCACGGTCAGGGCCTTCGCCCGCGAGGCGGCCGAGAGCGGCCGCTACGCGGACGCCATTTGGGAGGCGTTCGGGCTCGCCAGGAAGCGGGTCCGGGTGGTCGCGGTCTTTCTCGGGGTGACCTCGCTCGCCGCCTACGGTGCGGTCGCGCTCGTCTTGTGGTCCGGTGGGCGCCTGGTCGCTGCGGGCGGGATGACGGTCGGCGAGCTCACCCAGTTCATCCTCTACACCCTGATCGTGGCCTTCTCCCTGAGCGCTCTCGGCGATCTCTGGTCCGACTTCATGCGCGCCGGCGGCGCCTCCGAGCGGGTCTTCGAGCTGCTCGACCGCGCGCCCGCGATCCCGGTCGCCGGCGGGCTGCGGCCGGAAACGGCGATCGGGCGCATCGAGCTCGACGCGGTCGGCTTCGCCTATCCCAGCCGACCCGACGTGCCCGTCCTCGATGGCCTCGACCTGGCCATCGATCCGGGCGAGATGGTGGCGCTGGTCGGACCGTCCGGTGCCGGGAAGTCGACCGTGGCGAGCCTCATCCTGCGCCTTTATGACCCGATCTCCGGTGCGGTGCGGTTCGACGGCGTCGACATCCGCGAGCTCGACCCGGTCTGGCTGCGTGAGCGCATCGGGGTCGTCGCCCAGGAGCCGATCTTGTTCTCGACCACGATCGCGGAGAACATCCGCTACGGCCGTCCCGACGCCACCGATACCGAGGTCGTGGCCGCGGCGCGCGCCGCCAACGCCCACGACTTCGTGGCCGCCCTGCCGGACGGCTACGCGACCGAGGTCGGCGAGCGCGGCGTGCGGCTGTCCGGCGGCCAGAAGCAGCGGGTCGCGATCGCCCGCGCCGTGCTCAAGGACCCCCGCGTCCTGCTCCTCGACGAGGCGACCTCGGCGCTCGACGCGGAGAGCGAGGCACTGGTCCGGGACGCCCTCGCCCGACTGATGCACGGCCGCACCGCAGTGGTCATCGCCCATCGGTTGTCGACCGTGCGCGATGCTGACCGGGTCGTCGTTCTCGATGGCGGCCGGGTGGTCGAGTCCGGCAGCCACGCCGAGCTCATGGCCCGGGCAGGGACCTACCGCCGCCTGGTCGACCGCCAGCTTCTTGCTGCCGGCTGACGAAGGAAGCGCCGGGATGTCCCGGTTGGGCCCCCATCATCTCGCCGCGCGGTGCTCTGCTCTGTCCTCGAGCCTCTCATCTGATGAGCGCAGCTCATCAAAGGCATTTCGCGTTTCCGGGTTCCGAGGGAACCCGGAAACGCGAGAATGCCCTAGAGCTGTCCGCCGTCGCCCCATGCATCCAGGAGGGCGAGATACGTGGGGTCGTCGAAACGCTCCAGCCGAAAGGCCCTCGCGTAGTCGGGAAGTGATTCGCCGGTGAGGTGCAGCGCGACCAGCTCCGCGGTGCCCTGCGAAGCCATCAGCCCGAAGCCCGAGAGGGCGCCGTGCACGAAGGCGCCCTCGACCGGGAGCGGTCCGGCGAGGGGCCGGTTGTCGCGGGTCTTGGTGTAGTAGCCGCCGTCCACGAACGGGCGCGGAGGCTGCTCGAAATAGGCTGCGAGGCCGGGCACCATCGCCGCCATGCCGCGCAGGCAGATCTCGGCGTAGCTTGGCGGCGGCTCGATCGGAAAGGTCTCGGGCACCGGTTCGGCGTGGAACGGCCACAGGATCAGCATGCCGCGGCTGCCGCCGGATCCCTCGGGACGGAGGTGGACGCCGGCGGGCATCTCGTCGGTGAGGAAGCGGGTCGCGTCGTCGCAGGCGAGCAGCTCGCGCTCCTCGCTGCTCCACGGCAGCCGTTGCGCGTCCTCCCAGATCATCAGCGGCGCGTCCCGCGGGATCTTGCCGAGGCCGTCCTCCATCCACGCCTTGCAGTGCAGCTCCGAGAACACCGGGAGCTCCAGGCCGAGCAGGCGCGCGGCCGCCGCCAGCCCCGGTCCCGCGGCGAGCACCAGCCGGCCGGTGGTGATCTTCCTCTCGCTCCCGCCGGTTTCGGCGACCCTGACGCCGGTGACGCGCCCGCCCGCGGTCTCGATGCCGACCACGCGGCCGGCGACCAGTGTGACGCCTGCCTCACGTGCGCGCTCGAGCTGGACCATGCCGAGCTGCTGTCCGTCGAACCATCCGCAACGGCGGGTGTGGAGCACTGCCTCGATCTTGTGGGTGAGGTACGGGAACAGCGTCCGCAGCATCGCCGTGTCGAGGATCAGGTCGGCGCCGTCGGGTGCGTCGGCCCAGCCGCCGGCGCGGTGCGGGAGGTAGTCGGGGTCGCTCAAGCGGCCGGTGTGGATCCGCATCTCGCCCGCCCCCTGGACCTGGGCGAGCTCCCCCTGGCGCCGGTAGGCGTCCGCCCGTTTCGGGTTGGCGGTCGCCCACAGGTAGCCGCGGCGGTTGAGCCGGAAGCGGTTGTCGCACGATGCGGCGAGCTCCTCGAGTAGGTCGACCGACCGGTTCATGAGCCTGACCATGGCGTCGTCGGGGCCGGGCCACCAGTTGCGGTAGGCCTCGGTGGACTTGTCGGAGGTCAGGCTCAACGGCGCCCCGTCGTCGACCAGGACCACGTCGCGGACGCCGTGGTGGACAGCCAGGCGATGGGCGAGCGAGACCCCGGCGATTCCGGCGCCGCAGATCACGACCTCATAGCTCGTGGGGGACATCGCCCGCCATCATCTCATGGCGTGAGACGTGAGACGTGAGACGTGAGACGTGAGGAGGTGAGCAGGTGATGAGGCAGGTCCCGCGAAGGAGACCGGGAAGGG
>CAZQYU010000269.1:0-4932 GCA_964597585.1 uncultured Thermoanaerobaculia bacterium
TCGGAACGAAGCCCCAGTTGCGCTCCCAGGCCGCGTTGTAGATCTCCTGGACCAGCCCGACCTCGCGCTCGAACTGCTTGAGGTCGGCCGGGCGGGTGACGAGGCCCGGGTTCCTCGCCCGCGTGCGAGCCGCGAGCCGCTTCATCCGTTCGAGCTGGACCGGCGCGACGGGCGAGATGTAGGCGAGCAGGTCCTTCGCCTTGCTGTAGCCGGCGCCGACGATGAGGCGCGGATAGCTCGGAGGGTTGTAGGTCATCATCAGGACCGGCGGCCGGTTGAAGCCGTCGATCAGGAGACCGCACTCGTAGTTGGTCGACGGGTTCATGGGACCGAGGATCGTCGTCGCACCGCGCCCGGCTGCCCAGGTCTCGGCCGCCGCGAGCAGCGCTGCGGCAACATCCTGCCGGTCGATCGACTCGAAGAAGCCGAAAAAGGCGACCCGCTCGTCGTGAAACCGGTTGTGGGCGTGGTTCAGGATCGCCGCGACGCGGCCGATCGGGTCGCGCCCCTCCCAGGCGATGAACAGCTCTGCCTCGGCGTCCTTGCCGCCGCCATAGAACGGGTGCCGAGACTGGTCGATCATCTCGCGCACTGAGGCCTTGAGCGGCGGGACCCAGTTGGGGTCGTCACGGTACAGGGTCCAGGGCATATTGACGAACGCAGCCCGCTCGCCACGGCCGCGCACCGCGCGCACATCGAGGCCGGTCATCGCTCGATCACCGCCAGCTCGCGCCCCACCCGCTCGATCGCCTCGAGCGCCCGGTCGAGGTGCTCGCGACGGTGGGTCGCCATGTACGAGGTCCGGATCATCGCCCGCCCCGGCGGCACCGCGGGAGAGACCACCGGGTTGACGAAGACGCCCTCTTCCTGCAGCCGCACCGTCATACGGAACGCCGCGAGGTCCCCGCCGACGATCAGCGGGATCACCGGCGACGCCGAGGCACCGGTGTCGAACCCCAACCGTTCGAGCTCGCGCTTCATGTAGCTCGTATTCTCCCACAGCCTCGCACGCCTCTCGGGCTCGCGGCGGATGATCTCGACCGCCTGGATCACCGAGGCCACCGAGGCCGGCGGCGGCGCCGCAGAGAAGATCAGCGAGCGCGCCCGGTGCTTGATGAAGTCGATCACCTTGCGGTCCCCGGCGACGAAGCCTCCCACCGCGGCGAGCGACTTCGAGAAGGTGCCCATGACGAGGTCGACCTCGTCCTCGAGCCCGAAGTGCTCGCCCGTGCCGCGACCCTCGGCGCCCATCACGCCGACCCCGTGCGCATCATCGACCATCACCCGCATCCCATAGCGGCGCTTGAGCTCGATAATGCCGGGCAGGTCGACGAGATCTCCCTCCATCGAGAACACCCCGTCGACCACGACCAGGGCGCCGTGCCCGTTGGTGACCGAGCGCAGGCGCTCCTCGAGGGCGGTCATGTCGTTGTGTGCGTACTTCAGCACCCGCCCGAACCCGAGCCGTGCACCATCGAGGATGCAGGCATGGTCGAGGGCGTCGAGGATCGCCGTGTCCTGGCGCTCCAGCAGACTCGAGATCACGCCGAGGTTGACCTGAAAGCCGGTCGAGAAGGTCAGCGCAGCCTCGCGGTGCATGAACTCGGCGAGGAGCTCCTCGAGACGCTCATGGATGTCGAGGGTGCCATTGAGGAAGCGGGAACCGGCAGTGCCCGTGCCGTAGCGCTCGAGGGCCGCGGCCGCGGCGGCCTTGACCTCAGGGTGATTCGTCAGACCCAAATAGTTGTTCGAGCCCAGCATGATCACGTCACGACCACCCATCGTGACCACCGGCTCCTGGGCCGACGAGATGGTCCGGAAGTAGGCGTACAGGCCGAGCTCCCGGACACGGTCCGCGTCGGCGAAGTCGTAGCACTTCTGAAAGACGTCCACAGAGCCTCCTCGTCGCGCGCGAATCTTAACCCGGACTTGTCTCCAGTGATCTCGCCCGCCCCTCGTCACGGTCTCCGGTGAAGAGTCCGAGTCCACCCGATCCCTACTTCGTCTCCGCTCCACCCCGGCTCACCGCAGCCAGCCCGTCTCCCGATACCACGCCCACGTCGCACGAGCGCCATCCTCGAACGTCAACCCGTCACCGACCCCGAGCGCTTCGAGCGACTCGGCGGTGCGCGAGCACCAGTGTCGAGCGACCAGCTCGCGCGCCTTGTCGCGGGTCATCGGAATGCCGGTCAGTCCGAGGCGGTGGAGCAGGCTTCCGCCGACCCCGGCGAAGGTCAGCACGGCACCGGGGACGCGCATCACCCGAACCTCGACCCCGCCGGACGCGGCGAGCCGTCGCACCAGATCACCGATCTCGTAGGGTCGCGGCTCGCCGAGGTGGTAGGTGGAGCCATGCTCTCCGGCGGCAGCCGCCGCCAGGATGCCACGCACGACGTCCGCCACGTGGACCACCGTGACCCACCGCTCCCCGGCCGGCACCGCGGCGACTCCCGCTGCCGCCATCCGGAAGAAGGCCAGCACGTCGGTGTCGCGCGGCCCGTAGACCGCGGACGGACGGACGATCGTCCACCACCTCAGCCCGACGGACGAAGCCACCGATTGCTCGGCAGCGAGCTTGGAGCGACCGTAGGCGGACAGAGGCCGAGGCTCGGCCTCGGGACCGATGCCCGCTGGCGTCGCCGCCGGACCGACCGCGGCGAGCGAGGAGACGTACACGAGGCGCGCGGACGGTGCCCGGGCCGCGACCGCGGCGACCAGGCGCTCGGTGCCGCCCCGGTTGGCACGGTCGAAGTCCACGGCGCGCCCGGCTCGCACGACACCGGCGAGGTGAACCACCGTACCTGCGCCCTCCACCAGGGTCTCGAGCGCCCCCACGTCGTCGAGCGCGCCCGGCACCACGCGCATCTTCGCGCCCGCAATCCAGCGCGGCGACTCTGGCGTGCGCACCAGCACCCGGGGTTCGAGCCCGGCGGCGGCAAGGGTCTCGACCAGATGCGAGCCGACGAAGCCGGTCCCTCCGGTGAGCGCAACCGGCCTCGGGAGGGCGTCGAGCCAGCGCGCCGCGTCCATCGGAGGAACGAGGGGGTCAGTCGGGGTCATGGGAGGCGCCGGAGGCGGCCATGAGGATCACTCGCCTTCACTTCTCACCCGGTCGCGTTGCGAGGGTACCGAGGTGCCCGCAGTGGGGACCTGGTGAGGAATGCAGACTAAAGCCCGGCATACTCCGCCCACGAGGTCGCCGTCTCCCACACCCTGACCCGCTCGAGGCGCACGCCCCGCGGGATCCGGTAGCCGGTGCCGGAGGGGGTCGCCACCACCTGACCGCCGTTCAGGCGCGCCGCGATGCCGTCGTAGAGCCAGCGGACCAGGACCTCGGTGGTGGGGTCGACGCCCTCGAACAGGATCACCCGATCGCCGATCGCGCGCAGGGCGTCGAGCTGCGGGTCCTCCGAGTTGAGGGCCATGGCATGGTCGAGGCGTTCGACCAGGTCGGCGACCAGCATCTTGAGCGCCTTGTAATCGCACACCATGTCGTTGCCGTCGAGTGTCTCGCCGCGCACCACGACCTCGATTCGCAGGCTGTGTCCGTGCGGGAAGCGGCACTTCTCAGGGTGCTTGCACAGGCGGTGCCCGTACTCCACCGAGAAGGTCTTGGCGATCCTGAAGAAGGCCACGCGTCACACCCCCCTGCCACCCCCGAACAGGTCGAGGTGCAGGCGCGGAGTGTAGCGAAAGCCGTGTGCGAGGCACAAGGCGGCGACCTCGCCTGAGCGCGCGTCGACCTCCGACGCTGTGCGGCCCTCGGCCATCAGCAGGACCCGGTCGCACCGGCGGTGGCCAAGCTCATTGAGCAGCGTGAGGATCTCGGGCATGTCGTCGGCACCGCGGACAACGAACTTGATCTGGTGCTCGGGGTGCCGATCGAGCAGGGTGGCGAGGGGTACGAGATCCGTCCGAAGGCGGCGGTGACGGCTGCGGAATCTTCCCCCGGGGTCGGAGTTGGCGGTCTTCGGCGACACACTCAACAGGCTGCACACGAAGTCCGGCGCGAGAGTGCCCGCGGTCTCGACCGTGACGTGCAGGCCCGCCGCGCGAAGCGCGCGGGTCAGCGAGCCGATCTCCCGTTGCAGCAGCGGCTCGCCGCCGGTAACCACGACGTGGTCGGCGCCGGAGGAACACGCCGCCGCGACCATCTCGTCCACGCCGCGTCGCTCGCCCTCGGGCGCCCACGACGTGTACGGGGTGTCGCACCACGTACAGCGGAGGTTGCAGCCCGAGGTGCGGATGAAGAACGACGGCAGCCCGACGAGGAGGCCCTCGCCCTGGAGGCTGAGGAAGGTCTCGGCGACGTACACACGGACAGGGTAGCGCGATCGTGGACAGTCAATCGCCCGCGCGCCCTGCGTCCTCGCCCGCATGGAGGTGCTGCCAGAGGTGGGCGCCGAGCCGCGGCCCGAGCGCGCCCCTAAGGTCCTCGACGCTCGCGGCCTGCACTCCGCGCACGGAACCGAAGCGGGTAATCAGCGAACGTGCGCGGCCCGGCCCGATCCCGGGCACGTTGAGCAGCTCGGTAGCGAGCGTGGTCTTGCGGCGGCGGCGGCGCTGTCGGCCCACCGCGAAGCGGTGCGCCTCGTCGCGCACCTGCCGCAGCACCAGGTGCGCCGGGTCGTGGGGATCAAGGCGCAGCGGGTCGGAGGCGTTGGGCAGCCACACCAGCTCCTCGCGCTTGGCGAGGGCGGCGACCGGGAGGTCGACCTCGAGCCGGTCGAGCGCCGCGGTCGCCGCGTTGAGCTGCCCGACGCCGCCGTCGATCAGCACCAGGTCCGGCATCGGGGATCCCTCGTCGCGCAGGCGCCGGTAGCGTCGCTCCACTGCCTCGGCGATCGAGGCGAAGTCGTCGACGCCTTCGACCCCACGGATCGAGAAGCTCCGGTACTGCCGGCGATCCATGCGCCCGCCCTGCCACACCAC
>CAZQYU010000270.1:0-3311 GCA_964597585.1 uncultured Thermoanaerobaculia bacterium
AAGCCGCCGTGCTCGAGCAGGCGCTCGACCGCGACGCGCAGGTCGCGCTCGGTGTTGGCGAGATTCTGTGCCGTGGGCGTGATCACATTGGCCGACACCACGCGACCGTCGTCGTCGATCTCGTACTCGTGGAACAGGGTCCCGCGCGGAACCTCGATCGCGCCCACCCCTCTCCCGGCGCGGACCTCGTAGGGGATCAGCTCGCTCTCGGCCGTTGGCATCGCCAGCAGCTCGTCGCAGACCTCGATGCCGCGCTCGAGGCAGTGGACCAGCTCGACCAGCTGCGCCCAGTTGTTGAGCATCACGTTGTCGACGACGCCCTGAGGGAAGAGCGTGTCGAACGCGTCGACCGCACGGCCTGTCAGGAGGTGGCCCCACAGCTTGAGCCGGGCCAGCGAGCCGACCATGTAGGTGTCGCCCGACGCCAACGCGGAGTGCTTGGCATGCGAGTGCTCGACGCTGAACTCGCGCACGACCTCCCGATATGACTCCACCGGGTACTCCTCACCGCGGGACGTGCAGATCGAGACACCGCGGAATCGGAAGGCCGGCTCGTAGGGCCGCAGGGCGACGTAGACCGTGGGCTGTGCCGCCCACTGTGGAACCTTGAGCGACGAGGCCAGTGTCACGAAGTCCAGCAGCGGAGGCAGAGCCTCCCGGAGTGCGTCACGGATCTCCTCCAGGTCGCGGGGGGAGGGCAGCTTGCCGAAACCGCCGACCAGGGTGTTGATCGGATGGACGGCCCGGCCGCCGATGAGCGACTGGATGCGGTTGCCGAGCTGCTTCAGGCGCAGCGCAAAGGTGACCTGCTCCGGGTACCGCTCGGCCATGGCGATCACCGAGTCGTAACCCAGGTAGTCGGGCAGGGCAAGGGCGAACACGTGCAGGGCGTGCGACTCGATGGCGGCGCCGAGCAGCAGCAGGCCCCGCAGGCGGCGAATCCGCTCACTCTCCTCGATGCAAAGCGCGCGTTCGAGGGCCATCAAAGCGGCGACGGTGTGGTTCGCCGAGCAGATCGCGCACACCCGCGTGATGATCCCCTGGACGTCCAGGAAGTGCCGACCCTTCAGCAGCGCCTCGTAGTAGCGGCTGCCCTCGTGGATGTCCATGTTCACGTCCTGGACCCGGTCGCCCACGATCTTGACGAAGATCCCGCCGTGCCCCTCGACGCGACCAAGGTGCGGAATGGTGATGGTCTTACCGGTCGCCATGGCGTGCCTCCTGCTCGAGCCCGAGGGTCATCCACACCGGCGCCGAAAAGCTCTGCATGCGGGCCCCGATCTCCTTCCAGGAGATGCCTCGGTCCGCAAACATCGTGATGTTGGCGTCGTAGTGCGGCTCCTCGATGGGGCCGCGGCAGCCGGCGCACGCGACGCCGTGCGACGGACACCGGGCGCCGCAGCCGGAGCGCGTCATGGCCCCGCAGCAGACCTCGTGGAAGTGGACCACCCGGCACAGGTTCTCCCGCGTCTTGCACTCCCAGCACACCGGCACCCGCGGCAGCTCCGGTACCGTTCCCGTGAGCAGGGAGCTGACCGTGCTGAGGAACTCGTGCCGCTCGATCGGGCATCCGGGCAGGCGCAGCTCGAAGGGGACGAAGTGTGTCGCCGGGCGGGCCTCGACCGTGTCGAGAAAGCGGGCGTCGTCGTGGTAGACCTCACGCTGCAGGACGTCACGCGGCAGGTCGTTGCGCATCGACGGGAGTCCGCCCCACACCGCGCAGGTTCCGATCGCGACCAGGACGTTGGTTCGGGCACGGATCTTCTTGAGGTCCGCGAGGTCCCGTTCGGTCGCCACCACGCCTTCGACGAAGGCGATGTCCAGCCGGCAGGTGTTGTCGTTGCTCGACTTCACCATCACCCAGTCGACCAGGTCGAGGCGCCGTGCAAGCCACAGCAGCTGGTCCTCGCAGTTCAGGATCTGGAGCTGGTCGCCGGCGCAGCCGGTGAGACCGAAGATTCCGACCTTGGGCTTGCCGTTCGTCGCCATCCCGCACTCCTCAGGTGTAGATCAGCTCGGGCAGGTTGATGGCGTCCCAGTACGAGAACACAGGTCCGTGGAGGCAGGTGAAGGTGTAGCCGACCGCGCAGTGGCCGCACTTGCCGATCCCGCACTCCATGCGCCGCTCCAGGCTGAGGTAGATTCTGTCCTTCGCAAACCGGCGCTCAACCAGCTTGTCGAGCATGAACTTGTAGAACACGGGCGGGCCGCATGCGACGGCGCAGGTGCGCTCGACGTCGAGCTCCACTTGGTCGAGGAGCTCGGTGACCACCCCGACCGAGCCGGTCCATGGGTGGCCGTGCGTCTGATCGACACTGAGCACGATCTCCGCGTCGCCGCGACGGGCAAGGGACGTCAGCTCGTCGCGAAACAGGACCTGATCGGGGCTGCGGCTGCCGTAGAGCAGGATCACGCGTCCGAAGCGGTGGCGGAGGTCGATGAGGTACTGGAGCAGCCCTCGCAGCGGTATCATCCCGAGGCCCCCGGCGACCAGAAGCAGGTCCTGACCTTCGAGCTGCTCGAGTGGGAAGCCGTTTCCGAGCGGGCCTCGGATGCCGACGAAGTCGCCCTCGCGGATGTGGTCGAAGAGGAAGTTCGTGAGCACGCCGGCGCGCCGGATTCCGAGCTGGAAGCTGCCGCGACGAGTCGGAGATGAAGGCAGCGAAAACGGGCCCTCACCGACCCCCAGAACCGACAGCTCGACGAACTGTCCGGGCCGAAAGGAGAACCGCTCGGCGAGGGCAGTGTCGTCAAAGCGGAGCTCGTAGAGACGGATGTCGGGGACGAGCTCGGACACCCGCATGATCCGCGCAGGAGCGGGCAGGTAGGGGTTGGTCCCGCTCGCCAGATGGCGAGGCGCCGAACGCACCGGCAGCGCCGCCGGGATCTCGACCGTCATACGTCACCTCGCATGTACTGAAAGACCTCGACCACGTTGATGCCTGTCGGACAGTTCTCGATGCATCGGCCGCAGCCGACGCAGGAGGGCATGCCGAACTCGCGGACGAAAGCCTCCTGCTTGTGGTAGTAGCGGTTCTTGACCCGGTCGGCGCGTTGGTCTCGGAAGTTGTGGCCTCCGGCCACCAGCGCGTAGTCCAGGTACAGGCAGGAGTCCCAGGTCCGGATCCGCAGCGAACGGTCGTCATCCTGGATCTCGTCCACGACGTTGAAGCAGGCGCAGGTGGGGCACACCATCGAGCATGAACCGCAACACAGGCACTTCGTCCCCAGCTCCTGCCACACCGGGTCGTCCTTTTTCAGCTCGAGCACGTAGGGCAGGTCGCTGACGTCCAGAGCGAGCGAGAAGGCCG
>CAZQYU010000270.1:3411-4922 GCA_964597585.1 uncultured Thermoanaerobaculia bacterium
AAGGGGTCGACATAGTCGGTCATGTAGAGAAGGTCGAGGATCGCCAGTGCGTGGACGTCGCAGGGGTGGGCGCCGAACAGGACCTGTGGCCCGCGCAGACTGTCGTCGCTCGGTCGGCCCGCGCTGCCGGTCGTGCCCTCGAGCATCGTGAAACGGGGTGCAAGCAGGAGCTTCTTGAAGGGCACGATGGTGCGTAGCGCATCCGGGCGTGCACGGTCCGGGTCGTCGATTGCTTCCAGGGAGAAGACTCCAGGCGCGCGCTCCACCGGGGCCCAGACGGTTCCCCACGCCTTCAGCGCCTCGACAAAGTCGGGGAGGAGGGCCGAGTTCATTCGAAGAGTCTGCATGCTCGACTCCAACTCGTGAAAAAAATCACATACCGAACAAATATGGCTCCTCGGGAGAGGCGACGCAAGCCCCTCCTCAGCCGAGCGTGACTCGCGCTGTGAGCTGGGAGAGTACGGCCAGCAGCGAGCCCGGATGGATCGGCTTGGCCAGCACGCCGTCGGGTCCGCGCAGCCCGTTGTGCGAGCCGATGTATGACTGGCAGTCATCCTCCAGTACCTGGTCGCTGCCGGTGATCACCACCAGAGCCAAGTCGGCGAGCTGAGGATCACGGCGGATCGTCACCAGCAGGTCGAGGCCGGATCGGCCCGGCATCAAGACGTCGATCAGGACAACCTCGGGCCGACTGCGGCGCAGCTCGGCAAGAGCGCGGGTGACATCGCTGGCGGATCGGACCTCGAAGCCGTGGTCCTCGAGCAGCGCGCTCAGATAGTCGACGATGTCCGGGTCGTCGTCGACGATCAGGACTCGGCATGGCAATGCGGCTGCGGCGTTCATACGTCGGTTTCGGCGGTGGCCGGGACCGCCGCCGAGTCAGTCATCGTCTCGGGGTGGGTGCTTGGCCGAGCCCGCAAAGGGAGCCGGATCAGAAAGCGGCTCCCGCGGCCCGGCTCCGACTCGACGATGATGGTGCCGCCGTGCTTGTCGACGATCTTGTTGGCAATGAAGAGCCCGAGGCCGGTGCCCTTCACGCCCTTCGAGGAGAAGAAGAGCGAGAATGCCTTCTCGCGGGTCTCCCGGTCCATGCCGATGCCGTTGTCCTCGACCTCGACAACGAGCCATGGGGGTGTCCGGCGTGCGGCGAGGCGAAGGAAGTGGCCGCCCCCGGATCGATCGGCGCGGCACGCGTCGAGCGAGTTTTCGAGCAGGTTGAGGAGCATGGCCCGGATCGCCTGCGGATCGCCTGGAAAGCTGCCAACGTCGTTGGCGAACTCGATGCGCACGTCGACGTCCAGGTCGCCGGCTTTCTTCTCCAACCCCTCGCGCAGCTCGGCGACCATGGCAGCAATGTCGATGTCGACGACCTCGAGCTCGCGGTCCTTCGCGTAGTAGAGAATGTCGAGGACCATGCCGCGAATCCGGTCGACGTTGCGCTGGACCATTTCCCAGCCCTTCTCGACCCGCTCCGGCTTGCCCTTCTCGAAGCCCGAGTTGACCATGTAGAT
>CAZQYU010000271.1:0-4919 GCA_964597585.1 uncultured Thermoanaerobaculia bacterium
TCGAGCAGTAGATGCACTTCAAGGGGCAGCCGCGGCGGGTCTGAACCGGGACCCACAGCATGGGGTCGCTGAGATCCTTGCCGACGAGCCAGTCGGCCGGCTCGGGAAAAGGGAGTGCGTCGAGGCGTGGGGCGACCCAGCGCTCCCGGGCGGTACCGTGAGCCGAGCGGGCGTGCACGCCGGGCAGCAGCGTCGGGTCCTCGGCGCGCTCGAGGCAGCCGAGCAGCGCCGGAAACACGGCTTCGCCCTCGCCCTCAATGCCGAGGTCGGCACCGAGCCACGCGAGCGCGGCATCGGGGAAGATGCTGTAGCCGGCGCCGCCGAGGATTAACGGCGCCCGGGACCGCCGCCGGCAGGCCTCCACCAGGTCGCGCACCGGTTCGAGCAAGAACCGCGGCCGGTTCATGTCCTGGTCGTCGATGTTGCGCACCGAGATCCCGATCGCTTCCGGATCGAAGCTTTCGATCTCCTTCGCGAGGGTAGCTGCCGGATCCGCCTCGCCGAGCAGGTCGAGGCTTCTCACATCGTGGCCGGAGCGGCGCGTCGCAGCCGCCACCAGCGCGAGCCCGAGCGGAAGGGCAGGCATGTTGACGCGCTCGGTGTTGGCGGAGACGAGCAGGGTGCGCATGGCAGTCCAGTTTACGCGGTTGCGCTCGTTGCGGCTGAAGAGACCGCGCGTGGCGGGTGCTCGTGGCGAGGCTGAAATCAGGACGCGGACGGGGGTTGCAACAGATTGGTCGAAGTGGTGATATGCTGCGCGCTCTGAAGAACATGCCGGCAGGGCATGTGCTTGGTTGGTGGGCCCACTGCCCACTCCACGTTGCGGACATGAGCACGCCCGAACCGGGGCGGTGACTCGGGGAGAAGAGCCGAGTATGGCGAAGAAGTTGTTTGTCGGTAGCTTGAGCTGGAACACCAACGATGACGGTCTGCTGAGGGCGTTCACTCCCTTCGGAGAGGTGACCGAGGCCAAGGTCATCAGCGACCGTGACACCGGCCGCTCGCGCGGCTTCGGGTTCGTCACCTTCGAGGACGACGAGGCCGCGACCAAGGCGATCGCAGCGCTCGACGGAACCGAGCTCGACGGTCGGACCATCAAGGTCAACGTCGCGCAGGACAAGGAGCGCGGCGGTGGCGGCGGCCGTGGCGGGTACGGCGGTGGCGGTGGCGGCGGCCGCGGTGGTTACGGCGGCGGCGGCGGTCGCGATCGCTGGTAGATCCGAGTCCTTCCAACTCGAGGCCCCTCCCACCGCGGAGGGGCCTTTTTTCTGGCGTGTCAACTCGGTCCAATGGTGAGAAGTGCATGGCGACGCTGAGTCGTCTCATGTGAACATGGGAAACTGCTAGACTCTCCGTCGGCGCGCGCCCACCCCTGCGGTCGGGCTCGACGCAACGCGAAGGAGTCACCGACCATGTTCCAGCTTCCCCCGTTCCCAAGCTGGGATGCCCTCCACCCGACGATCTCCCACTTTCCGATCGCGCTCCTGTTGGTGGCGCCGCTGTGCCTGCTCGCCGGCCTGTGGTACCGCGACCAACGCCGCGCCTTTGCGCTGGCCGCACTCGGGCTGCTGGCGACCGGCACGTTCAGTGTCTACCTGTCGGCGTCGACCGGGGACGCGGCCCGCGACGTCACGGTCCAGTCCCCGGAGGTCAAGGCCGCGATCGAGGCTCACGAGAGCCTCGGCGCCGACGTGCGGGCCGTGTACACGGTGCTTACAGCGCTGCTCGCCGTGCTGCTCTTCGCGCCTGGACTCGCGCGGCGTGAGTTGACATCTCGCGAGCTCGGCGCGGGTGTCGCGGTGGTCCTCGTGCTGTGCGTGATTGCCGGTCTGATCCTCGTCAATACCGCGCACACGGGTGGCCTGCTGGTCCACAAGCTCGCGGTTCACGCGCGGATCCAGTAGGAGTCGAGACCGCTCGTCTGACGCGCGCCGGGGCCGCGAGGTCAGGCGCCGCCGCCGGGCTCGAATCGGGTTCGGGTCCGGGCGCGGTAGCGACGGCTCCAGGTGAGCACCGTGCCGTCGACCATGACGACCTTCTGGTCGCCATGAAACCAGGGCTGGACCTCGCGGATCGCTTCAAGGCGGACGATCTCCGAGCGGTTCAGACGAAGGAAGGCGTCGGGGTCGAGGCGCGCCTCGAGCTCCGCCAGGGTTCCGCGCCGAGTGTAGATTCCGTCGCGGGCATGGAAGCGGAGGTCGTTGCGCTGCGAGGTCACGCGGAGGATGTCGTCGACCGCGAGCAGGACCTCACGGTACGGGTCGCGGCGGACTAGGACGCGCCGGAGCGGCGCACGCGAAGGCGCCATCGCCTCGAGCGCGCTCTCGAGGCGAAGTGCTCGATCCGGCTCTGAGGGGCGTTGTCGGATGCGCTCGAGAACCCGCTCCAGTCGCGATCGTGCGAACGGCTTGAGCAGGTAGTCGAGGGCCTGGACCTCAAAGGCTCGCAGGGCGTGCTCGTCGAAGGCCGTGACGAACACCACCGTTGGCATGCGTCCGACGCCGATGGTCTCGACCACCTCGAATCCGTCCATGCGCGGCATCTGCACGTCGAGGAGTACCAGATCGGGCGTGAGCTCGAGTATCGCCTGGACGGCTTCGACGCCGTCGGCGGCCTCGCCAACGACCTCCACGTCGACCTCGTCGGCGAGCGCCGCACAGAGCTTGGCTCGCGCCGGCGCCTCGTCGTCGACAACCAGGGCCCGGATCACGATGCTTCCCGAAGCGGGATCTCGACCCGCACCCCGAACCCGCCGGCGGGGCGGTTGCCGGCCTCGAGCACGGCGGCGGCTCCGAAGATCAGACGCAGCCGCTTTGCGGTGGTCGACAGCCCGAGCCCGGCGGTGAGAGGATCGATCCCAGCGGGCGCCCCCGGCCCGTCGTCGGTCACCTCGAGCTCGACAACCCCTCCACGGTCGCGCACCGCGACACCGACACGGACATGGCCGCGGCCCTCGGCGCCGCCGTGGCGGACGGCGTTCTCGACGAGCGGCTGCAGCAGGAGCGGCGGAATGCGCACGCCCTCGAGCCTCGGATCGACCGAAAGCTCGACTGCCACGCGGTCGCCGAAACGGGCACGAACGATCCGCAGGTACGCCTCGAGCAGGTCGAGCTCGACGGTCAGCGGAACCGCACCGCCGTTGTTCGAGCGCAGCGATGCTCGTAGCAGCTCGCCGAGCCCATCCAGGATCTCGTCTGCCGCCTCCGGATCGTCGTACATGACCGCGGACACGGTGTTCAAAGCGTTGAACAGGAAGTGCGGCTGGAGCTGGAGCTCGAGGTTCCTCAGACGTGTCCGGGCGAGTGCCCCTTCGAGCCTCGCTGCCGCGAGCTCCCGCCGGCGGGCCGCGCGAAGGCGGCGGAATGCGTGCAGGGCGGCGACCATTAGGGTGAAGCCGATCACATCGATCGGCAGCTCCATCAGGTAGCGTAGCGGCATGATGCCATAGTCGTAGCGGCCGAGGCCGGCGAGCGGGAAGAGGAGGGAGCGCAGCGCCCAGTTCGAGCTCGTGTGCAAGGCCGAGTAGAGCAGCAGGCCGGCGAGGTACAGGGGCAGCCACCTGAAGGCGGTGGCCCGCTCGAGCGGATGCCGGCGCACGAGCGCGCGCACGCCGAGGAAGAGCACGCCCGCGCCGAACGCCGCACTGAGCTCGGTGATCAGGGGTCTGAGGAAGGTCCTCGAGCCGCCCTCCGCGAGCACTGCCAGGTGGTGGTACCAGAACATCAGCAGCCCGATCGAGAGCACCACCGTGAACCAAATCAGGGCTGCGCGCAGTGTCAGCGAGTCGTGCTCGGCGACCTCCGAAGCGTTGAGCGACGCGGCTTCGTCCACACCATCATTGTAGGGTCGGGCCGGGGCAGGGTCGGTCCCGCCTGTCCCGCCGAGGTCCCGCTGGTCACCGACCTACCGCCGGCGTGGTCCTCCGGCTGCACCTTCTCGTCCATGGAATCGAACATTCTCACCGTGACTGCCACTGCGCCGCTTTCTGAACGCCTCGCGGAGTGGGCGAGCCGCCACCTCGCCGCGCTTGTCGTGGGTGCTCTGGCGAGCCTGCAGGTGATGGACCTACCGGCGAGTGCAGCGGTACGCATCCTCATGAGCTGACGGGCATTCATCCGCGCGCCCGCAGCTCACTCGCGAGGTGGGCGACCATGAGCTCCACACGCTTGATCTCGCGGGTCATGGTGATGCGTTCGATCTCCATCCAGTACCAGATCTTGCCCGCGAGCACGGCGACCAGGCCGAAGAAGAAGCCGGCGCCCCAGCGGATCATGTCCGGGACCTCCTGAGCATCGAGGAACCGCAGCCCGCAGAACACGGTCACGATGAAGAAGACCAGGATCATGACCATGAACAGGCCGCCGATCCAGCGCAGTCGACCTCGGAAGAGCTCCGTCACCATCTCCGGGAGGCTCGGCTCGGACACCAGCTCGAGCCCCTCCACCCCTTCGGCCTCGAGGGCTGCGCGGATCAGCCTGTCGACCTCGGCAGTGCGTGTCATCTCACACCTCCAGAATCGCCCGCAGCCGCTCGCGGGCAGTGTAGAGCCGGGACTTGACGGTCCCGGCCGGGATCTCATTGATGACCTGCTCGCGTGTCCGCATCCGTACCTCTCGTGAGTGAGGTCCGTTTGGGGGCGGCCGAGGTTCACTGCACGCGAGAACTGGCCGGACGGCTCAGTCGATCGCGAGCCCGAGGTAGCGGAAGACCTCGGCGCACGAGGGACAGCGGCGGGCGTGCCGCCGCCACTGGCGCACGTAGCGGGAGCGCGGAGGAGCGAGCGCAAGGGTGCCCGGGTCGGCGTGACCCGTCGCCTGCTGAAGCGAGGGGGCGCGACGGAACAGCGAGGCGAACTCAGGCTCCACCACCAGGACGATGAGCTCGTCCAGGGGCCTGCGCCGTCCGCCAAGTGCTGATGT
>CAZQYU010000272.1:0-4908 GCA_964597585.1 uncultured Thermoanaerobaculia bacterium
TGCCCGACTGGAGGAGATCCCTCGACTCGCTCCGCTCGCTCGGGATGACGGTCTTAGGGACACACCCCTGGCGTTTCACGTCTCACGTCTCACGTCTCGCCTCTCGCGTCTCCGGCCCTCCTCACCCTCCTCACCTCCTCACCTTCTTACTTTCTCACCTTGTCACCCGGAAAGCGGCAGCGTCATCACCAGCGCGTCCTCGCCGTCGGTGTAGTAGTGGGGACGCCGGCCCACCTCGGCGTAACCCAGCGTCCGGTAGAGCGCGATGGCGGCGTCGTTGCTCTCCCTGACCTCGAGGGTGACGCTTTCGCCGCCCATCGCCCGCGCGTGCTCCTCGGCGAGAGCCATCAACCGCCTCCCCAGGCCCTGCCGACGGTACGGCTCGATGGTCGCCACCTTGAGGACGTGCAGGTCGAGGTACTGCCAGGCCGCGAACAGGTAGCCCACGAGCCGTCCGTCGCGGGCCAAGAGCAACCTATGGAAACGCCCCGGCGCGAACAACTCCGAGACGAAGAACTGCGCCGGCCACGGGTCGCTGAAGCACGCGACCTCGGCAGCGACCAATGTCTGAACGTCGCCCGGCTGGGGCGCTCGAAGGTGGAGCGCGTCGTTCACCTGCGCGTCGCTCACCCGTCCCCCCGGTGGATCGGTGGACCTTCAACGTACAGCGGCGTCACAGGATCGGACGGCACCTCGAGCCGAAGGAGCCGCAAGGCCGCCTCGACGGCGCTCCCTCCGGCCGTCGCACGCACCGCATCACCGAGGTCGAGGGCCTCGGAAGCGAGCCAGGGGCCGACGCGCGCGAGGTCGATGACTCGCATCACCACGAGCTCGTCGAGTGGGCGCGGCGGTCGACCCGGCGTGACCGAAAAAGGACGGGCGTAGACCTCGCCGCGCCGGCCGGGCTGGGCCGTCCACACCGTTCCTCGGTGTACAGCGCGGACGGCCTGCACTAACAGGGAGTCGTAGGCCAGGACCTCGGCACCGGTGGCCGCGTTGATCCCCGCCGCGGTCGCCAGGGCCGCTCGGATTCCGGTGAAGGAGCCCGGCCCGCGGGTGACGACCACACGTCCGATATCGCCCGGTTCGATGCCGGATTCCTCGACCACCAGATCGACCGCGGCAAGGAGCAGGCTCGAGCGTGGTGCGGTCCCGGTCAGGCGGACCACTGACGGCGGACCGGATCTGTCTGTGAACGCCAGGGCGACCTCGAGCTGGGGTGTGCACGTGGACAGGGCGAGCACGGCGCACATCGGGCTCAGCTCCCGCCGACCGGAGCCGGCGGCCGCATCGACCCGTGACGCCCGGCCGGACGCAGCAGCAGGCGTGAGCGCGCCGCACGCTCGACCGCGCCACGGCTGAACGGCAACACGATCGGCTTGACTGCCAGCCAGGCATCGAGCTCATCGTCGTAGTACGGCGACCAGGGGTGTCCCGACTGGCCGGTCGGCAGCACCATCACTGTGTGGTCCCAGTCGCCGACCTCGGTCACGAAGCGCAGCGAAGGTAGCGCGATGACACCGAAAGGTCGCCGCCGGCTCCAGTACTCAGCGTTGATCGTGCTGCCGTCGCCGCCGACCGCGAATGGCCCCCGCGACCACACGCGGCCGATCAGACGTCCGACCAGCGGGGTCGCCGCGAGCGGGTGACGAAAGAGGACCTGGTGGACCTCGCCCCAGGTTCGTGTCGGTTGTTCGGCGTCGAGGCGGTCGAGGACCGCCGCGATCACCGACGTGCGGGTCTCGTGCTCGAGCGTCCGCACGTCGTCCCACCACGCCTCGCTCATCCCGCCTGCCAGCAGCCGCTGCAGCTCCACGTTGCCGAATGGGGTACCTTCCAGGCCGGCCTCGAAGGCCTCGTCGCCGCCCACCGCCTCCTCGAGGTCGAGAGTGAGCCGAGCGGCGAGGTGCGGTGCAAGTGCATCGGCAGCGACCCGCGCATCCCAGTTGCGCAGGATCTCGGCGGTTCGCCCGCCATGCCTGTCGAGGTCGGAACCGATCAGGGCGAGTAGTGAGACGGCGCTTGAGGAGACGAGGTCCCCCTGGAGCGCGACGCAGCTCGCCACGTCCCAGTCGCTGCGCGCGGCGAGTGCCGACCGGATCCGACGATAGCGCCACGGTGGTGCGAACTCGCCCGGGAACCACTCACGGCTCGGGTAGCTCCCCTCCGCGAAGAGGTCCTGGCCGGCCGTCGCGATGAAGCCCTCCGGGGGATCGGCACGGTGGGGGTTGGCGACGAGCGGCTGCAGGCCGCGCCAGGCCCAACGCGGGTCGGATGCCGGCGCTGGCAACCGGCCCGCACCGCGCCCGCGATCCGGGATCTCGCCGACGACCTGGTGAAGAATGTGCCCGCCGGAGTCCGCCGCGACCAGGTTCATGATCGGGCTCGGGATCCCCTCCCACGCCTGCGCCACCTCGGCCACGGATCCCGCACGGCACATCGCGAGGAACGCGCCTACGGCGCTCGGGCCGAGGGTCGCTGACCAGGTCAGGGCGATCACCTCGCGGCCGCCGTCGCGGACGATCGGCCCCTTGTCGGACAGGCGGACCTTGAGCCGCTCGGGCTCCGGCCTGCCGAGCACGCGGATCGTCTCAGCAACCGTGCGCAGCGACTGCCAGCCGCGGTCGACGCGCTCGCGCTGGCCCCCTTCGTCGAGGCGCAGGACCCAGAGGTCCTGATCGTCCGCCATCGCCATCGTGAAGCCCCAGGCGACCCGTTCGGTGTGTCCGATCGCGACCCCCGGGATGCCCGGAATCGTGGCCCCTGCAACGTGGATCCCGGGACCGTCGAGGTGGATCAGGTACCAGGTCGCCGGCAGCGACACGCCGACATGGGGGTCGTTTGCCAGAATCGGGCGGCCGGAGGCAGTCCGGGACCCTGCCAGCGCCCAGTTGTTGGAGCTGAACCCGCCGAGGGACGGGATGATGGCGTCGTCATCGCGCGGAGGCATCGCAGGCGGCTCGACCGGAGGGATCCATGCCCGCGCCTCGTCGGGAGTCCAGCCCCAGAGGTCCACCGCCCGCTGCCTCCCGTATCGGGCCAGCTCCACTGAACGGCGCAGCTCGTCACCCATCGCCCCGGTCAGGTCGAGCTCCGTCAGCAGCCCGACAGCGAGCGAGTCCTCGACCCGCCACGGCTCCGGCTCGAAGCCGATCATCCAGATCTCCGGGGCGATCCACCGCCCATAGCGCGCGAGGGCCGCGTTGACGCCGGCCGTGTAGGCATCGAGGGCCGCCCGCTCGGCGTCGCCGAGCTGCCCGGCCTGGCGGATCGCTGTCGCCTCGAGGCGCAGGATCCGGTGGCGCCGATCGGAAGGCAACGCCGGCGGCCCCACGATCTCAGCCAGGCGGCCGCCGGCGACCCGGCGTGCGAGCTCCATCTGGAAGAACCGCTCGCGGGCGTGCAGGTAGCCCTCGGCGAACCAGAGGTCGGTCTCCACCGACGCACGAACGTGAGGTACGCCGCGGTGGTCGACCACGACCTCGAGCGGCGACAGGAGGCCCGGCACCTCCTCCAGGACCGTCCCCCGCTCGGACAGCCGGGTCGTCGCGTCGCCGAGCCGTATCCTCGCCATCAGAGCAGCCGCAAACAGGACCGCGACGCCGGCCGCCACGACCGAAACATAGCGAAGTCGAACCATCCACCTCCCCCACCACGGGCCGCGCTCAGCCGGCCCGCGCCCGCTATTCTACGGACTATACTCGTCGGGGAGTTCACACCATGCCGCATGTACAGGCTTCAATCCGATTGTCGATCGGCCGACGCGTCGTCATCGTGCGACGGCGAACGAACTAATGGCCCGCTCGGTCGACACGCCCGATCGGGTCGAAAAGCTCTGCGCGGTCCTCGAGGGCGCCAAGACTCTGCTGATCGTGGTCCAGAACAGCCCCGATCCGGACGCGCTCGCAGCCGCAGCTGCCCTGCGCGAGATTGCCAACCAGCGCCTCAACATCGCGTGCACCGTGGCATACGCGGGGACCGTCGGCCGCGCCGAAAACCAGGCCCTGCTGCGCTACCTCGGGCTCGCCACCCGCCCGCTCAACGGCCTCGAGCTGAGCCGCTTCGACCGTATCGCGATGGTCGACGCCCAACCCGGAGCGGGCAACGTGGCCTTCGACCCGGCGGTTCGGCTCGACATCGTGATCGACCACCACCCGATCCGGCGCGAGACCCGCTCCGCACGCTTCACCGACATCCGCAGCCGCTACGGCGCCACCTCGACCATCCTCTACCAGTACCTGATCGAGGCCGGGGTCGAGATCCCGCCGAAGCTGGCCACGGCGATGGTGTACGGCATCCGCTCCGACACCCAGGAGCTCGGCCGGGAGAGCACCCGCGCGGACCTCGAGGCCTACGTCGCCCTCTATCCCGCCGCCAACGCCCGTGCGCTCGGCCGGATCGTCTCCGCGCCCGTTCCGCGCAGCGACTTCTCCGCCCTACGCAACGCCCTCGATGCGGCCACGATCTACGGCAACCGGGTGGTCTCGTACCTCGGCAAGCTGGAGAACCAGGAGATGATCGCCGAGTCGGCCGATCTCCTGCTGAGGGTCGAGGGAGTGAGCTGGTCGGCCTGTCTCGGGGTGGTCGGCGACTGCCTGCACGCGAGCCTGCGCGCCACCGATAGTGAGCTCAACGCCGGCCACGTGGCGCGGCGCCTCGCCGGCCGGCACGGTTTCGGCGGCGGTCACCACACCCTGGCAGCGGTCCAGATCCCCCTGCCCGAGGACGCCAGCGAGGGAAAGCCATTGGACCGCATGGTCGCCCGCATGGTCGCCCGATTCCTGCGCGCCACCGGGAGCTGGCGCGGGGAGGGCGAGCCCCTCTGCAGCTGAGCCAGGCTACAGAGCCTTCTGGTACACCCTGTAGGTCTTGTAGAGCTCGCCCTCCATGAGGCGCACGGAGCGCTTG
>CAZQYU010000273.1:0-4904 GCA_964597585.1 uncultured Thermoanaerobaculia bacterium
CCTCCCGCTCCCAGCCGAGCAGCTGGCAGCCGCGGAACGCGACGTACCGGTGCGAGGTACCGTGGAATCCGTACCGCCTGAGGTGGTGCTTCTTATAGAACTGGAACGGGATGCCGTACAGAAAGGCGTGCGCGGGCATGGTCTGGTGGAAGGCGGTGTCGAAGACCGCGACGTGCGGCACATCGGGCAGCGCCTGGTGGGCGGCTCGGTATCCGCGCAGGTTGGGCGGGTTGTGCAGCGGCGCCAGCACGGAGCACGCCTCGATCCTCGACACCACCTCGGGAGTGATCAGCACCGAGGACGCGAACTCCTCGCCGCCGTGGACCATGCGATGCCCGACCGCGCCGATGTCGGTGACCTTCTCGAGGATGCCGTGCTCCGGGTCGGCCAGCAGGCGTAGCGCCCACTCGATCGCAGCACGGTGCTCGAGGATCTCGCGATAGTCCTGGAACTGTTCTCGGCCCGGGATGTTGAGCACCAGCCGGGAGTCTGACAGCCCGATCTTCTCCACCAGGCCGACCGCCAAGGTCAGGTCCTTGTGGGCGTTCATCCGTTCCAGGTCGGTCTCGATGACCTGGAACTTGACCGATGACGATCCACTGTTGAGCACGAGGACCTTCATGACGCTCCCTCCGCCGGGCGATCAGGACGAGGCTTCAGGCCATGCCGGGGCGGTCGTCCGCCAGCCGGTCGAGACGGCGGCGGTTCTTGTCATAGGTGAAGAACCCGCGCCCCGTGCGCGCCCCGAACAGACCCGCCCGTACCAGACGCTTGAGCAGCGGGCACGGACGGAACCGCGGCTCTCCCGACTCGTGATAGAGGTGCTGCAGCCAGTTCAGCACCTTGTCGAGGCCGACCCGGTCGGCCCACTCGAGTGGCCCGGTGCGGAAGTCGAACCCGAGCTTGAGTGCCAGATCGACGTCCGCCGCCTCCGCGACACCCTCCATCACCACGTGAATCGCCTCGTTGACCAGGGGCAGTACCACTCGCGTGGTGACGAAGCCCGGCATCTCGAAGACCTTGATCGGCACCTTGCCGAGCAGACGAGCGAAGGCGACCGCATGCTCGAGCGACTCGTCCGAGGTCAGCTGGCCTCGCACCACCTCGATCACTCGCGTCGACGTGACCGGGTAGAGGAAGTGCATGCCCAGGATGCGTTCCGGCCGGTTGCACGATGCAGCAAGCTCGGTGATCGAAAGCGTCGACGTGTTGATGACGATCGGGTTGTCGCGCGGCATCAACGTGTCGAGCTGCTTCAGGATCTCGGACTTGATGTCGCGGTCCTCCTGGACGGTCTCGATCGCGAGGTCGCACTCGGCCGCGCAGTCGAACTGGGTCACCCACTGGATGCGGGAGAGGATCGCCTTCTTCTCGGACTCGGTGCGGTCGAAGCGCCCGATCGAGTGGTCGAGCTCGGCTTCGAGCTCGCGCCGACACTGCTCGGCGCGCTCCATCGAGATCTCTTTCAGACAGACGTTGAGGCCCTCCTGGGCCGCCTTGGTGGCGATGGAACGACCCATCATCCCAGCGCCGATGATCGCGACGGAGTGCAGCTCCCAGCTCATGCCGTGGAGTCTACCACGACGCTTGTGAAATTGTGCGCAAGCGCTTCGCGGACTCACTCGAGTACGCTGACATTGTGGGATGTGAGGGGCTCCCGTATCATGCCTGCATGAGAGGGCGTCTTGCCTGTGTCGTGTTGGCTGTCATCGCGAGCGCCGTCCTCGCGGGGGCGGCGGTAGAGCCGATGTTCCCCGCCGTTGCGGTGATCTCCCTTGACGACGGCTCGGCGGTCAATCTCGCCAGCTTTCGCGGCCGACCTGTGCTGATGACGTTCTGGGCGAGCTGGTGCGCGCCCTGCCGGCTCGAGATGCCGGAGCTCAAGCACCTCTACGACGAGCTCGCCGGCCGTGGGTTCATCTTCCTGCCGGTTACGATGGACGACTCCAACGCAGCTGCGCTGGAGTTCCTCGCCAAGGCCGGATTGGCACTGCCCGTGTACCGGATGAGCGACCGCGACCTCCGCACGGTCGGGGTCCGGGCGCTGCCGACCAGCTTTCTGATCGACCCCGATGGGCGTGCAGTCCAGGTCTATCAGGGTTACTCTCCAGGCATGGCCGGTCAGGTGCGGGCCCGCGTCCTCGAGATGCTCGGTCCCACCGGGACCGCGACCCCCTGACGGTGCATGATGCCGACCAATCGCAACCGCTTGGTTCGGGGTGTCGTCCGCTTGGTGGCGGTCGCAGCCCTCGCCCTCCTCTCGGGAGGGTGGAGCGGGACCACGATCCGTCACGTCGCGTGGAGGGCGGTCGACTTCTTCCCGCCGGACCTCGCACGGCAGGTCCGCCGCAATCACCGCCGCTACGACGCCGGCATCCAGCGTGGCCTTGCAGCTCCACCCGCCTGGCGCGCCGGTGAACCCGGCAGCCTCAAGGCCGCGCTGCTCGACCAGGCGACCCACTGCCACGACGACCTGTTGCGGCCGATTCCCCTCGACGACCTGGTTGAGGAGCTCGGCGTGCTCGCGGTGCGCGTCCTCGATGCCAACGATCCGTTGGCGGTGGCTCACGACGACCCTCGCGAGCCTGAGTACGCCGGCGCCTACCAGCGCTACACGGACGCGGTCCGCAGCCGGCTGCGGTTGGTCTACTACGGCCGCGACCTCGATCTCACCGGCTCAGGTGGTCTCGACTCCGCAATCGGCGCGATCATGGCCCGCAGCCGCACCCTCTATCCCTTCGTCGGCGACGAGTTCTTCCGCGGCGGACAGCTACGCGACTGGCGCGCCTTCGACGACCGTTCGGTCGCTTTCGGCGTGGCCGCGGTCTCACTGTCGCGGGCGATGTCCGATCTCGCCAACCTCAGCCAGTGGATCTGGAGGTCCGGCGGTGGCTTCGTCCCGCCGCCCCCGCCGACACCCCCCGGTCACGTCGGTCCAACCATCACCGTGATGCTCGGCGGCGGCTTCCCGGAGCGAGAGAAGCAGAGCTCCGGCCAACCCGCCATCCCCCGCCGCAACCTGAGCCTGCCCCCGCCATAGTCTTCACCACCAAGACACCAAACCGTCCCAGGGGCAGGAGAGCGGCCTCGCGGGTCCCGGCGCCTGCCTCCGGCAGCCGCCGCTGGGCGGTGGGAGGGCCGGCCGAGAGAGCTTCCCTTTCGGCGGGCCCTCGCACCGCTCAGGGCCGCGCGCACCGCGCGCGGCGGGACCCCACACGGTTGGCACTGGTGCATCGTGCACGGCGTTCATCGCTGAACGAGACCAATCGATCCAGAAAGCGCCTGCACTTCGGAACCTCCCACGACCCTCTTCGTGTCTTGGTGTCTTGGTGGTCAGAATCCGTTGCAACCGAGGGTGCATATCTCGGGAACGCTCCCTCGCTCGAATCGACCGCCGACCCGCGCACCCGACCCGTCTCGCGCAGTGGATTCCCGGTAGCTCCCGCGCTGAGCTTCAGCTTCCAGGTCTCGCGTCGTTGAGCAGGCGGCGGACCGCGGCGGCGGCGCGCTCGACGTCGGCCATCGAGACCTGGTAGTGGGTCACCATCCGGATGCTGTCGCGCCCCAGGGCGTGCACCAGCACACCCTCGTCGGCCAGTGCGGAGGCCAGCACCGCAGCATTCAGCTTTGCGCCGGCCGAGACCCTGAGGAAGACGATGTTGGTCTCGACCGTCGCCGGATCAAGGTCGATCCCGGGCACCTCAGCCAGGAGGTCCGCCAGACGGCGGGCCGTGACGTGGTCGTCGCCGAGCCTCGGCAGCATCTCGTCGAGAGCCACGAGTCCCGCCGCTGCGATCACGCCGGCCTGGCGCATACCGCCGCCGAACATCTTGCGGATCCGCCGGGCTTCGATGATGGCCGCCGGTTCGCCCACGAGCAGCGACCCGACCGGCGCGGCGAGCCCCTTGGAGAGGCAGAACATGACCGTGTCGCACCCTGCACTCAGCTCGGCCGCGGAGACACCCGCCGCAAGGGCGGCGTTGTGCACCCGCGCTCCATCGAGGTGGACGGGCAGGCCGTGGCGTTTCGCGGTCTCGACCAGCTCCCGCATCCTGACTGCGGGCGTCACCCGTCCGCCGGCCAGGTTGTGGCTGTTCTCGAGCACGACCAAGGAGGTCGGCGTCCGGTAGCCCGCTTTCGGCTGAATCGCACCCTCGACGTCGCTCGGAGCGAGGATCCCATCTCGCGTCGTGACGGGGCGCGGCAAAGCGCCCGTGAGTGCGGCCATCGCGCCCATCTCGAAGTTGAAGACGTGGCTTCCCGCTTCGGCAACCACCTCACTGCCGGCGCGGCAGTGCAGGTGGATCGCGATCTGGTTACCCATCGTTCCCGAGGGGACGAATACGGCGGCCTCGCGACCAAGCAGTGCGGCACCGCTCTCCTCGAGACGGCGGACCGTCGGGTCCTCGCCGTAGACGTCGTCTCCGACCTCCGCGAGGGCCATCGCCTCGCGCATCTTCTGGGTTGGCTGTGTTACCGTATCGGACCGAAGATCGACGATGGCACTCATGGTCCGGTATTCTACTCCCTGAACGCTTGACTTCCGCTTCCGGGATAGCTAGGATTCATTCTCATGATGGAAGAAAAGTCGCACCATCACTATCTTTTCCCAAAATGGACAAATATACTGAGACCTGCCGTCGCGCTCGGTGCCCTCGGGGGACTGGCCTACGTCGTGGTCATTGTCTGGTTCGGCTTTTCTCCCAAGACCACTGACGTGGGATATCAGCCGGAGCAGCCGGTTCCCTACAGCCATGCGCTCCACGTTGGCCAGCTCGGCATCGACTGCCGCTACTGCCACAACACCGTGGAAAGGGCAGCATTCGCTGCGATCCCGCCCACCCAGACATGCATGAACTGCCACTCGATGATCCGCAAGACGAGCGAGAAGCTGACGCCGGTCT
>CAZQYU010000274.1:0-4900 GCA_964597585.1 uncultured Thermoanaerobaculia bacterium
CGTGTGGGCAGGCGATTGACGTGATCAGAGAACAAGATATAGATTGTTTTTGTGGACATCGAGAGGATCCTCTCGCTCGACGATGGGCTGGCAAAGACCGCTGTGCTCGTCGCCTGGATCCAAGGTCTGTTCATGAACGATGAGGAGGTCCCGGTGCTGGTCGGTGGCGCAGCGGTTGAGCTCTACACCGCCGGCGCGTACACAACGGGCGACATCGACCTGGTCGGCTCGGTGGGGCGTCGCGTTCAGCGCAGGCTTGGCGAGGCCGGCTTCGAACGGCATGGAAGGCACTGGATCCACGAGGCGGCGCAGGTGTTCGTCGAGTTTCCGGGCAGTGCTCTCGGCGCCGGGGAAACCGCCGTGTGGATCGACGTAGAGGGGCAGCGGGTTCGAGTCATTTCCGCCGAGGACCTGCTCGTGGACCGGCTCGGCGGATGGGAGCACTGGCGCTCCTCGGTCGATGGGGTCAACGCCTTCCTCGTCTGGGGGGCGGTGAGGGACACGGTAGACCTTGCACGGCTCGAGGCTCGGGTGAGGGAAGCCGGGTGGGTCAACGCATGGCAGAGCTTGAGGCGCTTTGCAGAACACTGGCAGGTCGCGATGCCGCCCGAGGAGGAGCTGGAGCGATGGGCGAATCAAGGCCCGTAAGAGGCGCGCTTCCCGGCGCCGCTCGCAGACTTCGGCTTCGTCGTGGTCGGCCACGGTCGTTTGCTGAGTGGAACGCACTGCAGCGTTGGGGAAGGCTGCCGGAGTGGGAGATGGCTGTCCCCGGGTTCCTGCTCCGGCTGGCGAGGACCGAGGCGGGGCTGTCGCAGCGTGCGCTTGCCGAGCGTCTCGGCGTCACCCAGCAGGCTGTCTCGCAGGCGGAGCTGTGGTCGTCGAACCCTACTGTCGAGTTCATGCGACGGTGGGCCGAGGCCTGCGGGCGGTCGCTCGAGCTGAGAATGTTCAACCTATAGCGTAGACGGCGTCTTTGGGTGCGGCGTCACACCGAACGGTGCCAAGTATCACAACCTCACAATGTTGAGGTTGTACGTTCTCGTCGGGCCCCGTCTTGATGTCTGGCACTTTCCGAATGCAGGGAATCTGAGTCGTGCCAGATCAGGTCGAACGAGCCACCCGCTGTTGGCCGCAAAGGTGCCGACGGGTCCGACGATCTGTTGCGGACCCCCAGCAGAGATTTCAGGCACGTCATGTGACATCGAGCGCCAGCGGCCCGGTGTGCAGCGGTGCCGGCCGCACCACACCTGAAAGCCAATCCGCTGCTCAGTGGTTTGTGCGGCCCGGCTCGCTGTCAGCGGGCAGGGGCAAAGTGAACACGCGGGGGTCCGACCAGTCCCAGTCCGGCCAGTGCCAAGGGTAGGTCATCGCAGTACGGCGATCGGAGCCCTCCTCCCAGGGGTGACGGAGACCGAGCTGGTGGCCGATCTCGTGGACGACCGCGTGCAGGATCTCTCGGGGGTCCAGGCGGTCGGGGTCGATGCCGACGACCGAGCTCTGGCGTGTCTCGGGGTCCACGAGCAGCGAGAGCTCGTGAAAAGGGTGGTTCCAGGGCGCGAGCAGGATGTGGAAGCGGACCCCGCCCGGCGGGGGAGGCTCAGTCCGCAGCTCGTCCATGAGGCCGGCAAGATCGCTCAGCTCGGGCCAGGCGGGGAAACCAGGAATCCGGGACCGCGGCACAACCTGATCCCAGACGACTTCGAGGCTGTAGCCCGCGTCGCGGAGGATCTGCTCGAGGGTCAGCAGCCCGCCTCGAGTCGGTGCGGCCAGAGCGACGCGAGGGGTGCCTCCGACCCGGTCGATCTCGAGGACAGCGGGAACGAGTGCCGCCCTCGCTGCACGTTCCGAGGTTTCTGCGGCGGCCCCGGCCGGGGCCGCGTCGACGGCCGCGGGAAACGCTCGCAGCGCTCCGCCGACGATGAAGTCCGACTCGGCTCGCAGATGGAGAGCGGACTCGGCCTGCCTCACGTCGAGCGTGACGATGCAGTACGCCGACCTGTCGTCCTCGATGGCCAGCGCCTCGACGGTGACCGGCCCGGGGTCGAGCTTGTCGAGCCGGGCGGTTCCGTCGGCTCCGGTGGCTGCGCTCGCGGCGACGCGGTCGGTGCCCGGGCTTCGGAGGGTCACCACCACCCCCGGCCAGGGCTGTCCGGCGCGGGTAACCGTCACCAGCAGGCTGTGGTGCGGGGCGCCACACGAGATGGCGACCGCCAGCCCGAAGATGGACGATGTCAAGCGAGCGGGCGACGCGAGTGCCACTGACCACATTGTGGCATTGACAGGGGGTGCGGGATACAGCGACAGTCAATGGTATCATTTGGATTCAGGAGGAACCACATGGGCCAGGTGAGTGCGCGACTGCCAGACGAGTTGGTGAGGGGGATCGACGAGGCCGCCAGGCGGCTCAAGCGGAGCCGCGCGGACGTGATCCGCCAGGCCGTGGAGTACTACCTCGACGACGTTGAGGACCTCCGGCTCGCCGTCGATCGGCTGCAGGATCCGGCGGACCCGGTTCTCGATTGGGGCGAGGTGCGCGCTCGTCTACTCGACGCGGACTGAGCTGTGGCCTACACGGTCCGCATCAAAGCCAGCGCCGAGAGATCGCTGCGCCACATCGCGAAACCCGACCGGATCCGCCTCGTGGAGGCGATCGACCGCCTTGCGGATGAACCCACCGCGGGTTCTGCTCTCAAGGGGGAGTTCACGGGCCTCCGGCGGCTGCGCGTCGGTACCTACCGTGTGGTTTACGAGGTCACTCACGAAGAGCTTGTGGTGCTGGTCGTCCGCGTGGGGCATCGCCGAGAGGTCTATCGATGAGATCCTCGCCTCACGAACAGGTGTCAGACACGGCATGTGACGTCGCCGCCCCGCGCACGCCGGCGGTACCGCACGGCGCGTGGCGAGGCCCTGGGAATTGACCCGGCGCCCCGGGAGCACGGTCTTTTCATTGATCGGTGACGCTCTCGCGGAAGAGCTGGCGCCGCCGGGGCCCCCGTCCGACGCCTGTCCGTCGCACGGGCGTAGGCGAGCTGCTGTGCGGATCCTCTCGCTGCGCTCGAGTGTCTGCTGGTGAGGAGGGAGGAGTGAGGAGGGGGGCCGGCAGTACGACGTGAGTGGCGTTCCCGGACGGGATCCCTCGACTCGCTCGCTGGCGCTCGCTCGCTCGGGATGGCGGGGAGGAGGGGAGGCGTGCGGGTCCGCCATCGCACGGGGGCAGGCGGGCTGCTCCGCTGCGATCGGATTTCGTGACGCTGGAGAGGCGCGCACGCGTTGACGCGGGCCCGTCCGAATCGTACGATCGTCACCCCACGGGGCTGTAGCTCAGGTGGATAGAGCAGAGGTTTCCTAAACCTAAGGTCGTGGGTTCGAGTCCCGCCAGCCCCGCCATCCCATCCCTGCCGCCGCGCGGCCTCCTCCAGCGGCACGCCGGCACCCCCCTCGGCAACCACTCTCCGGGTAGGGAGCCGTCAGGTTGACGAGATCTGCTCGCTCGGCAAGCCTGCGGGTTACACTCGACGCCGGATGACCACCCCGGAACGTAGCTGGTCCACGGAGCTCGGGCCGCAGGTACCCAGTCGCGGGTCGCGGCTGGTCCGCGCGCTCGCCCGCTGGGCGCTGCGGCTGTGGCGGTGGCGCAGCGACGGCTCGCTGCCCGACGTCGGGAAAGCCGTGGTGATTGTCGCCCCCCACACCTCGAACTGGGACTTCGTCGCCGGCGCTCTGGCGATGCTCGCGCTCGGGTTGAGGGTGACCTTTCTCGGCAAGCACACCGTGTTCCGTGGGCCGCTCGGGGGCCTGATGCGTTGGCTCGGTGGCATCCCGGTGGACCGCCGGGTTCGCGGCGGGGTCGTGGCTCAGGTCGTCGACCGCTTCCGCTCGTCTGATTCCCTGATCCTGGCGCTCTCGCCGGAGGGGACCCGCAGGCGGGTCGAACGCTGGCACGTCGGCTTCTGGTACATCGCGCGCGGTGCCGGCGTGCCGATCGCCCCGGTCGCGCTCGACTGGGGGACGCGTACCCTGCGCTTCTTCCCGCCGTTCGAGACCACCGATGACCAGGCAGAGGACATCGCGGCGCTCCAGGGGCTTTTTGCCGGCATTCGCGGGCGGCGGCCGGCACTCTCGGCCACGGAGCCGGCCTCACCGGAGTAAGCGGAGCCGGCGGTCAGCCAGTCGACTCGCCGAAGGACGGCGTGACGCGTTCGCGGGCGAGGCGGAGACCCCCGGAAAGTGCCTCGGGAACCTGTGCGTCAGGGCAGATGGCGTTGAACCCGCACCAGGCGCAGAGGACGCTCGGGCTGGCAGGGAAGTCGGTGGCTGCGTTCGCCTCGAGCACGAGACCGTGGAAGCGGGCGGCGAGCTCGCGGCCGCGCTCGCGCGACACGGGGTGCCAGCGGGTGGTGCCGTGGCGCAGGTAGTGGTAGCCGGCGAGGGCCTCGTCGTCGCCCGAGGTCTCGAGGGTGCAGGTCGCGTAGAGCGGGGCCTGGAGGCCCTCGGAGAAGTCCGAAGGATCGCCTTCACGGCTCGAGGTCTTGTAGTCGATGACGAAGAGCCGGCCCTTGACGGTCCGGCCGACGCGGTCGGCGAAGCCGGTGAACACGAGCCCGTCGTCGAGGCGCAGGGAGAGCCGCTTCTCGAGCGCCACGGTCTCTGAGCGGTCGTCGACGAAGACATTGCGGTGGAAGCGCTCGAGCATCTCGCGCCCTGAACGCAGGGCGGCCTCGGCGGTGTCGCTGACCCGCACGACCGCGACGTCGTCGCCGACGCTCGTCTGCCAGACCCGCGCGAGCTCCTCGAGGGCGGCGTCGAGGTTGGGCGAGGTCGATTGGTCGCGCTCCCGGTAGAGCCACTCGAGGACCTCGTGGATCGCGTTGCCGAGAGCGGTCTCGATCGAGCGGAAGGC
>CAZQYU010000275.1:0-4889 GCA_964597585.1 uncultured Thermoanaerobaculia bacterium
AGCAGCGCACGCCAGCGCGAGCGCGATCACGAGCCCGAGGGTCAGCCCCCGACACACTCCTCGTCCAACCTGACGCATCGTTGCCCTCCTCGGCCACGAGCCCGTTCTCACACGGCCTCGCGGTTGGCTCCTGTTCGGGATGACCTCTCGAGTATCGTCAGCGGCCGTTGCGCGTGTCAAGTCGCGCGTCCCGGCGCACCGATCCGCGTGATCTCCAGCACAGCACCGATCGGAGACGACGCCTGCGAACGGCTCAACGAGGATTGAACAGAGCAGACGCCCCCGACGCGCCCGATCGGCGCCCGGCGGGACGACGGGGCGGAGCCGGCACCGGCAGCTCCAGCCGCGACGGAGCTCCGGCGCCGTGCAGCAGCACGGGCCTCGCGACGATCCGGCCGTCGGGGTTGTCGAGATCGGACCCGTCGTTGGGGTTGACCTCGAAGCGCGGGGCGTTGGTCCCGGAAACGTCGACTCGGATACGGTGTCCCGCGTTGAACACGATCGCGGTGGACCACAGGTCGACCACGATCTCGGCGGGCTCACCCGGCGTGAGAAAGCACTCCCGGTCGGCGGAGCAGCGCATCCGGGCCCGCTGGACGCCGTCGAGCACCAGCATCGAGCGGCCGTCGGGATAGACGTCGGTGAGACGAACGGCGAGGTCGAGGTCGGGGGTGTCGGGCCGCACCCAGAGTCGGGCGCGGACCCGGCCCATCACGGTGACAGACTCGTCCAGGACGTCGGTCGAGAAGACGAGCACGTCGTCCCGGCTCTCGATCGCCCGTTGGTCGTAGGACCCGGCGCCCATCTCCCGACCGTCGACCTCCAGCCACGGGAAGAGGTTGCCACCGCCCAGGGTCGGCACCGGATCGCCCGGATCAATCACCAGCGCGGTCTCGCCGGTCGCCGGCAGGCTCATCCTGAGGCCTCCGGCGACGTCCAGGTAGAGCGGAAGCGTGCGTGCAGCCGGGGGCCAGCCGGCGAGATCGACCCACGTGTTGCCTGGCGCGCCGGGCTCCCCGACTGCCCCCATCAGGTAGACCGACACTGCCGGCCAGTCGTCGACCTCGTTCGAGACACTCTTGAGGCAGTGCTCGAACCACGGAGGAACGACCGACATGAGCAGCTCCTCGGGATCGACACCGTAGTCGAGCTCGCCTGCGTTGCCGCCGTGGGTCCACGGTCCCATGATGAGGTGCTGGCGGCCGCGGGCGCCGCTGCCGCCGCGCTGCTGATAGGCGCGAAAGCCATCGATCGCACCCTGTTGGAAGACGTCGTACCAGCCGCCGACGTGCAGCACCTCTGTGGTCACGGCGGCGGTGCCCCCGAGAAAGTCCAACCGCTGCCACCAGTCGTCGAGCAACCGGTGGGCCTTGAGGTCATCCAGGAAGAACAGCGATCCTTGTTCGGCGAGCCAGGTCTCGACCAGCGCGGTGCGGAGAGCGCCACCTTGAAGGAAGGCGTGGTCGCGGATCGACGGCGTGGCCACCGCGGGCAGCATGCACTTCAGCGCCGGGTTCGCGCCAGGCGCCAATGCGTACTGCGTGATGCCCTCCGCCGAGCCGCCATAGGTGCCGATCGACCCGTTGCACCACGACTGGTCGGCCACCCAGTCGACAGCGGCGCGGCCGTCGGGACCGTCGTTTCGGAACACCGTGTCGGTACCGCCCGACTCGAAGCGCCCCCGAGTGTCCTGCGCCACGCAGGCGAAACCGGCCAGCGTGAAGGCCAGGCACTCGAGCTGCTTGGAGTCCTTGCCGTAGGGCGTACGGATCAGCACGACGGGCCACGAGCTGCCGACAGCGGGCAGGTAGACGTCGGTGGCGAGCGGCGTGCCGTCCGGAGCGGGAACGAAGGTCGTGATGGTCTGGGCGCTCGCGAGGCCCGATGCCGCCAGGATCACGATCAAGACGAGTGCCGCTGCGATCCAGGGGCGTGGCGTCACGGTCCGGCCCTCCAACCTTCTCTGCCAGGCATGGACAACATCAGAATGACTCTTACAACCCGGTACTGTGGGCGATCTCCCAGTCCTCCACGATCCTGCCGCTTTCGATACGGCTGATGACGATGCCCTCGGTCACCCACGCCTTTCCCGTGGGCGGCACGCCGTGGTAGGGACCGGTCCGGGTGCCGCGGGAGGTGAAGCGGGTCACCACCCGATCCCCCTCTGCGACCTGGCTCTCGACCACGGCACGGCGGTCCGCCGACGCCGCCAGGATGGCCGCGGCGAAGTCTCGGACCCTTTCCAGCCCGCGCAGCTCCTGGCCGGCAGGTCCGTGATACACGTAGTCCTCGGCGTAGATCTCGGGGATCGCGTCGAGATCGCGGCCGTTGATCACGACCTCGAACCACTTCCGGGCGAGCGCCTTGTTCGCGCTCGCCTCCCCAGCGGCCCCGCCGGGTGGCGGGAGATGGCCGAGCTGCGTGAGCGCGGCGAGGTTGTCCCACTCGACCCAGATCTCGGCGATCTTCCCTTTCTCGAGGCGCAAGAAGCCCAGAAAGGGAATCGCCACCTTTCGGCCGCTGGGGGGGAACGGACCCATCGGCCCGGTCTGGGTCCCCGAGTAGCGCACCCGGACCGCCACCGTGTCGCCGTCGGCGATGAGCTGCTGTATCTCCTGCCGGGAGTCCGGCACCGCGACCAGGTCCTGGTGGAGGAAGGTCTTGAACTGCTCGAGGCTGTGAACCTCGACCCCCGGCGTCGCGGAGCAGTGCCTTTGTACGTTGGGCGCCACCACCTCATCGAGCGCGTCGAAGTCCCGTTGGTTGATGTCCTCGACCATTCGTCTGACGACCTTCGCGTTGCGCTTCTCCAGGTCACTGTGACCTGCGAGACCCACCGTCGCGGCGAGCAGCAGCAGCGCAACCGACGGCACGATGAAGCGTCCCATGACGTCCTCCTGTTCTCGGGTCCCGCGTCACGACGCCGGTTGCGACGGATCAGCGCACACCTCAGAGCCTCGCCAGGACACGCGGCGTGACGGTCCGCCGTGGCGCGGGATCGATGACATGGCCGTTGTGTGCTCTGGTTCTTCGAGGATATCAGATCGAGTTCTCGAGGTGCGGCGCCTTGGTGCCGCCCTCGCGCGGGCGTAGCCCATCCTGAGCGGAACCGCCGTCCACCGTCAGGCCCGCACTTCCGGCGACCAACCAGGCGTCGCCGGGATCCTCGGGGCGCCGGTGTCCCGTGCTACGAGCTCAGGGCCGGAGAGGCCTTCGCTACCAGGAAGTCGGCGAGGGTGTCGGGGCTGGCTTCACCGTTGATCGAGACCGTCGCGCCGAAGGCCAGGTGATGCGCCCAGACCCCGATCGGGATCGTCCTCGCCTGGAGTGCGTTGCCGAGCCGCAGCGCCACCCGGTGGGCGATCTCGCCGCCGATCCTCGCCCCGTCGGGCAGTCCGTCGAGGGCCGTGAACGTCACCGTGAACTCCTGGGCCGGCAAAAGGGAGCTCCGATCCAAGTGCATCGACGTGGACGCGGCGAGGCAGACGACGGGAACGAGAATCAGGGCAGGGACGAGAGCTCTGACGGCGCTCATCGTGTACCTCCCGGCCGGGGACGTTTTCAGCACCCCGGCCCCTCGAGCGGTCAGGGTCTACTCCGAGAGGACGCCGCGATGGAGCCGTGCCGCGAGTCGATTACGAGCGTGCAGCTCGTCGCTCGACCGGTGCTATCCTCCGGCCATGAGAGTGCACAGAGTCGGCGTGATGCCGGGTTCCATGACGGTCGTTGCGAGCCCCACCTCCGCCGGCGACTGATGCACTGGACCGTCCTCTACCTGAAGCAGCGGTTGGCGCCGTACCGGGTGTTCGCACCGGCTGCGGCGATCGTCGTCATCGCCCTCGTTGCCGGCGTGACCGCGAACCTGCTCGTCCCGGTGGTGGCACCGCTCCGCTGGCGGGCCGAACGGGCCGCGAACCTCGGTGAGTACGAGGCCGCGGAGCGCGTCTACTGGCGGATGCTCACCGACGGACCGGTGGACGTACCCGTGCTGCTCGAGTTCCTTCGGATCCACGAAGCGCTCGCGGCCCAATCGTTCCTCGGCGAGCACATGCCGCCTGGGACGGACCTGCCGACCACTTTGCCCCAGCCGTCCGTGGATCCCGCCGAGATCGAGGCCCTGCTCGACCGACCCGACCTCCCCGAGGGAGCTGGCCTTGTCGGTGCCTACTGGTGGGATGTGCTGCGCGACCGGGTCACGGCGGCGGAGGGAGCCGCCATCACGGCGGCGGCTGCGGCTGACCCGCCGACCCCTTGGGCCAACCACGTCCTGGGCATGGAGCTGCTCCACCGGGACGAGCTCGCCGCAGCGGCACAGCACTTCGAGCGTGAGGGCCTCCGCTCGGGCGGCCCGGTCGAAGACCTCCGCCGGACGCTCTACCTGCTCCTGACAAGCGGCAAGGTCGATGCGGTCGCGGCCCGCGTCGCGGACCCCCGGTGGAAGCACGCGGTAACCGCCGGCCTGCGTGCCGACCTCGCGTTCCGCGAGCACCGCTGGCGCGACTGGCTGGCGTGGCTGTGGCCGGCCGCATACCTGCGCGGCGCACCGGCGAGCTGGCTGTTGGCGGGCCTCTCGGCGACGCTGTGGGGCTGGTTCTGCTGGCGCCTCGGCGGCGATCCCAAGCTCCTCGTCGCGGCCTTTCTATTGGGCGTCGTGAGCATCTACCCGACCGACGTGCTCATCCACCTGGAGGATCTCATCCCCGCGCTGCGGGAGACCGGCAACCTGGTCGGCGACGCCATCTACTTCGTTCTCGGGGTCGGCCTCCGTGAGGAGGCGGCCAAGCTGCTCTGCTTCCTGCCCCTGCTGCTCGTCCTGCGGCATGGTAAGGCGCGCAGCGAGGGCCTGGTCCTGGGCGCCATGGTCGGCCTCGGCTTCGCGGCGGTGGAGA
>CAZQYU010000276.1:0-4883 GCA_964597585.1 uncultured Thermoanaerobaculia bacterium
AGATGGACGGCTTCGAGGCCAACGACGGGGTGATCTTGATCTCGGCCACCAACCGACCCGACGTCCTCGACCCGGCCCTGCTGCGCCCTGGCCGCTTCGACCGTCGCATCGTCGTCAACCCGCCCGACGTCAAGGGTCGCGAGGGCATCCTTCGTGTTCACACGACCGAGATCCCGCTCTCGTCCGACGTCGAGCTCGAGGTTCTCGCGCGCTCGACGCCCGGGTTCTCCGGCGCAGACCTCGCCAACCTGGTCAACGAGGCCGCGCTCCGCGCCGCCCGGCTCAACAAGATGAAGGTTGACATGGGCGACTTCGAGTTCGCCAAGGACAAGGTCATGATGGGTTCGGAGCGGCGGTCCCTCGTGATGTCGGAGGAGGAGAAGCGGATCACCGCCTACCATGAGGCCGGTCACGCCCTGGTCGCGGTGATGATCCCCGAAGCCGACCCCCTCCACAAGGTCACGATCATCCCCCGGGGCATGGCGCTCGGTCTCACCCAGCAGCTTCCCCTCGAGGACCGCTACACCTACTCGCGAGCCTACCTCGAGGCCAACCTGCGGGTGCTGATGGGCGGCCGCATCGCCGAAGAGCTCGTCTACGGGCCCGAGAAGGCGACGACCGGTGCCGGGAACGACCTCGAACGGGCCACCGAGCTCGCCCGCAAGATGGTGTGCGAGTGGGGAATGAGCGAAACCATGGGGCCGCTCACCTTCGGCAAACGCGAGGAGGCGATCTTCCTCGGCAAGGAGTTCGCGCGTCACCAGGACTACTCCGAAGCGACCGCAGTGAAGATCGACGACGAGATCCGCCGAATCATCACCGACGCGTACACCCATGCCCGTGCGATCCTCGAGGAGCACCACGCTGCGCTCGAGGCCATCACGGCGGCCCTGCTCGAGCACGAGGTGCTCGACGGCGAGCGTATCTACGAGATGATCGAGACCACCTCGGGGATCGATGCGCGCAAGGTCAAGGTCACGCAGCCCACCAAGGAGGTCGCGGAGCCGGCGTGAGCACTCGTCCCTTTCCGGCTGCCGTCCGGGCCGACCGTCTCGCGACGATCTGGCGCCGACGTCGGCCGGCCGTGATGGGGATCGTCAACTGCACACCCGACTCGTTCTTTGACGGCGGGCGATTCCTCGCCGAGGACGCCGCAGTCGCCCACGGTGACAAGCTGGTGGCGGAGGGTGCCGATCTCATCGACGTCGGAGGCGAGTCGACCCGGCCAGGGGCTGCGGATGTCGCGGCGGAGGTCGAGATCGCCCGCGTCCGACCGGTGATCGCGGCGCTTCGCTCGCGGCACGCCGAGCTGGCGATCTCGGTCGACACCTCCAAGGCCGACGTCGCCGGCGCCGCCCTCGCCGCCGGCGCCGACCTGGTCAACGACGTCACCGCGGCCTCAGACCCCGCGATGCTCGCCGTGATTGCGGCGGCACGGGCGGGCATCGTGCTCATGCACATGCGCGGCGACCCGCGCACCATGCAGCGCGACACCGGCTATTGCGATGTCGTCGCCGAGGTCCACGGCGCGCTGGCCGGCCGCGCCGCCGACGCCCTCGCTGCGGGGATCGCGCCGGAGAGAATCTGGCTCGACCCGGGCATCGGCTTCGGCAAGAATGTCGACGGTAACCTCGCACTGCTCGCGGCGCTGCCCGACCTCGCCGCCCTTGGCCATCCCGTCGTGGTCGGACCCTCGCGCAAGTCTTTCATCGCTGGCATCACGGGGGCACCCGTGGCGGACCGCATTCCGGGCACTCTTGCCGCACTGCTGCCGAGCCTTGCCCTCGAGCGCTGCGTGGTTCGGGTGCACGACGTGGCCGCGACCGTCCAGTTCCTCGAGGTCGCCCAGCGGCTGCTGGAGTCGCGTCGATGAGCTCCCTCCTCGGGCTGCTTCGGGAGCTGACGGCGCTCGACTTCCGGATCACCGACGCAATCGACATCTTCACCGTCGCCCTCCTCATCTACGCCCTGCTGGTCCTGTTGCAGCACACCCGAGCGATGCAGATGCTGTGGGGTCTGTTGATCGTGGTCGTGGTCACAGCCGCCGCGGCCGCGCTCGAGCTCACGACCCTCGCGCGCATCCTCAACTACCTGCTGGGTTTCCTACCGATCGCGATCATCGTGCTCTTCCAACAAGAGATCCGGCGCATGCTCACGGTCTTCGGATCGACCGCCCGCTTCCGCCTCGGCGGCTCAGGTGCGGCCTCGGTCCTGCTCAACGAGCTCGCCCTCGCGGCACAGGCCCTCGCCTCCCAACGCACCGGCGCGCTGATCGCCATCGAGCGGCGCGACACCCTCACCGCCTGGGCCGACACCGGCATCCCGCTCGACGCGAAGTTCTCCTACGACCTGTTGCTCAACATCTTCATTCCCGGAACCCCGCTCCATGACGGCGCAGTGATCCTGCGCGGCGAGACCATCGTCGCGGCCTCATGCTTCCTGCCGCTGACCACCCGACACGAGCTCTCTACCGAGCTCGGCACCCGCCACCGTGCCGCACTCGGCCTGTCCGAGGAGACCGACGCCCTGGTGGTCGTCGTTTCCGAGGAGACCGGCACGATCTCGCTCGCGGTCGATGGTCAGCTGTTGCGGCCGCTGGACGACACGACCCTGCGAAACGCCCTCGCCGAGCAGCTCTACCAGCTCCGCCCGTCAGGCGAGGAGGCCGCGTGAGGCTGCGCCCTCGTCATCCGGTCCTGTTCGTGGTCGCCCTGGTGGTCGCGTCGGTGCTCTGGTACGGGCCTGCACGGCGGACACGCGAGGAGATGTCGGTCCGCGGCGTCAAGGTGCCGCTCACGCTGGTCAACGTGCCGCGAGACCTCGTGATCACGTCGAATGTGCCCGAGACGGTGTCGGTCCAGCTCCAGGGTCCGCTCTCGCGTACCCTCGATCCGACCTCGCCGCTCGAGGTACTGCTCGACCTGGGCAACGCCCGACCGGGGATCTTCGACTTCCCGATCAACACCGCGGACATGCAGCTCCCGCCCGACGTCTCGGTGGTCAGCGTCGATCCGCCGGCGGTGATGGTCGAGCTCGAGCGCCTGCGGCGGACGAGCCTGCCCGTCAAGCCGACCGTGGAAGGCACGCCGGCGCCCGGCTTCGAGGTCACGGAGGTTCGGGTCGCACCGCCGCGGCTCACCGTGCAGGGTCCCTCGAGCCTGGTCGGCGCACTTGAGGAGATCGAGACCACACCGGTCTCCATCGACGGTGCCACCGGTGCGGTCGAGGCAGCGGTCCAGCCACGGCTGCCGCACCCTCTGCTGCGCAGTCTGACGGCGGTTCCCCTTCTGGTCGTGGTCGAGATCTCGCCCATCCCGACGCCGATCCCGACGCCCACTGCGACCCCCCGTCGCCGCTCGCGTTGACCCCAGTCGTCACCACGTGACAGAGCGTCGGCCGGGAGAAACGGTGAACTTCGGACTCCCGAGCGATCGCTCGACCCGGGCCGTTCAGCCGGTGACCCGCGACACTTGACGGTCACTACGGCCTGTGCGACGCTGCGCCGGTACCCGCGCCCGATTCGGTCATCAAAGGCCGACCGACGCCGCGCAGGCGGGAGGCGGTGGCGCAGGGTGAACCCGCTGCGGGCCCACAGCCTTGACGAGCCCGAGCACGGAAGCGCCCATGAAGCTGCGACTCTTCGGAACCGACGGCATCCGCGGACCGACGTACGCTCCGCCCCTCGACGAGGCGACGGTGCGGCGCCTCGGCGCCGCTTTGGCGGCTGAGCTCGGCTCGGACCGCGATCGGCCGCATCTTCTGCTCGCCGGCGACACGCGGGCCTCCACCGAGACCCTCGCTCGATGGCTCGGCGGCAGCTTCCAGGCAGCCGGAGGTCGCGTGACCTGGGGCGGCGTCCTCCCAACCCCCGCCGTGTCCCACCTGTTGCGCACCGGCTCCTGGGCCGCGGGAGTCGTCATCTCCGCCTCCCACAATCCCTCTCGGGACAACGGCATCAAGGTCCTTGCACCGTCGGGCGAGAAGATCGCCGACGCCGTCGAGCACCGGCTCGAGCTGCGCCTCGACGAGACTCCCGTTCTGCAGGGTCCCGACCTGCCACCCAGTGACCACGAGCTCTGCGAACGCTACCTCGGCCTGGTCGTGGCCAGCCACGACCGACCGAGACCTCTCGCAGGCATGACGGTCGCAGTCGACGCCGCCCACGGCGCCGCCTCCGGCCTCGCCGAGGCGCTCTTCGAACGGCTCGGCGCCCGCGTCGTCGCGGTGGCTTCCCAGCCGGACGGCAGCAACATCAACGCCGGGTGCGGCGCGACTTGCCCGTCGCACGTTGCCAACGCCGTGCGCCACCACCGGGCACATGCCGGTGTCGCTCTGGACGGAGATGCGGACCGGGCCATTCTGGTCGATGCCGACGGGCACACCCTCGACGGCGACGACATCCTGCTCGCGTGGGGTCGTGCTCTGCTTGCCGAGGAGAGGCTTCCGGGCCGCCGGCTGGTCGCGACCGTGATGAGCAACTTCGGTCTCGAGCGAGCGCTCGCCCGCGACGGCATCGCCGTCCAGCGGTGCCCGGTCGGCGACCGTTCGGTGTGGCTCGCGATGCGCGAGCACCGAGCGGCGCTCGGCGGCGAGCAGTCGGGCCACGTGATCTGCGCACACCACTCGGTCACCGGAGACGGGCTCGTCACAGCCACGCATCTGCTTGCTCTTGCGGTGGCCGGCGGGCGCGACCTTGCGACGCTTTCCGACCTCGAGCGGATGCCCCAGGTGCTGGTCAACGTCCCGGTCGTACGCAAGACTCCGTTCGACCAGCTGCCGGAGGTACGGGCAGAGCTCGCCGGCGGGCAGAGCCTGCTCAGCGGACGCGGCAGGATCCTGCTGCGCTACTCGGGGACCGAGCCCCTCGCGCGAGTGATGGTCGA
>CAZQYU010000277.1:0-4857 GCA_964597585.1 uncultured Thermoanaerobaculia bacterium
GCTGCACGACCTGGTCGCCCGCCTTGACGCCCGACACGATCTCGACGTTGAGGCCGTCCGAGAGGCCGAGCTCGACCGGCACCTTGTTCGGCGGTGCATCAGCCTGCTCCGCCGGCAGCTCGACGAAGGTCTTGGCGCCGTCGTCCTCGAACAGGACCAGGCGCTCGGGGATGATCACGATGTCGCTCTTCTCGCGAATCACGACGTCGGCGTTCGCCGAGTAGCCCGCCCGCAGGACCACCTTCTGGTCCGGGTCGAGCTCGACCTCGACGTCGAACAGGGTCGCGCCCTCCTCCTTGCGGGCCTGGGGCGCGATCCTCGACACGTGGCCGGTGACCTGGTCGGAGGGCAGCGCACCGACCTTGATCCGACACGGGAGACCGACCGCGATCTTGCCGACGTCGATCTCGTCGACCGTGCCGCGGAAGATCAGGTCGCGCATGTCGGCCACCGTCGCCATTTCGGTGCCCGGCTGGTAAGAGGTCAGCGGCACCACCGGATCGCCCGGGTTGACCGCACGGCTGAGCACGGTGCCGCTTGCCGGAGCGCGGATGATCGCCTCGACGTCCGTGTCGCCTCCGGTCACGCGGCCGACGCGGGTGAGCTGGCGGTTGTCGCGCGCCTGGGCGAGCGAGACCTCCGCGAGCTGGAACTGCTCGGCCAGAGCGTCGAGGTCACCCTTGGACAGCAGGCCCTGCTGGTTGAGGGCCTTGCCGCGCTCGTAGTCGGCCTGCGCCTTCTCGAAGCTGGCCTGGGCCGAGCGCAGCTGGTGGTCGACGTTGAGCAGCTCCTGAGGCGTCGGGTCGGGCGCGATCTCGAACAGTGAGTCGCCGGCCTGGACCACGTCGCCGACCTCGACGAAGCAGCGCCGGACGATCCCCGAGATCTTCGACTTGACCTGGAACTTGTCGCGCGGCTCGATGCGCCCGACAGCGAGCGCCTTCTCGGTGATCGAGCCGAGCTTGGCCTCGACCAGGGTGAAGCCGGGTCCGGCAGTGCGCTGGCTCCCGACCCAGGCGTAGATGGCGCCCGCCACCCCTGCAACGACTGCCAGGATGATCAACCACTTCAAGATTTTCGCCATGCTCGAGCCTCCTCGCTTCCAGCTGCTGCGTATCAGATGCTCCGACCGGCTCGGGGGTTGCATCCGTACGTTGTTACGTAGGGAACCCCTCCCGGGTTCGCCCGCTTGACAGCGCTTTCGCCCTCGGCCACCCTGAAGCCCCACAGGGTGAGCTCACGACGCCCTGTTCTGAGGGGCTCGTCTCAGGACGAGGGAGGTTTCATGCGCAAGCACGTCACGCTGATCACCGGTGCCAGCGGCGAGATCGGTCACGGTCTCATCGAGCGTCTCGCGAGCCGCGACGACCACGCCATCGTCACGATCGACCTGCAACCGCTGCCGGCCCAGATGCGTGCCGCGGTCCAGCGCGAGTACGTCGGCTCGATCTTGGAGCACAACCTGCTCCAGCGCGTCGTCGCCGAGTTCGAGGTCGACACGATCTTCCACCTCGCGGCGATCCTGTCGACTCGGGGCGAGATCATCCCGACCACGGCCCACCAGGTCAATGTCGAGGGCACCCTCAACCTGCTCGAGTTCGCCCAGCTACAGGGCGAGTCGCACGGGCGCCCGGTCGTGTTCATGTACCCGAGCTCGATCGCAGCCTACGGCTTGCCGGACCTTCAGGCGAAGAACGATGGCGGCCGCGTCCGCGAGGACCAGTGGAACACTCCGACCACCATGTACGGCTGCAACAAGCTCTACTGCGAGCACCTCGGCCGCTACTACGACCGCCACTACAAGCAGCTCGCGGCGGAGACCCTCTCGGGCCGGGTCGACTTCCGCGCGATCCGCTTTCCCGGCCTGATCAGCGCCGTCACGATGCCCTCCGGAGGCACCTCCGACTACGCCCCCGAGACGATCCACGCCGCCGCCCAGGGCGAGCCGTACGCCTGCTTCGTGCGGCCCGACTCCCGGATCCCGTTCATGCTCATGGTCGATGCCGTCGAGGCCCTGCTCCAGCTCGCCGCCGCTCCTCGAGCGAGCCTCGGCCAGAAGGTCTACAACATCACTGCGTTCAACCCCTCGGCGAGCGACATCCGCGACCTCGTGCTGGCGGGCTTCCCCGATGCCGACATCCGCTTCGAGCCCGACCTCAAGCGGCAGGCGATCGTGGACAGCTGGCCGGCGGACGTGGACGACGATGCGGCCCGGTCCGACTGGGGCTTCGACCCGCGTTACGACCTCGAGCGGGCTTTCGCCGACTACCTGATTCCCCGCATCCGCGAGCGGTACGCCCGCTGACGCGGGCGGCTGCGCCGCCGGTCAAGAGTGAAGAGTAAAGAGTTCACATAGAGAGGCTTGCGACTCGTAGGGGAGGAGCTTGCCTCCTCCCGATGTTGGCTCGCTGGTTTCCGCCGGGCGGAGACAAGCTCCGCCCCTACGAGGACACATCACGAGTCCGCCGTGATGATTCCCCGCACTCCTTCCTCCTCACTCCTCACCCGGGCGGCGCAGCCGCGCGCCCTACGTCTCGCGTCTCACGTCTGCACGAACGGCGAGAGGTTAGAATTGACGAGAACGCATCGGAGGACGCATGCGCGCTGAGGACCGCATCACTGTAGAGCCAGGGGTCATGCTTGGACAACCGGTCATCACCGGGACTCGCCTCCCGGTGTATGTCATTGTCCAGGCATTGGCCGCAGGCGACACTGCAGACGAACTCCTCGAGGCCTACCCGTTCCTCACGGTGGACGACATCCATGCTGCCCTCAGGTACGCCGCGAACCTGGTCGAGTGGGGCATCGAGGTCGCCTAGTGCGGTTCCTCGTCGACGAGAATCTCCCGCGCTCGTTCGTCGTCGCCGCCGAAGCTGCTCGCCACTCAGCCACATGGGTCCGCGACGCGGACCCCGGGGCCCCGGACGTTGTAATCCTCCAACGGCTCATGAGCTCCGGGGAGACGCTGGTGACCCGCGACATTCGCTTCGCCAATCTGGTCCTCGACCAGATCGCTCTCGGTCGGCCTCTGGGAGGGGTTGTACTGATCCGGGAACAACGCATCCGGGAGCTCACGAAGGCATGGGATCGGTTTCTCTCCGAGGGCAGACAGCCTCGCGGCATCGCAGTCGTCATGACCCGTAGCACCCGCTATCGCGAGCCGCAAGGTCAGACCGACGGTGCATGAGGTGCGTGTCCTCGTCTCCACCGTGACCGTGGGTCTCGCATCGAGGTCGGAAGCGGGCGGAGTTGAGCTTCGACCCTACGTCTCACGTCTCGCCTCTCACGTCTCGCCTCTCACGTCTTGCTTCTCACGTCTCGCCTCTTTCGTCTTGCTTCTCGCCTGTCGGCGATCGTTCCTGAGACGAAGCCTGCAAGAAGACACCCCAGTGTGCGCAAGCTAGGCGATCTGGTCTCGCTGGAGACACTTAACCTTCAGCGTCGATTCCCCAAGATGTAGTATTGACACGCGACTCCACCCCTAGATATAGTGGCTCCACGACAGTTGTCCAGGCCGGACCGAGGGGTGCCGTTGATTGCGTGCGCCGTGGGGTCATCGCGGCCTGATTCGACCGGGAGGGCGGTTTATGCGCGTTGTCAGGAAGTTCACCCGTGCCGGGGAGAGCCCGTACGCGGACATCGAGTTCGAATCGAGGTCGAGCGAGATCCGCAATCCCGACGGCACCGTGGTGTTCTCGATGGATGACGTCACCGTACCGAAGGGGTGGTCCCAGGTCGCGGTCGATGTTCTCGTCCAGAAGTACTTCCGCAAGGCTGGAGTACCCCAGTTCGAGGCGGACGGCACCCCCGTGCTCGACGGCAAGCACAAACCGGTCACCGGACCAGAGCGCGACGCTCGCCAGGTCTTCGACCGCCTCGCAGGGTGTTGGACCCACTGGGGCCGGGAGCACGGCTACTTCGACAGCGAAGAGGACGCCTCCGCCTTCCACGACGAGATGCGCGCCATGCTCGCACTCCAGGTCGCCGCACCCAACTCGCCGCAGTGGTTCAACACGGGTCTCGCGTGGGCCTACGACATCAACGGACCCGCTCAGGGGCACTGGTATGCCGACCCTTCGACTGGTGAGCTCAAGCTCGCCAAGACCGCCTACGACCACCCCCAGCCGCACGCCTGCTTCATCCAATCGGTCAGCGACGACCTCGTCAACGACGGCGGCATCATGGACCTCTGGGTGCGCGAGGCGCGCCTGTTCAAGTACGGCTCAGGCACCGGCTCGAACTTCTCGCGGCTGCGCGCCGAAGGCGAGCCCCTCTCCGGTGGGGGACGCTCGTCAGGGTTGATGTCGTTCCTCAAGATCGGCGACCGCGCCGCCGGCGCGATCAAGTCCGGGGGCACCACCCGCCGCGCCGCCAAGATGGTCTGCCTCGACCTCGACCACCCCGACATCGAGTCGTTCATCAACTGGAAGGCGGTCGAGGAACGCAAGGTCGCCGCGCTGGTCACCGGAGCGCGGGTGATGCGTCGCGTGCTGCAGCAGATCCTCGACACCTGCTTCCCCGACGAGAGCGAGACCCCCGACATCGACCCGCAGCGGAACACCGGCCTGCGTCTGGCGATCGCCACCGCGCGGCGTCAGGGCATCCCGGACGGCTCGATCCAGCGCGTGCTGCAGCTCGCCCAGCAGGGCATCCGCACGTACCGCGTCGAGCAGTACAGCACCGACTGGGACTCGGACGCCTACTACACGGTCTCCGGTCAGAACTCCAACAACAGCGTGCGCGTGCCCAACGCCTTCTTCACCGCGCTCGACGCCGGCCGCGGCTGGTACCTGACCCGGCGCACCGACGGCAAGATCGCCAAAGAGGTTCCAGCGAGCAAGCTGTGGAACGACATCG
>CAZQYU010000278.1:0-4830 GCA_964597585.1 uncultured Thermoanaerobaculia bacterium
CACAGCTTGCCCTTCGCGAGCTTCTCGAGCAGCTCGCTGGCCGCGATCGGCCGCCGACCGGGTGCGAGCCCGGTGCCCTCCTCGATCACACCGCCGTGGCGGAACCGGACGTAGCCCCAGCGCACGGCCGCGGCGAGGGCGAGCACGATCCCGGCGACGGCGCCGAGGCCGTTGCTGCCTCTCGCGATCTGGTCGAGGTGCTGCAACGCGGTCGTTCCCAAGAAGCAGGCGAGGGCGGTCGCGGCGACCAGGGTGAACGCGCGATAGATGTGGTTGCCCGGGGCCTTGCCATACGCGAGGCTGCCGTCCTGCGCGTCGACGAGTACCTGATAGGTCCGGCCACGGAAGCCGTATCGGAAGACCCAGAGCGGGTAGTGCACCAGTGTGGTCCGGCGGCGAACCGCGGCCAGCCAGGAGAAGGTCACGCGGTCGGGGGAGCGTCGCCGTCTCGTGTCCTCGACGACCCGGTCGACCGCGGCGGACGAGATCTCGGCCGGGGCGAGCCGCGGCCGGAAGACCATGCCTCGCGTGCGCAGGATCTCCTCGTCGTAGGGCACCAGCCGGTCGCCGCGCAGGTCGACGCGGGCGACACCGAACTCGCCGACCTCGGCGGCTGGGAGGGTGCTGTCGGACGACTCCTCCACGAGCCGCTCCACCGGGCGCTGCTCCTCTCTCCACTGGTTGCCCTTGCGGACGCGGCGGACCTCGGTCCCGAGCGTCCATCCGATCACGTCGCACTGCACGCGGACGAAGGGGAACCAGGCCAGGAAGGCCTCCTCGACGGTGGCTTCACGACGCAGGGCGGGCTCCTTGTCGATCCCCTTCGCGAGCCACGTCGTGGCCGCGGCGAGGGCACGGGCGCGGTCGATGTCGTCGACGACCATCAGGCGGACCACGCCGCGCTCGCCGACCACCGCCACCGGCGTCTCGCAGTACCGGCAGCGGGCGTTGGTCCAACCCTCGACCAGCTCGACCGTGCCGCCGCACGATGGGCAGGTGAGGCCCGCAAGGGTCTTAGCCTGCATTTCTCACCAGCTCCCTACTGCGGGCGCCGATCTGCCAACCATCGCGGGCCCTCTCGCAACTCTCCACCTGCGACGTGTCTCGTGACACGCCTCGGTGGCTCGTCACTCGATGGCTCCACGCCGGCGGGCATCTCGGCACCCTCGCAACGTGACCTGGTGAGAAGTGCAGGCTCGTCGCGGTCTCGGGAACGGGAGCGGTCGCCGCCATGTCCGCGATCAGACCTTCCTCGTGACCCACCACGCAACGGCCAGGAGGGGCAACGCCGAGATGAGGTAAAGCGCCCCCTTGGCGAGCAGGTTGGAGACGACCAGGCCTTCAAGGCCAAACACCACCAACGCCGCGGCGGCGACCAGTCGGTAGGGCGCCTCGGACTTCGCCGGGTAGTCCGACGGGAGGACCGCGCCGGTCACTCCCTCGACCGCTGCGTGGAAAGTCCGCGAACGCCAGGTGTAGTCGACGCGCCAAAGCGGCACGTGATAGAGCGCGGTGCGCTGGACCTGGGCATCGGGCGCCTTGGTCGACAGCCACTCGCGGGCCGTGGTGACCGGGACCTCGGGGTCGATCACCTCGGCGTCGCCGAACAGCTCGCGCTGGGCGGGGCGGGTCTCTCCGCCCGGGAGCCGGAGACCGTGGAGGCCCTGCAGCGACGACGGCGCCGCGGGCATCAACAGGACCCGCTCGGACGCGCCCGAACCCACGGTGAAGCCCCAGAATGGGAAGAACTCGAGCTTCGGCTCAGCGAGCGTCGCCTCGCGGTCGAGCCCGGCGACGGTGGCGTCGCCGGCGAGGAAACGCCGAAGATGCTGGGCCACGGACTCCCGCTGAACGGTCGGCAGCACGACCTCGTGGAAGAGTGATCCCTCGCCGTCGACCACGAGCTCGGTCGAGCAGTAAGGGCAGGGCAACAACCGGGTGTCGACGGAGACGGTCAGGGACGCACCACATTGAGCGCAACGGACCTGCAACCGTCAGCCTCCCAGCTTGGTTCCGCAACCGGGGCAGAAGCGGGCGCCGTCGGGTGTCGGCTGACCGCACTTCGGACAGCCCGTGACCGCCACCGCCTGGCCGCACTCGGTGCAGAACTTGGCGCCGGCCGCCAGGGCGTGTCCGCAGGCGGCGCAGAACCCGCCCTTGTCCGGAGCCGCAGACGCCGCAGGTGCCGCGGTACCGCCTCCCGCGCCGCCGCTCTGTGCCTCGTGCATCGCCTGGGCGATCATGCCCGGCATCATGGCCCCGAAGCCGGCGCCGAGACCGAGGCCCATGCCGGCTCCGGCGCCGCCGCCCTCGCCCCCCGAACGGGCCGCGTCCTGCACCGCCTGCGCGGCCTTGAACTGCATGTAGGTGCCCATATCACCCACCGCACCCATGCTGGAGCGCTCGTCGATCTTCTGCTGGACCTCGTCGGGCGGCGTGATCGAGTTGATGTAGAAGTCGGTCAGGTCGACCCCGTACTTGGCGAAGTCCTCGGCGAGACGGGCCTTGCCGGCGACGGCGAGCTCGTCGTAGGAGCGCGCGAGGTCAAAGATGGAGGTCAGGGTCTCGCCGAGCAGGTCGTTGAGCCGGGACACGATCACGTCGCGGTAGAAGTCCTTCAGCCGATCGGTGTCAAAGACGCCGAGAGAGCCGACCACCGTGTTCACGAACAGCTGGCTGTCCGCGATCCGGTAGGCGGAGGTGCCGAAGGCGCGCAGACGCACCATGCCCAGCTCCGAGTCGCGGAAGGCGACCGGCTCGCGGGTGCCCCACTTCTGGTCGAGAAAGGTGCGGCGGTTGACGAATACGACCGCGACCCGGAACGGGCTGGTACCGCCGAAGGGCAGCGACAGAACCTTGGTCACGATCGGCAGGTTCTGGGTCACGAGCGCGTGGCGGCCGGGGCCGAAGACGTCGAGGGCCTTGCCATCGCGGAACAGCACCGCCTCCTGTGACTGCTGGACGACGAGCTGCGCGCCGAGCTTGATCTCCGCGCTGCCCTCGGGCGGAAAGCGGTAGACGATCTCCTCGCCGGTCGGGTCGTGGTGCTCAAGAACCTCCAGCGTCTGCGCCATCATCGGCCTCCCTTCCGGGTGACGTCCTCGAACACCGTCGCGCGGCGGTCGAAGTCGTGGTCGAGCTCCGTGACGGCCGCCAGCAGCTCGTCGAGCGGCTCGGCGGCGGCGGCGTCGGGCAGGGCCGTGATGCGCGCGGCGAGGTCGTCGACACGGTCGGTGAGTGCGAGATCGAACTCGTAGAGGGTGTCGAGCTCCGGCTCGCGGATCTTCACGACGTCGAAGAACCCGGTGGCGCCGTAGTCCGCGTGCCGGATTCGGTTGGCCAGCCTGTCGAGGGCCTTGTCGGCGCTGGCTGCCAGGTCGAGGTTGGCGAGGTCGCCGTGGCGCGACCACACCCGGATCCGGGAGCCGAGCGCGCCCCGGGCGCGGTCGACGCGGGCGGCGAGCCAGTCGCGCTGCATCTTGTCGACATCCCTGCGCAGCTCGCGGTCGAGGTACCCGCGGAACCCCGGGATCTTCGCTCCGAGCCGTTCGAGCGCGTTGCGTCGCGCCCTCGCGCTGTCCATCTCACCGTTCATGTGCTGCCTCCCGTCCATGATTCCGGACAGCTTGACACGCCGGCACGCCATATGGACACAGCGCACGTCACGAGTCAGGCCCAAGCCCTGGCACAGGGATTGCTTCGATGCGTGGCATGAGCATGTGGATCCAAGTCCCTGCCCGGCATTGTACGAGGGAGCCCGGAAGGCTTCAAGGATCCGTGTTCTACCCACCTTGCACGGGCGGACCGTCTGCCCCTCGCCCCAACCTTCCTGCCTGAACAGAACCCCTCAGGCCTACCATGAACGGGGGCTCCGGAACAGGGATCCGGGGCCACCGCCCACCGTTTGCCTCCGTGCGCATCGGGTGCCGGAATCCGGGTCCGGGCGGCGGGCAGCAGGGGGCCTGAACGGGATCGGGCTCCCGACCGCCACGGCCGCGCCCACCGACCCCGGCTTCCCGCGGCCTGCCCACCGCAGCCTGGTCCTGAGCCCACGCGCTGGGCGGAGGCGCTGGGCCGACTTGAAAGGCGTATGGGGCAGAATCCCGGGGACGGGCGGCAGGCAACAGGTGGCGGGGTCGGGATCGAGGTCCCGCGGGTTGCCGGGCTGCCCGGACAGAGAGTGTGCTGGCTCAGTTGACTGAAATCCTCGAAGAGATCCCACTGCCTCGAGTGGGAGTACCGCAAGGACCACGTGGCCTCCCTGCAGGTACACTGGAGCGAGATCCCTGGAGGGGAGGCCGTGACATGGCTCAGAAGTCGGGTTCCAAGGCGGTCCGTCGGCGGCGCCCGGCGCGGCGTCGCTACACGACCGGTGACTGGTTCATGGCGGCACTGGGCCTCGCGGTCCTGGCCCTCTTCATCGCCATCGTGGTCGGCGAGATCTTCGGCTGACGCCGCTCAGGATCGTTCCCACCCGCCCGAGCTTCAGCTTCCGGGAGCACGTTGAAAGTCCGCCGCCGCCTTCCACCTCGGAGTGAACTTGTGCCCGAAGATTGGGCCTCCAATGCGCGAAGCGCATCAGAGAAGTTCGCGCCGGGTGACCGTCCTCCGGGGTCTCCTCACCAACTCCTGACACGCTGATTGGGGCGCGGATTCGGCGCGAACTTCTAGCGAACTCCTAAAGGATGAGCATCGCGTCGCCGTAGGAGAACACGCGATAGGAGGATGCCAGCGCCTCGCGGTAGGCATCGAGGATGCGGGTGCGGCCGGCCAGCGTGCTGACCAGCATCAGCAGGGTCGAGCGCGGCAGGTGGAAGTTGGTCAGCAGGG
>CAZQYU010000279.1:0-4817 GCA_964597585.1 uncultured Thermoanaerobaculia bacterium
GAGCAGCCAGGCGACCGCCAGCAGCACCCCGGCGGCGTAGGACGGCATCCAGTAGTGAACCAGCTTGGTGCGTACCATCTCGAACACGATCAGCGGCCCGAGCAGCCACGCGAGGAGAAAGACCGTGTGCGCATCGCGCGACACCTTGCGGGCGGCGAAGGCCGCGGCGAGGGCGAGGGCAAACCACGGGAACGCAGCCACCGGCCCGGTCGCGAGGAAGAAGCCGGGAAAGCCGCCGTGGCTCTCGAGTGGGCTCAGGCTGCGCTCGACCACGTGGTGGCCGACGCCGACCCGGTAGAAGGCCCCGTCGGTCGCCCGGTACGCCGCCAACGCCCACGGGAGTGTGATCGCGAGCAGCATTGGTATGCCCCACATCGGCCGCAGTGCGGCGAGCCTTCTCCGCAGCTCGGCCGAGCGCAGGGCGGCGATCGTCGCCGCGACCAGGGGAATCACCAGCACCGCGGGCCCGAAACGCCACCACCCGGCGGCTGCGAGGATGACCGCTGCGACGACCTCGGCCCGAGTCCAAGGCCGGGTCATCGCCCACCCTGCGAGCGCCACTCCAAACAGAACGGCCGGCGCGACCGGCCCCTTGGCGAGCACCGCCAGGGCGAGGCCCGCCCAGAACACTCCCGCGGCCCCGCGGCCGCCGCGCTCGAGCCACAGCCGCTCGAGGGCGAGCATCATCGCGGTCAGCGGCAGCAGCATCACGAGGTCGGCCGTGCATGCTTCGGACTCGAAGGCGAAGACCGGCGTCGCGGCGAGCAGTCCGCCTGCAAGCAGGCCCGAACCCGGACCGTGACGGCGACGCGCCACGAACGCCACCAGGGCGACCACGGCCGCTCCGGCGAGGTTCGAGGGCAGCCGAGCGGCGCGGGCATCGACCTCGTCGAGCGCATAGGCCGCCATCGTGCACCAGTAGATCAGGATCGGCTTGTCGTAGCGGTCGGCGCCGGCGAAGGTCGGCACCACCAGGTCGCCGCGGGCGAGCATCTCCCGCGACGCCTGGGCGAAGCGCGACTCGTCGCGTCCCATCACCGGGGCACCGGCGCTGGAGGCCAGGAAGAGTGCGAGGGCCGCCAGACCGATGGCGACCGCCTCCCGCATCGCGGACGCGGTCACTACGCGCCCGAAGGCGGTCCCCAAAAGGGTGGAATCAGCCGTCATGCGCGGGGACCCCGGTGCCGTCCGTGTCGTCGAGGTGACCCGCCCGGCGCAGCCTCACCTCGACCGCGTCGAGCCGGGTCTGGGCCGCGGCGAAGCGTAGCACGGCGTTGTGGAGGTGGCGGCCGACAGTGGAGAACTCCTCCCGGAAGCGCTCGAGCTCGGTCTCGATGGCGGCGAGCGAGCGCAGCACCTCGGTCGCCCCCGAGGAGACCTCGAGCCCGCGCAGGGCGAGCGCGACGGTGGTCAGGTAGGCGTAGAGGGTTGCCGGCGAAACCGCTACCACCCGCCGGGCGAGGCCGTAATCGACCAGCGACTCGGAGCCCTCGCCCGCGACCACCTCGCCCCACACACCCTCGGCTGGGATGAACATCAGGGCGAGCGGCAGAGTGCCCTCGTCGGGACGGAGATACCGCCCCGCGATCTCGTCGATCCGGCCTTTGACCGCCCGCTCGAGCTCACGGCGTGCCGCACGGCGGGCGGGCTCGTCGGTCGCCTCCACCAGCCGGCGGTAGGACTCGAGCGGGAACTTCGCGTCGATCGGCAGCAGACGGTCCCCGAGCCGGACCACCGCGTCAACCACGCGGCCGTCGCTGAACCGGTGCTGGGCGCTCCACAGCCGCGGCGGCAGCACCTCGCCGAGGAGAGCCTCGAGCGAGCGCTCGCCGAGCAGGCCCCGGAGCTTGGGCACCTTGAGGATCGAGCCGAGCTCGTCCACGCTCGCCGCCAGCCTTTCCATGCGGGTGGCGACCTCGGCGACCTGCCCGAGCTGCCCCTGGACCCGCCCGAAGACCTCTGTTGCGCCGGTGAGGCCGTCGCCGAGCACCTTCTGCGATGCCGCGAGCTGGCCCGCCACGGTCGCGGCGACGCCCTGGAGCTGCTCGCTGACGGTGCGCTGCAGGTCGGCACCAGCGGCACCCTGGTCGGCCGCCAACCGGCGCTCGAGCTCGACCAGGTGGCCGTGGAACCGGTCGACGGTCGCGGTGAGCTGCTCGCCGACCCAGCGCAACGACTCGGCCTGGTCTCGGGACAACGCCTCGCTGCGCGCCTGGAGCCCACGGCGAAGACCGAGCGTCGCGAGCACGACCGCGAGCACCGCCGCCGCCGCGAGCCCGAGCGCGAGCGCGGCGACCGGGTCCGACGCCATGCCCGTCCTAACGGGACGCGGCGGCCGCCACGGGCGCGGGCTCGGCGGGCGGCGCCAGGATGTTGAGGTCCTGCAGAGCGGGGATCGCCCGGTAGTCGGTCTGGTCGAGACCGAGCGGCGCGATTGCCACCCAACCGTGGACCAGGGCCTCGTTGTCGGTGCCCGCTTCGTCCTGCCGCGCCGGCGACCAGATCGCCTTGAGGTAGCGCACGCCGCCGTCGGTCCTGACGACCTCGAAGCCCGCCACGAGGTCGGCGGCGAGCCCCATCCGCGCGACCCGATAGCCATGCGTCGCCGCCGGGTTCCTGGGCAGGTTGACGTTGAGCAGGACCCCCTCGGGAAGTGGGGTCTCCCGCACGGCGTCGATCACCGGCTTGGCCCACCGCGCCGCGGCCGCAAAGTCAGGCTGGGGGTTGCTCCAGTCGAGCTGGAGCGACAGCGCAATCGCCGGCACACCGGCGAGCACCGCCTCGCGGGCCGCACCGACAGTGCCCGAGTACCACGCGATCCGGCCGACGTTCTCGCCGCGGTTGATGCCCGACACCACCAGCTCGGGCGGGTCGTCGGCGAGCACGGTGCTGATGCCGACGCGAGACGTGGTTGCCGGGGTGGCGCCCACCGCCCATGCCGGAGCGCCGTGGATCGCCGCATGAGGCGCGAGCTGAATCTCGCCGCGGAGAATGAGAGAGTGGCCCATGCCGCTCTGATGCTCGGCCGGCGCGACCACCGTGATCCGGTAGCCGGGATCGGCGGCAAGCACCGCGACCAGGGCCTCGAGCCCGGGCGCGTCGACGCCGTCGTCGTTGACCACCATCACGTGCATCGGCGCACCCTCGCCCGTCCACGCCGGGCCGGTCGCCAGGATCGCCAGGACCACCAGGACCATCACGCTCGTCGCTCGCCGCATCGTGCCTCCCTGCTCGATCAGCGTGGAGTGTAGCGTGGGCATCCCGCGCGCGCCACGCGGGACACGGGGCGACACCCCGCCGGCCCGCACTCCTCACCATGTCACGACACGACGACGCCGAGTCGCGAAAGGGCCGGCGCTGGCCGGCAGATCGACGCCCGCACCAGCGAGGTAGTAAGACGCGCAGGCGGAGAGACGACAGCCGGAGCAAGGTAAGCTGGAGCCACGTGCTCGGAGGGGCTATGCCGCAGTTCCACCTCTCGCTCGGCGCCCACCTGCTGCTGTGGGTCTTTCCACTCGCCCTCACGACCATCACCGCGGTGCTGGCCCTCGTGCTCCGCCCGCCCCACGAGGACGCGCCGTGACCCCGGTCGGAGGCAGCACCCTCAGCGTCGTCGCGACCGTCATGGTGGTGTACATGGGCGCGCTGCTGGTCATCGCTTGGCGTGCCGCCCGCCGCACCCACGGCGGCGACGACTTCCACCTCGCCGGTCGCTCCCTGGGCGCCTGGGCGGCCGGGATCTCTTCCACCGCGAGCTCAGAGTCGGGCTGGGTCACCCTGGGCGCGGTGGGCATGACCTACGCCCATGGCGTTTCCGGCCTGTGGTACGCGCCGGGCTGCCTGCTCGGCTACCTGGTCAACCTATGGCTGGTCGCACCGCGGCTGCGGCGGCTCTCCCGAGAGCAGGGCTCGGTGACCCTGACCGACGTGCTCACCTCGCGGTGGGGCGATCCCCGTCAGGTCGTCCGGCTCACCGCCACGACCATCATTCTGATCGCCATGATGGGCTACGTCGCCGCCCAGATGACAGCCGCCGGCAAGGCCTTCTCGTCGATCTTCCCGTTCGAGGGCAGGGCCGGCTACCTGCTCGGCGTGGTGATCGGTGCGGTGGTCATCACCCTGGTGACCTCGCTCGGCGGATTCCGCGCCGTTGCCTGGACCGACCTCTTCCAGGGACTGCTCATGGCGGGCGCGCTGCTTGCACTGCCGCTGTGGGCGATCCTCCACCTGGTCGGCGGCTTCGGCGCCCTCGTCGACGGTCTCGGTGCCGCGAACCCCTCGTTCCTGACCGCCACTGGCGACCGGATCGGACCCGCGATGTGGGGCTTCGTGATCGGCGAGCTCGGCATCGGCCTCGGCTATCCGGGCATGCCACACGTCGTCACCCGTTACATGGCGACCCGCAGCGAGGACGAGATCCGGCGCCTGCGGGTCATCGCCCTCCTGTGGGGCGTGGCGGTGTTCTACGGCGCCGGGCTGGTCGGGCTCGCCGGACGCGTGTTGATGCCGGGGCTTGCGGACGGCGAGCAGACGCTGATGGCGCTCGCCCTGCGCTTCACCCACCCGGTGATCGCAGGCCTCCTGCTGGCGGCGGTCATCTCCGCCATTCTCTCGACCGTTTCGTCGCAGCTCCTGGTCGCCGCCTCGGCAGTGTCCTACGACCTGGTCGAGAAGATGCTCGGCCACTCAGCCGACGACCACCGCAGCCTGGTCCTCGGTCGGTGGACCGTGGTCGTGGTGGGCGCGCTCGGGATCCTGGTCGCGCTGTCCGAGGTCCGGCTCGTGTTCTGGTTCGTGCTCTTCGCGTGGTCGGCGCT
>CAZQYU010000280.1:0-4816 GCA_964597585.1 uncultured Thermoanaerobaculia bacterium
GTGCACGGCGCCTCGCCGGCCTCGCCACGAACGCTGATGAATAGTGCGGGCTAGTACCTGCCTCGTGAGTTCTCACCAGCAGGATGTGCGGAGCACATCCGATGGAGCGCGTGCTGCACAGCGCCTGACTAGGAGTATGTAGCCCATAGCGTACACGGCGTCTTTCGGGCGGCGTGAAGCCCTGTTTTCGTTGCATCCGCGGTCCGTACTCGGAGTACTGCTCCTCGAATGCGCCTCAACCGGCCCTTCACGGCGCTCCGAAATCCACCATCCATCTGTGAGCTACACACTCCTAGCGCTCGCACTGGTACCGCGTGCAAGGGCTGTGCGACACGCGGTCCAACGGTACAATGCCGCCGAGCATGGGCATGGTGTTCCTCCCATTGGCGGTGGCGGCCGCCGGGCTTTCCGGATACGCGCTGCTGGTGGCGCTTGGCCATGACGACTTCGAGGCCTGGGCGGCCGGCCGCATCGTCGGCCTGGTGCTGGTGGCACTTCCGTCATGGTGGCTCGGCGTCGCGGGGGTGACGGCGTGGCGTGGCGTCGGCGGGGTCCTGCTGCTCGCCGGGGCCGCTGTCGGCGCAACGACACTGTGGCGGCGGCGGTCGGCGTGGCGTGCGATCGTCGCGGCCGAGGCCGTTGTCACGGTTGCCAGCCTGATGGTGCTGGTTCTGCGCCTCGACCACCCCGAGATTCTCGGGACCGAGAAGCCGATGGACCTCGGAATCATGGCGACGTTGCAGCGTGCGACTGGATTTCCTCCCCCCGACATGTGGCTCGCGGGCGAGTCGCTGCCGTACTACTACCTCGGCTCGTTGGTGTGGTCGGTGCCGCTGGCGGTTTCGCGCGTCCCTCTCGAAGTTGGTTACAACCTGGTCGTGGCGCTTCTCGGCGGCGCGACCGCCGGTCTACTGTGGGCGCTCGGACGACGGCTCGCGGGCGGTCACCTCGCGGGCCTTCTGGCGTCGTTCTTCGGCCTCTTCGCCGGCACCCCGGACGGCTTCCGCCAGCTCCTTGCCGGCAAGCCGGTCGGCGGTCTGGACCTGTGGGCCTCGTCGCGGCAGGTGACCGACACGATCACCGAGTGGCCTCTGTTCACGATCTGGCTCGGAGACCTGCACCCGCACCTTCTGTCCCTGCCGACGGCGCTGGCAGCGGTCCTGGTCGCGGCGCAGGCCGCCGCGGGCGAGCGGCTGCGTTTCGGCGGAGTTGCGCTGGCGGCGGCGCTGTTCGGGGTCACATGGGCGGCCAACCCGTGGGCGATGCCACCGACGCTGGCCGCCGTCGGCCTGATGCTGGTGCTCGGTGACGGCCGTTGGCGGTGGCCGTGGCAGGGTCCCAGCCGGTGGGCGGCGGCGTTCGCGGTTGCGGTCGCGGGCTGGCTGATCACGTCGCCCTTTCACCTCGCGTATCACCCGCCTTTTGAGGGCCTCGGCCTGGTCCATGCATGGACTCCGCCGATCCAGCTCGTGCTGTGGGGCGGCTCGCTGCTGATCGCGGCCGTCGGCGCCGCCTGTGCGGTGCTCGCCGACGCGGGAGGTGGCGGGGAGCGCGGTCGTGCCTTCATGTTGGCTTCGGTGGCCGTGGTGACCGTCGCCGCGGCGGCGAGTGGTCGTCCGGCGCTGGTGCTGATGACCGGAACGGCCGCCGTGCTGGTCGGCGCGGTCCTGTGGTCCGCCGCTCCCGAGGACCGCCCCGGCCTGGCGCTGGCGGCGCTCGGGGTCTTCCTCCTCGCGGCACCCGAGGTCGTGTTCGTGCGCGATCCCTACGGCGAGGCGCTGCACCGCATGAACACGGTGTTCAAGGCCTACTTCCAGGGTTGGGTGTTGCTCGCGGTGGCGCTGCCGGTGCTGGTGCGCCGCGCGGCCTCGTCGCGGCGGGGACGAAGCGTCCTGCTCGCGGTCATCCTGGTCCCGGCGCTGCCCCACCTGAGCGGCGTTGCTGCGGCCCCCTTCAGCGGCCGGGCGCTCGGGCTCGACGGGCTGCGCTGGATGAGCGCGGGCGATCGTGCTTTGGTCCGAGAGCTTCGCCGGGAGCCGTCAGGAACCTCGCTGGTGGAGGCCGTCGGCGGTGCCTACACCGAGTACGCGCGTCTCTCGGCGGCGAGCGGTGTCCCGGCGCTGCTCGGTTGGGCAAACCACGAGGGCGTGTGGCGCGGCAACTCGATCTCTTCGGAGCTCGAACGACGCCGAGGGTTGGTCAACGCCATCTACAATGCAGCCGACCCCGCCGAGGTCCGGCGCCTGGTGCGCGAGGCAGGAGTCGACCTGGTGGCGATCGGGGCGTTGGAGTCGAGGGACTTTCCCGCTGCCGGGCTCGACGCTGTGACCGCGGCGGGGGACTCGGTGACCGAGCCGGCCGGCGCCCGCCTGGTGAGGTTCACGAGCGTGCCAGCGCAGGGGACCGATTTCAGTGACTGAGCCCAGAGCGGGTGTCCGACCCCAGCGGGAGCGCTGGCGGCGCCTGGCGCCGTGGCTCGTCCTCGCAGCGCTGGCGGCGACGCTCCATCTGTGGGGTCTCGGCGGGCGGACCTTCCACCATGACGAGGCGATCCACGCCAAGCTGGCATGGGACCTGTGGCGCCACGGAAGCTACCACTACGACCCGACCTACCATGGTCCGCTGCTCTACTTCGCAGCCGCCCTGACCTACGTGATCGCGGGTGCGAGCAACTTCACCGCGCGCCTGCCCGCCGCCCTGGCAGGGATCGGCATGGTCTGGATCGCATGGCGACTGCGACGGAGCCTGGGCGGCCGGGCGGCGTGGTGGACCGGATTCCTCTTCACGATCTCGCCGATCTTTCTCTACTTCGGGCGTTTCGAACGGATGGACCTGCCCGAGGCGTTGTTCGCGTCAGGGGCGCTGGTCGCGTTCCTCGACGCTCGGCGTGGGCGCCGCGGAGCGTGGGTTGAAATGGGCGTGTGGGCTGGCCTCGCCTTCGCGACCAAAGAGAACGCGTACGTGACTGCGGCATTGATCGGCCTGACGGCGGGACTCATGGCGATCGACCGGGGGGTGATCCACGCAGTACCCGCAGCGGTCCGCTGGCTGGCGTCACGGTGGACCGGGATCGCGACTGCGGCAGCGACCTTCGTGGCCGTGACGCTGCCCCTGTACACGGTCGGGTTCACCCGGCCCGGCGACTGGCTGTTCCCAGTCAAAGCCATCACCTACTGGTGGGGCCAGCACACCGTGCAGCGGGTCGGCGGCCCGTGGTGGTTCCACCTCCCGCGCCTCGCGCAGTACGAGTTCCTTGTGATCGGTGCGGCGATTGTGTGGGTCCTGCGCCGCTGGCGCCGTTTGCATTCCGTGGAGCTGTTCCTGTTCCTGCTCGGGATGACCTCGGTGGGCATGTACTGCTGGCTGGGTGAGAAGGTGCCCTGGCTCGCGGTCCACCAGGTGTGGCCGTTCGTCCCCCTCGCCGGAGCGCAGCTCGCGCACACCTTCGGTCCAAACGGACGCCGGACCGGGCGCGTCGTGGCCGGGCTCGCGCTGGCGGCAACAGTGATCGTGAGCGTCACCGCATCGTTCGTCCTCGACGAGATCACGCCGGCGCGGCGCCGCGTCGAGTCGCTGATCTTCGTCCAGACATGTCCCGAGGTGGGCGCCCTGGTGCGTGAGATCGAGGCCGCAGCGGAAGCTGCCGACGTGGCCCCGGCCATTTCGGTGAGCGGCGAGGCGTCGTGGCCGTTGACCTGGTACCTGCGCGATATCAGCGTGCAGTGGTCGATGCCGACCCCGGGCCGGCGGCCGGCGGTCGTGGTCTGCGACCTCACCGCCGAGAGCGACGCGCGCCGTGCTCTCGGCCCCGGCTACACCCGCGAGCGGATCCCGCTGAGGGCGTGGTGGCTGATGGCGCAGGGTCGACCGACCGTGGGGCAGGTGCTGCGCTACCTCGTGACACGGATCCCGTGGGGCGGCATCGGCAGCACTGATGTGGTCGTGCTGCGCCGAGGTTCCGGTGAGAACGCCGCGGCGACGCAGGCGGAGGACGCTCCTGCGGTGCTCGTCGAAGCTCTCGGCGTGCGGACTGCGCGGACGATCGGGTCGGGATTCATCGGTGAACCGCGGGGCCTCGCGCTGCGCGACGGCGACCTCGCGGTGGCAGACGCGAGCCTCGGGCAGGTGCTTCGATTGTCGGTCGACGGTGCGGTCGGGGGAACCCTGCTGACCGGCGAGCTCAACCAACCGGAGTCGGTCGCGTGGCGTCGTCCCGGCGAGGTCGTGATCGCCGACACGTGGAACCAGCGCGTGCTGCTCGCGTCGTTCGCGGCCGGGGTCGGTCCGACCGAGCTCGCGGTACCCGAGGGCGGCTGGTACGGGCCGCGAGGGGTCGCGCTTTCACCCGAGGGGAGGCTTGCGGTGACCGACACCGGAAACAAGCGAGTCGTGGTGTACGACGCCGAGCTCGCCAACCCGAGGGTCGTGGCCGGCTGGTTCGACGAGCCGGTCGGGATCGCCTGGCTCGACGGGCGGCGGGTGCTGGTCTGCGACACCGGGCACCACCGTCTGGTGTCGGTGGATGTTGACGACGGGACCCACACTGAAGTCGGGCTGCCCGAGGCATGGCCCGACTACTACTCACGGCCGCAGCTCGTGGTTCTTGGGCCCGACCGGTGGCTCGCGAGCGACACCCCGGCGGGAGCGCTGTGGCTGGTGGAGGGCGGGCGGGTGCGCAGGCTGGAGCTGAGCTCCGCCGGGATCGCGCCGACCGGCCTGGCATGGGACCCGAAGCACGGTCGCCTCGTGGTTGGCGACCTTCAGGGTAAGCTCTGGGTGCTGGAGGTGGGCGATGGCTGATGCGCCCGAGCTGAGC
>CAZQYU010000281.1:0-4811 GCA_964597585.1 uncultured Thermoanaerobaculia bacterium
CAGGGCCTCGGCGACCCCCCGACCATGTGGCAGTCGGACGTGACCCTCCACAACCCCGACGACCAGAGCCTTACCGTCGGGGTGCAGTTCTTCCCCGAGGGTCAGAGCAACACCCTCGACCCGACCTTCTCTGGGCAGCGGTCGCTCACCGTCCAGCTCGCCGGGCACGAGACCAAAACGCTCGCCGACGTCATCGCCATGCTCGGGTACACCAACGGCATCAAGGGGCTCCTGTATGTGACGTGCTCGCCTGACATCTTCCCGGAAAACCCAGCCGAGGGCACGAGAATCGTTGCCACCAGCCGGACCTACAACACCGGCAGCAGTCTCGGCACGTACGGCCAGACCGTTCCGGCCAACGAGGACGTCATCAACGCGACCGGGGCGCCGTCCTACGTGACGGGCGCGCGTCAGGACAGCCGCTTCCGCTCGAACCTGGGGATCGACAGCCTCGGCCAGAGCGGTACGATCACCGTGCACTACCGCGTGCGGAACGGTGCCGGAACGGCCCTCGTGGAGGGCGCCAAGGAACTCCCGCCCGGGTCGATGGGGCAGTGGACCTTCGCCGACCTTGGCGTGCCCACCACGGCGGGGCCGTTGACCGTCGAGCTCTGGCTCGACCCCGCGGACGTCACCCCCGACCCCTGCTCGGTCGGCCCCGCATCCAACCACTTCATGGCCTATGTGTCGAAGGTCGACGGCAACCCCCAGGGCACGGGCGACGCCGAGTTCATTCTCGCGGTCCCGTCTTCGAAGCTGGACTGCAACTGAGGAGACCGAGACCCTCTCGTGAATCACCACGCCCGGGCCTTCCCGGACGTTTCTCTTTCGACACCGACAGGTCGGCGCCTCAAGAACCCTCGAGGAGGTCGTGAAGCTGCTCAAGGCGCACCTGGATCTCGCAGTCGAGATCCAGGGCCACACCGACTCCACCGGCTCCGACGAGCACAACCTCGGCCTGTCCCGGCGCCGCGCCGACACCGTCAAGGCCTACCTGTAGCTCTATGGCATCTCGAGCAGCCGCCTGAAGACGACCGGGCTCGGCGAGTCCAAGCCGGTGGGCAACAACGCCACTGAAAAAGGCCGCGCCCTCAACCGGCGGGTCGAGCTGCACAGGATCGGGTAGCCCGCTCGACCGCTCGGACAGCCTCATCGCCGTTCCGGTGGCTTGAGGCGGATCGTCCATGTGCAGGTTTCGCTCCAGCTCCCGTACTCGGAGGACTTCTCATCGTGGTACGTACCCGAGAGATCGAGCTGGTATCGCTTCGGTTTCCCCCCGGTGTGGGAGGCGATACACCAGTCGTCGATGTCGGTCGATGTCCATTTTTCCGCCGTGTCCTCTGTGACCTCCGGCCGGTTCGTGTAGTAGTCGATCGTACGTCGCTGCCACAGCACCGGCAGGGACTCGCAGTTCAGGCTGTAGTCGGCATCCTCGTTGCCCCACGGGTAGGAGAGAACGCACCCGACCTCGCCGCTGCCCTCCGTGGTGATGAACTCGTCGTCGATGGTCGGCCGATGAGACTCCGATTTCGCGACGAGGTGGACATTCGCGCGACCCTCGAACTCACCGTTCTTCCGATCGAAGGGCTCGAACGTGATCTGCCCTGTCACCCTCTCCGTGAAGTGGTAATAGGTCGGTCCCGACGTGCGCGTCCGGCGTTCCTTCTCGATGGTGAACTCGCCCGAACCCCCGGTCGGCCGGCAGGGCTCGCGCTCAGCGCTGACAGTGATGGTCGGAGGCGATATCACTCCCTCGTCGGCACCGCCTTCATCGACGGCCTGGTAGGCGTAGCTCGTCTCCCGCTCGGCCGACACGGACACCAGCACGATGCTCTCGAACTGCTCCTCGTCGCGGTTGATGCAGAAGACGCGCTCGGGTCGATTCGACCAGTCCTCTTCCTTTGCGTTTGGGCCAGAGTAGATGATCGCATGCAGAAAAAGCTTGTCGTTGGTGGCGAAGTCGTCCATCCGGAAGCGCACGAGCGGGGTGACGTTGGGGTCGAGCTTGTTGTAGATGATGTCGTAGCTCGCGGCGAGCGGCGGGAGCGCGTGCTGGACCTCGACCTCCATCTCTGCGATCGAATCGAGGCTCCACTTGAATATCTTGTGGTATCCGTAGAGATCGAGAGGCTGCGGATACCGGTCCTCGTAGGGGTCGTAATCCAAATTGACGACCGCAAAGTCCTTGAAGGTCGTATCAAACCGGCCCCCGAGCGCAGCGTCGATCGCCTTCAGTGAGTCCTTCCCCTCGCAGGCCTTCCAGATGTCCGCGATGACCCGGGCACTGCCGGGCCGGATCTTCTCCAGGTAATAGGGGAACAGGTAGACCGCATACTCGTGGTCGCCATCCTCCAGGTTCAGCGTGCGCTGCATGTTGAGCGCGTCGTCGAACACCAGGCGGAGGTCTTCCTCGGTGTTCCAGCTGGGTTCGGTGTACTCCTCGGCCCAGGTCGCAGTCGCCTCCTGCCACCACGAGTCCTCCCAGTCGTCCCAGGCTGACTGGAAGGCGTGGAAGAGCTCGTGGGCGATCGTTGCGGCGAGGTCGTCGCCGCTGAGGTCCCGGTCGATCTCGATCCATTGCGGCGAGTGCCTGTCCTCGGGATTCACTGACCGGCACGCGCCGCCGTCGTCATCCAGGCGGGGTGCGGGAACCAGGTAGAAGTCGATCCGGGAGTCGCCCCCCGCGTAGCCCACGCACGCCTGTCGAAGAAGCAGATTGTCGGTCATCGCGCACAGGTAGGTGTCCTCACCCGGCTCGCGGGTCATCAGGTCGGTGAAGCGACGATACATGTTCCACCGCTGCAGGTGCCGGCAACCCTCCCGCGCGTGGGCCGTGTAGGCCCTGGGCGCCCAGAACCTCACCGGAGCCGAGTCACAGTCGACGGAGTCCCACTCAGGGGTCACCTCGGGCCGACGATCTTCCTCCTCGCCCTGGAGCAGCGCGTACACGGCTCGGGGCGGGCGCAGGAAGGCCCGGGCGAACCTCGAAGGCGGATTCTGCATCGCCGCGAACCTCGCCCGGCGCGGGTCGTCTGGCCGCACCAGGTAGGGCTGGAGGGCGTCGAGGGTCCCGGGCCGGAGCCTGTCCCTAACACGGTCAAAACCGCGCAGGACAGGCGTTCCGCATCGCATGGGCACATCGCTTCGGTACCGCTCGGGAAGTCGTCCCGGCTGGAAGACCCTCTGGAGCCGGTAGGTCCACGCGGTATCCAGGTCGATGTCGCCTGCCGCCTCAGCCGCGCCGATGAGCTCCAAGGTCGACGGCCGCTGAGCGGTGAAGCGGACGGCTTTCCGATGACCAGGAGCCACCGCCACCTCGACGAGGTACTCCGTTTCCGGGCGAAAGGGCTCCCGATGCTGCAGCTCGACCCTCTGGCCGCTGCCGTGCCACGCCGATTCCCAGCCGCCCGGGTCGGGTGCGATCCGAAACGAGAAGGCGCCCGATTCGACCTTGCTGGAGAACACCACCACCACGGGTCGATCGAGATCGCGGACCACTTCCCTCTCCCCGGGGAAGATCCTGATCTCGAGCGCCAGTTCGCCGAGCCCGACCGATGCTGATGGGATTGGTGGCCCGTCATGGTCGGCTCGGCGGCAGCCGCAGGGGGTGAGGCACAATCCAGCGACGACAATCGTGACGATCAGAGCCGAGCCAGGCCTGGAGCACTGGCGACCACGACCACCGGCAGTAGCCACCATGAGCTACCTCCTGTCACGCACCGGGCCACAGGGTTGCGGCGGTGTCGAGGTTCACTGCCGCGCGTTCACTCCCCGCTGCCGATGTTGTACGAGATCAGCTTCCAGGTCTCGTTCTCGCGCACCAGCTTGAACGAGCACGGGATTTCGGTGCCGCTGGACAGGGTGAGGGTGCCGGCGAGCTTCGCGCCCTGCAGGTCGACGGAGCGCTCGCTGAACGAGCTGTCGGCGACGTCGAACAGGTGCCGGTTTGCATTGACCCCGGCTGCGAACTGTTCGAACGGCTGCGCCTCCTTGAGCGGCGCCGAAAAGCAGTCGTGAGCGGCCTCGAGGTTGCCGGCCCCAGCCTCGGTGAGGAAGGTCTGCACCACCTCCTCGGGCCCTGCAGTGGCCTGCTTGACGAAGAACAGCATCGAGACGACGAGCACCACGACCAACGCGGTCAGACCGCCGCATCCGAGAAGGACCCAGCGGAGCCAGGGGCGCTTCTTCTGGGGTTGCATGCTCGATGGATCCGTGAACGCCGAGCCACTCGTGTCACTCATGACTTTTCCTTTCGCTCAGTTACCGTTGCGGTGCGTTCTGATGCGGCAACAGCCGTGTTGACGTCGGCGTCGGCGCCGCGCGAGAGCAGCTCGATCACAGCGTCGGTTTCGCCGTTCAGGGCCGCTTTGCGAAGCTGGTAGCCGAGATCCTCTGTACCCGCGCTCGCCGACGCGAGACAGGCAACGGCACGCACGAGAGCCCGAACCCGGAGCAATCCTCCGCGCATGGTGATCCTCTCAAAAGGAGAGCCTTGCGACTCTCTCGGTGCTCGCTGCTGTTCATACAATGTGGGTCTTCCATGCTGTGACGACAACACAGCGGCAGCCGCGTCCACGGGATCCGGAATGACGACTATCAGTGAGGACTCTCGGCAATCGCCAGCTCGATCGCAGGGTCGTTCTGAGCCTCCGCGTTCGGGGCGCTCTCAGTCCGATGCTCGGGCGCGCGGGGGCTGTTTGTGTCTTTGTACCTCTGTGGATTGCCGAGCTAATAGGTCGCGAGCTCGCCGACCTCGGCCTCGACCGCGTCGAGGATCTCCCGCGAGCGCACCGCCGCCATCATCGCGTTGT
>CAZQYU010000282.1:0-4793 GCA_964597585.1 uncultured Thermoanaerobaculia bacterium
CGGGCAGGGTCAGCCAGCTGCGCGTGTCCGCCCTCTCGGTGAGGGCTCCGAAGATGTTGACCAAGACGCCTGCGACCTCGTCGCGCCGCTCGGCGGCCCGCGTCGCGGCGTACTTGGTGAGCGCACGCACGATGGTCTTGACCAGGATCTTGGGGCGCTTCGCCGAGAAGGTCGCGAGTGCACGGCGGCTGAGGTCGTCGACCGGAACGGCGGCGACCGGCGCTGCCGCCGGCACCGAGATCCTCGCTGTCGCCGATTCTCCCGGTGGCGGCGGCGCCATCGTCGGCATCGCCACGGTGAGCCAGTAGTCGACCCGCGCGGACGTCGGGACCACCCAGCCCGGACCCGCGCGCACCGCAAGCTCCGCGGCCCACAGGCCGGAGTCTGAGGTGTGGTCGCTCGACAGGATCGGGAGGTTGAGGACGACCTGGTCCTTGTGCGCCACCCAGCCTGACTCGACGATCAGCACCACGTGGCCGGCGTCCGGAGACTCCTGTGCGGGCCCGGCGGAGAAGACCGACGGCAGCTCCTCGGCGAGGGCGGCCAGCTCGCGGGCGAACCCCAGGCGCCGGGCGGTGCGCCCGAGGTCGGCAGCGAGCCATGGCGGCGGCGCGATGCCGGTGGTGGCGGCGTCGGTAACATAGGCGCGCGCGGCGTTCGAGTAGGCGATGTAGGCGTCGTTGGTCTCCCCATTCGACTCGTACAGCATGCCGGCGAGGTAGTGGAGAAAGGCATTGTCGCCGATCCTGTGCTCGGGACCCTCCGGTGCCGTGTCCCCGATCTCGGCGAGGGTCGTCTCGGCCGCGCGTGCGAGCAGCTCGGAGGCCTTGCGGGCCTCGACCACCGCCTCGCTCCACTCGCCGAGGGAGATGTAGTTGAAGGCGCGGTAGTACGGCACCATCGCCAGCTCAAAGGGCTCGGCGCGGTAGCTGATCGTGGTGTCGTTGGTGATCAGTGACACCGCCGCCCGGGACACGCTGCGGGAGTAGAGGGCGTCAGCGAGGTCCTCGGCCTGCTGAAAGACGGCGTTGGACTCGGCGAAGCGGCCCGCGAGGTGCAGCACCTGACCCTGCTCGAGCAGCCTGAGGAGACGGTTGGTGGATCCGGTCTCGCGCCCGATGCTCGCAAGGGCATGGTTGAACCGGCCGGCTGCGAGCTCGGGTCGGAGAGCGAGGTTGGTGGCGGAGTAGGTGACGCAGCCGGCGGCGACAAGGAACGCGGCTGCGGCGCAGACCCGCACTCCGCGATGCCCCGGGCGGCTCAGCACGCGCATCCCGTCACCGCCCGCTACCCGGCGCTGGTCACGGCCGGTAGGAGCTGCGCCCGACGAACTTCTTGATCTTGGTGGAGCCGCTCCACACCTTGACGTTGGTCTCGAGGTCGACCAGGTAGGAATCGACCTGGTAGTACTTGACCTCGTCCTTGCCCTCGCGGTCGGAGATGGCGTTGATCTCGCCGAGCAGCATGTAGTCGGCGCCGTGCTCTCGGCCCCACTGCTTGACCGTCTCCTCGGCCGCGTAACGCTGCTGGTCCTCGCGCTCCGCCCGCACCCCTTCGCGCTCCTCGGGCGAGGCGACGACCGTCACCCGGCCGGAGTTGATGAAGGTGCGCTCGAGATCGGCGACCAGGGTCTTGACCGGAATGTGCTCGGCGGTCTTGTTGCGGAAGTCCCCGATGATGATTGCGGGCTTGGCGCCGTTCGCCTCGAGGTGGTTCTCGACCCACGCGGTGTCGAGCGACTGCTGGACGAGGTCGCGCGCGACCTGCTGGCTGTCGACGTCGTTCCAGCGCCCGGAGAGGTCGATCTGCTCCTCGACCGGGACACGGGTCACGGTCGTCGCGCAGGCGCCGAGGATCGCCGCAAGGGCCGTTGCCACCACCGCGATGCGTGAGCTGCTGCGCATGTTCACCCCCCGGCAGCGCCGCCGGGGCGCCGCCATGGTGCATTCTACGCGAATTGACGTGGCCAACGGAGCGCGCTCGCGTCCGGCGCCATGGCACCGCACACGCGGATCCTGCTCGGCCTCACACTCGGTGCCGCCGCCGGGGTCGCGGTCAACCTCGGCGCCGACGGCAGTAGTGCGGTCGGTCGCCTGGTCTCGGTCTCGACCGAGCCGGTCGGATGTGGCTCAACGTGCCGAGGACGGTTCTGGGCATGGTCGGCGTTCCGGTCGAGGGGATCGCATCCTCGGGGTCGACCGTATCCTCGACATGTGCTGGTCGGTGCTCAACGGCAGCGGCGACCTGGTGACGTCGGCCGTGGTCGCCCGCTCCGCGGAAGGCTGGAACGGATCCGCCGTCGCCCTCGACCGGGACCGGTGACGCGCCCGGTCCCGGTTCCAGGGATCCGTGCGCTACCCTGGAAGCAGACCCGGAGACCGCGAAGGAGACCGCGGCCATGAGCTCACCCATCGACCGCCAGTCAGAGTTCTTCAAGGAGCTGATCGACAACCTCTACGACGGGGTCTATCTGGTCGACCTCGACCGTCGCATCACCTACTGGAACCAGGGCGCCGAGCGCCTCACCGGCTACCGCGCGGACGAGGTGATCGGCTCCCATTGCTCCGGCAACCTGCTCGCCCACGTCGACCACGAGGGACGGCCGCTGTGCTCGACCGAGCACTGCCCCGCGGCGGCAGCCATGCGCGACGCTGCGGCCAGGGAGGAGCGCGTCTTTCTGCGCCATCGCGACGGCCACCGGGTTCCCGTGCGGACCCGAATCGCGCCGATCCAGGCGCCGGACGGCCGTGTCGTGGGTGCGCTCGAAGTCTTCAGCGACGACTCCGCAGCGGTGGCTGCGGCGCAGGAGATCGCTCGCCTCGAGGACGCCGCCCTGCTCGACACCGTCACCGGTGTCGGTAACCGGCGCTTCGCGGAGCTGGAGCTCGACGCCCGCATCGGCGCGCTGGAGCGGCACGGGTGGGGGCTCGGCGTTGCCTTCATCGACATCGACCACTTCAAGGCGGTCAATGATACCCATGGCCACGCAGTCGGCGACGCCGTCCTGCGGCTCGTTTCGCAGACCCTGAAGCACGCCCTGCGGAGCTCCGACACGGTCGCACGGTGGGGCGGAGAGGAGCTGGTGGTCCTGCTCGCCGACCCGGGGATGAGCGGCCTCGGTGGGCTCTGCGAACGCCTCGCCCGACTGGTCGCCTCGGCCCAGGTCATGCACGAGGGGGAGCCTGTCAAGGTGACCGTGTCGATCGGTGCGACGCTCGCACGAGCAGGGGACACGGCTTCCGACGTGGTCGCCCGAGCCGACCGTCTGATGTACGCGAGCAAGAACGCGGGCCGCAACCGGGTGACCGCCGACAGCGCGGACTGAAACACGAGGGGCCTAACGCGGAGCGCGTGGGTCCGGGTCGCCGTCCTGCTCCAGCATGCCTTCCACCAGCGCCTTGACCTCCTCGGCACGGTCGCGGTGGACGACCAGGGTCCGACGGCCGGCCCGCACAACGACCAGGTCGCGAACGCCGACCAGCGCGACGGTCTCGTCGGGGTCCTCGGCGAAGACCAGGTTGTCCTCGGCGTCGAGCACGTGGAGGCGGGCGTGGCGGCGGTTACCGAAGCTGTCCGCACGCAGGTGCTCGCCAAGCGCGACCCAGCCCCCGACGTCGCTCCAGGCGAAGACCGAGCGGACACAGCGGACATCGCTGGCGCGCTCCATGATCGCGTAGTCGACCGAGATCCGCGGCAGCGGCTCGAAGGCCGCCGCGAGGCCTGCCTCCCACGCCCCCGTGCCGTCGACCGCGAGCGCCGGCTCGAGTGCCTCGAGGTGCCCGGGCAGGTGGCGCGCGAGCTCCGCCAGGATCGTGCTGCACGTCCAGACGAACATGCCCGAGTTCCACAGGTAGGTCCCGGCCATGAGGTAGGTTCGCGCCGTGACCGGGTCGGGCTTCTCGTGGAAGCGCGCGAGACGGTAATGCTCGATCCCGTCGTCCACGCCGGTCCGTGCACCCAGTTCGAGGTACCCGTAGCCGGTCGCCGGCGAGGTCGGCGGGATTCCGAAAGTGTAGAGCGCGGAGGCAGCCCGCGCCGCCCGGGCGGCAGAACGCACCGTGCGGTGGAAGGCTTCGACCGGCGCGATCAGGTGGTCGGCGGAGACGGTGAGCATCACCGGGTCGCCGTACCGCCGCCGCGCGAGCATCGCGCCGAGGCAGACCGCCGCCGCGGTGTCGCGGCGGGCAGGCTCGCCGATCACATTGGCCGCCGGAAGCAGGGGCAGGTGCTGCCGCACCAGGGGTACGAAGGCGCGCTGAGTGAGCACGAGGGTGCGCTCCGGCGGCACCAGCCCGGCGAGCCGGTCGACCGTGAGTTGGAGCAGGCTGCGTTCTCCCACCAGCGCATGGAACTGCTTGGGCCGCTCCGGGGTCGACAGCGGCCAGAACCGGGTCCCCACGCCGCCCGCCATGACCACCGCGACGAGCTCGTTCGCTGCCTCAGCCACCTCGCGTCCTCCCGCGGGCTGCCCGAGGCCCGACCCGCCCGCTCAATGCGATGGTACACGGACACTCCGGCTCGCGAGGCGAGAGCCGCCGCGCTTCGGGCACCGAAGCTGGGAGAATCCCCCCCGGGATGCGAGCAGCGCATCCTGAGCAGCGCGCGCCGTGGAGCCCGTTCACGGAGCTTGGCGGCGCGCGACGCTACGCGAGGTCGAAGAGGAGGATCTCCGCGCCGCCGGGGCGTCCGGCGAGAACGAGGTCGTCCACGCCGCTGACGGCGAGCCCATCCCCTTCGGCGAGCTCGTTTCCGGAGACTTCGAGTGAACCGGTCATGACCTGCAGCCAAGCGTG
>CAZQYU010000283.1:0-4780 GCA_964597585.1 uncultured Thermoanaerobaculia bacterium
GAGTACTGCTCCTCGAATGCGCCTCAACAGGCCCTTCATGGCGCTCCGAAATCCATCATCCATCTATGAGCTACACACTCCTAGCGTGGGGCTCTGCGGCACGCGGCGCTGAGGATTCGCTGCACGAATCCTCGCGACTCGAGCAGCGAATCCAGAGCATCGCAGGTTGCAGGCCTCCAGAGGCGCTGCGACCTGCGATGCTGGTGTAGAGTTCCCACGTGATGGACACATCCACAGCCCTGCGCCGTATCCTGTTGGTCGAGGACGACGGCGACATCCGCGCGGTGGCGGCTTTGGCACTGGAGCGCGTCGGGGGATTCGAGGTCGAGACGTGTGCGAGCGGAGCCGCCGCTCTCGAGGCGATCGGCAGGTGCCGCCCCGACCTCGTCCTGCTCGACGTGATGATGCCGGAGATGGACGGTCCCGGCGTCCTCAAACGGCTGCACTCCGGCAGTGTGGGGCGCGACCTTCCGGTCATCATGCTCACTGCCAAGGTCCACCCCCTCGAGACCGCCCGCCTGCGGGACCTCGGCGCGGTCGACGTGATCCACAAGCCGTTCGACCCGATGGCGTTGCCGGCCGCGGTCCGCGCGATCTGGCAGCGCCTGGGCCGGTAGAGCGGCGGGAACCGCGGAGATGCGGGGCGCGCGCGCCTGGGTCGGGTGCATCGTCGCGCTGCTTGCAACGGCCTGTGGGCCGCGATCCGCGGCGGTTGTGGCGACGCCGACGCCGCTCTCCACGGGAGTGGTCACGCTGGGCTCGGTCTCGCTGACTCCGGGTCAGGAGTACGAGATCCTACAGCCTTTCGCCGAGGCGCTCGCCGCTCGCCTGGGTGCGGTCGGCATCGGTGTCGGGCGCTCGGTCGTGGTCGATTCGGTTGGCGCAATGGCCGAGCACCTGCGGGCGGGGGACATCGACGTGTACATCGACAGCCCACTTCCGGCCGCATTCGTCGCCCGGAGATCGGGCGCCGTACCGCTGCTGACGCGGTCGAAGCAGGGTGTCGCCGAGTATCACAGCGTGATCTTCGCGCGCAAGGACAGCGGCGTTCGAACGCTCGACGACCTCCGCGGACGTGTGATTGCGTTCGGCGAGCCGTTCTCGACGGCCAGCTACTTCCTTCCGCGTGCGACCCTGCAGGCGCTCGGCTATCGGCTTGAACGCCTCGACGACCCGGCGGCGGCTGTGCCGGCGGATCGGATCGGCTACGTGGTGTCCGGCGACGCCGAAAGCTCCACCGTTTGGGTGCTGAAGAGCAAGGTGGCCGCCGCCGCCCTCAACGCCGACTACTACGGTGAGATGGTCGGCGCCCGCTCCGGCGAGGTTGAAATCGTCGCGCGCACGGTTGACGTGCCGCGCAACGTGGTCTGCGTGCGGCGCGATCTGGCGCCCGAGACGGTTGACGCGATCGAGAGGGCGCTGCTCGAGATGCACAATGACGAGCGGGGTCGGCTGGCGCTCACGCGGTTCCGTGGCACGGAGCGCTTCGATCGCCTGCCAGGCGGGGTGCGGGCCTTCTATGTCCGCCTCGAGCCGCTGCTCGAGGCCCTCGGCGGTGACTTGGAGGGCGAGCCGGAGCCGGACCCGTGACGGGGTGGACCTCCCGGCTCGGCCTCCGGTGGCGATTCCTGTTGCTCAACGCGCTGTTGCTGCTCTCGATGTGGGCGGTGCTGGTCGTCTTCACGCTCGCCCAGGTGAGCGCAGCCTTTCGGCACGAGCTCGGCGAGCGGGCGGAGGGGCTCGCGGCGTTCGTCGCCTCGTCCGCCACCGACCCGCTCGCCAACCTCGACGTGCGCGCGCTGCGCACCCTGCTCGGCGAGCTGCGCGAGCGCGACGACGTGGTCGATGCCTTTGTCTTCGACGACGACATGCGCATCCTCACCGACGGAACCGTGGCCAACCCGAACCGGCAGGCCCTGGTCGCTGACGGCGTGCGGAATGCGATCTTGACCGGCTCGGCACGTGCGACGCGCGTCGGGGGTGGGCTGGTCAGCGTGACCCGGCCGATCCGCTTCGGCGAGCGGCTGCTGGGTGGGCTCCACATCGACCTCTCCTTGGCTCGGCTGGAGCAGGAGCGCTCGCGTTACGTCACCCGTAGTCTCGTGGTCAGCCTCGCGGTGCTGCTGCTCGGCGCCGCGCTGTCTGCGGTCGCCGTGAATGAAGTGGTGCGACCACTGGCACGGCTCACCGCCGCGACCCGCACCGTCGCCGAAGGCGACTTCCAGGGCGAGGTCAAGGTCGAGGCCGGCGGTGAGATCGGGAGCCTTGCCGGCTCGTTCAACGAGATGACCCGCCGACTGCGCGAGACGACCGTCTCGCGGGACTCGATCGACGCGGTGATGCGCAGCATGGACGAGGGCCTGATGGTGCTCGACGACAGCGGCGTCGTACGGGCGGCAAACCCGGCGGCGCTCGCGCTGCTCGGCCTGGCGGACGAAGACGCGGCACTCGGGCTCAACGCCCGTCGCCTGCTGGGTTCCTCGGAGGAGGAGGCCGCGGTGTGGCTGAGCGCCGCCCGGTACGGCGCCGAGACGTCGCTGGTCGAGTCCGTGCTCCGCCGCGACGACGGGTCGACGATTCCGGTCGAGATCTCGCTCGCACCCGTACTGCGGGGGGACTCGCCGCGAGGCTTCGTGTGGGTCGCCCGCGACATCCGGGCTCGGCTCGCGGCTCAGCGCTCGCTCGAGGCAAGCGAGGAACGCTACCGGCGCCTGGTGGAGCTGTCCCTCGACGCGATCGTGGTGGTCCGCGACGGCGTCGTCGTGTTCGTCAACCCGGCCGGTGAACGTCTGCTCGGCGGGGAGCCTGCGGCACCGGTTGTCGGCCGCCCTCTCGGGTACTTTCTCGCCGCGGAGGAGAGGCACGCTTCGCTCGGCATGGTTTCTGGGGTGCTGCGGACGGGGATCGGCATGACCGCGCACGAGGAGGCGTGGCTGGACGCGACGGGTCGCGGCTTCGACGCCGAGGTCGTGATCACCGGCCTCGAGTTCGACGGCCAGCCCGCGGTCCAGCTGGTGGTTCGCGACGTCAGCGAGCGGTCCAGCATCGAACGGATGAAGACCGAGTTCGTCTCGACCGTGAGTCACGAGCTGCGCACTCCGCTGACCTCGATCCTTGGCAGTCTCGGCCTGCTCCTCGGCGGCGTTGCCGGCGCCATACCTGGCGAGGCGAGACGGATGCTCGAGCTCGCAGAGCGCAATGGTCGCAGGCTGTTGCGTCTGGTCAACGACCTTCTCGACCTCGACCGCCTCGGCGCGGGGCGGATGAGCTTCCATCGAGAGGCGACCGAGCTGGCGCCGCTGGTGGAGCACGCGGTCGCCGCACACCGGGATTACGGTCGGACGTGCGGGGTCGAGCTGCGATGCGAGGGCGAGCTCGGCGGTGCCCTGGTCGACGTCGACGGCGAGCGCTTCCAGCAGGTGCTTGCCAACCTGCTGTCGAACGCCGTGAAGTACGCGCCCGAGGGCAGCGAGGTGAGGATCTCGCTGGAGCGCGTTGAAGGCGAGCTCGAGGTCGCGGTGTCCGACAGCGGACCTGGTATCCCTGATGAGTTCCAGCCGAAGCTGTTCGAGAGGTTCGTCCAGGCCGACGGCTCCGACACCCGCCGGGCTGGTGGGACCGGTCTCGGGCTCGCCATCTCGAAGGGCATCATCGAGCGCCTCGGCGGTAGGATTGGTTTCACCAGCGAGACTGGCGTCGGGACCACCTTCTGGGTCCGTCTGCCCGAGTACGTCGTGAGGGGGGAGCATTCATGAGCGTGGTGGTGGTGATCGAGGACACGGCCGAGGTCGGCGACCTCATTCAGCTGGTGCTCGAGCAGGCGGGATCGCGGGTGGTGCGGGCTGCAGATGGCGAGGCCGGGCTGGCCGCGATCCAGGCGGAGCGGCCCGCAGCGGTGGTGTGCGACGTGCTTCTGCCACGTCTGAGCGGTTTCGAGGTTTGTCGGCGGGTCAAGGCCGATCCGGACCTGGCGCGGACCCGCGTTGTGCTGCTCAGCGCGGTGTATCGAACCAGCCGCTACGCTCGCGAGGCGGCGGAAGCCGGCGCCGACCTGTTCCTGCCCAAGCCGGTGGAGGCGGAGCGTCTCCTGCGCGCCCTCGAGCCGGCGCTGGGCCCGACCGACCCACAGGGTAGGCTGACGGACTTCGCCGCCGAGCTCGCCGAGGCACGTGAAAAGTACCGAGCCAAGGTGCCGGAGAGGCTCGGCCGTGCAGAGGCCCTGCTCGACGAGCTCGGCACCGGGAGCTGGGATCCCGAGCGGGCCGCCGAGCTGCGCATGCTCTTCCACGGCCTGTCCGGGGCGGGCTCCACCATGGGGCTGACCCGACTCGGCGAGCTCGCCCGCGAGCTCGAGGAGGTCATCGACCGGCGGCTCGAGCGAGGCCGCTCGCCGAACGCCGACGACCGTCGACGCTTGCGGCGGACGCTCGCAGTTATGCGTGAGGCGTTCGGATCGTCGGGGAGCTGATCGGCGGCCTTCGGACCGTTCGCTTCGATCGCAGTGCCACCGGGCTCGCCTGCACTTGTTCCCACGTCACGTCACGAGGGCGCCGAGGTGCCGGTCAGCGCTGAGTCATTGAGCAACGAGGCCTTGAGTCGCGACAGGGCCGGCGATGGCCGGCACACCGGCACCCGCAGCAGGGAGATGGTGAGAACAGCAGGCGAGTGCCTCAGCCCACACCGTCGAGCATCCCGGGTCTTGACAGGTCGATGAGTTGGACATACGTTATAGAACGAACGTTCGGTTTGTAATTCGAGGAGGAGCGTGGCCGCCATCTCA
>CAZQYU010000284.1:0-4774 GCA_964597585.1 uncultured Thermoanaerobaculia bacterium
CCCGGTGAGCTCCGAGATCGCGATGGCAAGGTCGTTGTAGAGGCAGAACCCGGACGCGAGCGACGGCATCGCGTGATGAAGTCCGCCACCGAGCTGCAGGACGCGCCGCGCATGTCCGTCGGCGATCATCCGGGCACCGAGGAGCGTGCCGCCGACGACCCGGCGGGCTCCGGTGTCGATGCCTCCCAGGATGGGATTGTCAGGGGCTCCGAGCCCGTACTCGGGGATCGGCGCACCACCGCTCGAGCTGGCGCGTGCGACCGCCTCGACGTACTCCGGCGAGTGCACCCGGAGCAGCTCCTCGTCGGTCGCCGCCTCGGGACTGACCGTCTCGATATGGTGCCCCAGTACCTCGAGCAGGTCGAGCACCATCTCGGTACGGAGCGGACTGAAGGGGTGATCACCTACGAAGGCGTACTTCGCGTACTCGGGGTGGTAGATCGCTACTGGCATGCGTGGTGTGGAGGCCAGACGACTTCGATGCCGGCTTTGCACAGCGCGGTCGCAAGCTGCCGCGTGTCGATCGACGAAACCCGCAGAACGAGTCGCGAATGGCCGTTGGGATCCGGGTAGCTGAGGATCGACTGAATGTTCACCTGTTGTTGGCCGAGAATCGCGGTCAGGCGAGCCAGCTCGCCCGGGCGATCCGGCAGGCGGACCTCGAGTCGAGCGGAAGGGCGGTACACGCCGGTGAGCCTCAGCATCGCGTCGAGAAGGTCGATGCCGGTCACGATGCCGACCAGGCGGCCATCCTCGAGCACCGGCAGGCAACCGATCTTGAGCTCGCGCATCGTGCGCGCGGCGTTCTCCACGGGATCGAGCGGGTCGGCGGTGTGCACAGGGCTGCGCATGACCTGATCGAGAGTGGCCGACGATGGGAACGGTGTCGGGCTCAAAGTGCTTGTCGCCAATCGCAGGTCGCGATCAGTGACGATACCGACGAGCCGTCCGGCCTCCTCCACGGGGAGATGGCGGACACCACGGTCGTTCATGGTCCCGTAGGCCTCCTGCAGCGTCGTTCCGGGCGCAGCAGTAATCGGATCGGGGTGCATGATCTCACGTATGAGCACGGGTTCCTCCTGGGCTCATCCAACCGGGTCCTTGGGCGCGAGTTGCGCGGGGTGGAAGCCGATGCGAACGTCGTCAGCCACCGAGCACGCCGGTCCGTCGGCGGGCGGCAAGGTCAGACGAGCCCGCATCGCCGCAATCCACGGAAGCTCTTCGATCAGCTGCGAGACGCGCCCGAGCAGCTCAGGAGCGGCGTACCCGGCAGGAACACCCGCTTTGGCGACGGTGTCCTCAACGTCCTGATCGGAAAGCGGCGTAATGCGAACGACAGGTGGCCCCTGGGGTCCGATGAGCTCGATGTGAGGGCCGAAGAACCGATCGGAGCGGATCTCCAAGGTGATCTCGTGGGAATCCTCTGCAGCCTCGCCGCCGGTCGCGATGCCGAAGTGTCGGAGAAGACGAGAGGCCGGGTCGCCGCTCAACCAGACAAGTCCGGTCTCATCCGGAGGTTCCTTGAGGGCTTCCTTCACGTGGTGGCGCGCCGCGCCCGAATCGACGTCCTCGTACCAGACGAGCCTGCCGAGCTTGCGCTGGCGGAAGGCGGCGTAACGGACAACCTTGGTCAGCGCTCGAGGCGCCGACTCGGGGAAGAGGAAGAGCGGAAAGACCGGCCCCTCCGTCTCATCCTCACCATGGCAGGCAGGCGTCAGCCCGAGTCCGTCCTCCAGGCCCATCATGCACAGCAGGACCGGCTTGCCGACGGTTGTCGCTGCCCGGGCCTCGAGGTACCCGCGGCAGATCGCCTTCGCTGCCGGCTCGCCTTCGCCATCACCGACACAGGCGAAGGTGACCAGCAGTGCGTCGACCTCGTCGTCCTCGAGCGCGCTACGCACCGCCGTCTGGTAGGACTCCGGTGTCGCCAGGGAGCCGAGGTCGACGATTGCTGGTCCGCTCAGAACGAGATCGTTAGCGGTGCACGCATCGGCGAGCAGCGTCGCCACACCCCGCGAGTTGCACACGATCGCGACCCGGTTGCCTCGCGGAAGCGGCTGGTGTGCGAGCAGAACGGCGACATCGAAGAGCTCGTCCAGGGTCTCCGCTCGAATCAGACCCGTCTGGTGGAACAGCGCCTCAACCTCGGACTCGCTACCAAAGGTCCCTCGCGACCTTCCCCATGCCGAGTGCTGTCCCGCAGCGCTGCGAGCGCTCTTCACGCAGAGAATCGGCTTGCGATGCGCGAAGCGTCGTGCGATGCGTACGAACCGGCGCGGGTTGCCGAAGGTCTCGAGGTAGAGGAGGGCCATGTCGGTCTTGGGATCCTCCTCCCAGTACTCGAGCAGGTCGTTGCCGGAGACATCGGCCCTGTTGCCGGCCGAGACGAAGGTCGAGAACCCGATGCCGCGGTGTGCGGCGTGCTCGAGGATCACGAGGCCGAGCCCCCCGGAGTGGGAAAAGAAACCCACCCGCCCGGCCAGAGGCATGGCCGGCGCGAGGCTGGCATTGATATGGACGTCCGGATCGGTGTTGATGACGCCGAGGCAGTTGGGACCGATCAGCCGCACGCCGTGCGCCCGGACGAGCTCGACCAGGCGGCGCTCCCGCTCCTGCCCCTCGTCGCTGGCCTCACCAAAACCTGAGCTGACCACCACCAGGCCCTTGGCTCCGGCTCGAACGGCCTCTTCGGCGACCCCGATGACCTTGTCGGCGGGGACCGCGACAACCGCGAGATCAACCGGCTCGGGGAGCTGCGAGAGGGTCGGGTAGGCACGAACGCCATGAACGGACTCCGCCTCGTGGTTGACCGGGTATACGGTCCCGTGTGAGGGAGCGTGGAGAATGTGGCGGAAGACCATGTTGCCGATGGCGGACGGGTCGCGCGATGCGCCGACGACGGCCACGGTCCGAGGTCGGAGGAGAGGAACCAGGGAGTTGGCGACGGCAATCCTCTCGCGCAGCTCGCCGCGCTCGTGGAGGGCGAGAGCGCCTCGTACCGGGAGCTCAACGTGGACGACGCCGCCTTCAACACCCCGGTGGAGCTCGAAACCGGAGCTCTTGAAGACGTTCATCATCGCCTGGTTTTCCCACAAAACGTCGGCCTCGAACTCGACATACCCGTGGCCTGCGGCAAGGCCGGCGAGCCGCTCGAGCAGGAGAGTGCTGATGCCTCGTCCCTGGAACTCGTCGGCGACCAGGAACGCGATCTCGGCCGTCTTGCCGTTGCCGAGGCCGATGTAGTTGCCGATTCCGGCGACGCGCTCTTCCTCGTCGTCGCCGGTAATGGCGAGCAGGCATCCCCGTTCCGAGAAGTCGCCTCCGCACATGTCGTTGAGGGTCGACTCGGGCACCTCGGAGATGCTGGCCATGAACCGCATGCGGAGATTGTCGACCGAGGTGGCCTGGAACAGCTTGCGGACGGCAGCAAGGTCCTCGTGAGTGCCAGGTCGCAGCAGCACTCCCTGCCCGTCCTTCAGAAGGACGTGCTCCCGAAACTCGGCTCCTTCAGTGATGACTCGAAACATGGAACCCCAATCTCAAAAGTAGCACTCTCGGTAAAGCCCGGCCACTGCCATGCCGACAGATAACGAGGAAGGCCGGGCCCAGAGGGCCCGGCCTGAAGCAACGGCGGCTCACCGCGGTCAGGCGAGCTGCTTGATCTTCTCGACCACCTCGGGATTGGCCAAGGTGGTCACGTCACCCGTGTCCTGACGATTCGCGACCGCTGACAGGACACGTCGCATGATCTTGCCGGACCGTGTCTTGGGCATGTCTGGCACGATCCAGACGCGTCCCGGCTTGGCGATCGGCCCGATCTCGGAAGCGATCTTGTCCATCACCTTCTGCTCGATCTCCTTGCTCGCCTCGATGCCAGGCTTGAGGGAGATGAAGACGTGGGGAATTCTGCCCTTGATGGGATCCGCGACCGGGACCACTGCGGCCTCGCCGACCTCCGGGACCATGAGGGATGCCGACTCGAGCTCCTTCGTCCCGAGACGATGGCCGGCGACATTGATCACGTCGTCGATGCGACCAAGGATTCGGAAGTAGCCGTCAGGCGCCTCGACCGCGCCGTCGCCGGCGAAGTACGGCCAATCGCGCCAGTCCGTGCTCTTCGGGTCTTTGCAGTAGCGCTGGTAGTACTGCATGACGAAGCGGTCGTCATCCCGCCAGATCGTCTGCATCAAACCCGGCCACGGGTTGCGGATGCAGATGTTCCCGGCTTTCCCGCAGCCCGCAGGCAGGGGTTTCCCGTCATCGTCGAAGATGATGGGGTGAATCCCCGGCACTCCGGGTCCGGCGCTGCCCGGCTTCATCGCGTGGAGCGCGGGGATCGTCGAGCACAGGAAGCCGCCGGTTTCGGTCTGCCACCAGGTGTCGACGATGACGGCCTTCTCTTTGCCCACGGTCTTGTAGTACCAGCGCCAGACCTCGGGCTCGATCGGCTCGCCGACAGTGGTCATGTGTTTGAAGTCGTAGTTGTACTTGGCGGGCTCGTCCGGACCGACGCGGCGTAGGGCGCGGATCGCGGTCGGCGAAGTGTGGAAGATGTTGACGTCGAGCTCTTCCGCAACACGCCACGGCCTGCCGGCGTCCGGATGGGTCGGAACGCCCTCGAAGATCACCGAGGAAGCAGCCAGCGCCAGCGGGCCGTACACGATGTAAGAGTGTCCGGTGATCCAGCCGATGTCGGCCATGCACCAGTAGACGTCCTCGGGATGGATGTCCTGGATGTACTTCGAGGTTCCGGTGACGTACGCCATGTAGCCAC